>PHFO01000181.1 GCA_002861535.1 Cyanobacteria bacterium M5B4 | reverse complement strand
ATTCTATTTCGGGCGATTGAGGATTGCGGCGGGCGCGTGCTGAAAACTATCGGCGATGCAGTGATGGCTTCGTTCCTCAACAACGAGCAAGCGATGCGGGCGATTGCCGCTTTTCTCGCCCAGATCGAAGCCTACAATGCCCAGCGCAACATTTCAGAGCAGGTTTGGCTGAAGCTCGGTGTCCATCGCGGCCCGGCGATTCTGGTCACGCTGAATGATCGGCTAGACTACTTCGGCTCATCGGTGAACAAGGCAGCGCGGATACAGGGGCTGGCTCGTAGCGGCGAACTCGCGTGTTCGGCAGAGGTGTATGCTGATCCTGCGTTCCGGCAACTGCTCGATACGGTGCGGATCGGCGACACGCTCCGCCAAGAAGTCAACCTCAAGGGGCTGGATGGTAACCACACCATCTACCGCACACGCCTGCTCAATCCACCGGATGAGATCGTGCTGGGCGCAGGCACATCACCCATGCAACGGTTCCTCACGTCGTTGGGGTTGGGAGCACGCTAGGCAAAAGCGCAGAAAAGCAACAACATCTGATTTCTTATGGGTGTTGCACACTCGACTCACTATCAACGCCCAAAATCAAGACGGGGATGTCAATATCTGACACTCCCCGTTGCTCCAAATCCCAGACAAACTGCTCAAAATAGGACACGCCAGACGACATCTGCTCGGCAAATTGTTTAATTGGAACAACTTCTATGCCAACTTCAATGTGTCCAAGATTACGAAATATTGTCATCTTCGCGGCAACATTATATACCATAAAAGCATATTTCTTGAACTGTACCTCTAGTCTTAACTTTTCTTTTACGAAATCCATTTCACGATAAGCCCTAATTTTGCGCTCAATAGGGCCTTGATATTCAGGTGTATAATGTGCACTCGAATACTCAATCTCAACACGCTGCCGTTGCCAGCCTCGTTGCTGCAAAAGCTCTTTGATAGCTCCATTCAAACTAGTTGGGCTATAGAGCCACTTCCCGCGCTTCGTCTTCTCCTGACTTGCTTTGGTACGATGACTCTCTGCATTGACGCGCCATATCGCTTCCTCTACTTCGCGTAACAGACCAGCATATTCCTTTTGCACAACTTCATCGCCACGATTAAATGAATAGCGTCCAGCGATAATCATCCATCACCACTATTTTGCAACCATTCATGGGGAAATTGAGAAACCTTTTCACGTCCTGTAGGCTCATAAATAGGTTTTCCTAAAGGACGGTATTTCAATGCCCCAGTGTACAAATCATGAATGCGTTGATGGGCAATCTGGATGTATTCAGCTTCTTTCTCAAACCCAACGGCACGGCGATCATGCATCAGGGCTGCAAGGATTGCGCTCCCGACACCGCTAAAGGGATCGAAGACAAGATCGCCTTTGTTGGATAGGGCTAAGATACACCGTTCGACCAACTCAATCGGAAATTGGCAGGGGTGGATGGTTTTTTCTGGATGATTCGCTTTGACATTGGGAATGTTCCACAACCCTGTCTCCCAATCGTGGACAACAATAGACCATATGTCCGAAGGATTTTTTCCCAACGGATTGCCACTGGGAGTACCATATTTGGGGCCTTTCTTAAAGTGCCGTTTACCGGGATACTTTGCAGGAACGCGAACATCATCCAGATTGAAGGTATACGTGTCAGTTTTCGTGAACCATAACAGCGTTTCATAGCGTCCCGAAAATCGTTTGGAGGCATGCAATCCATGAGCAAAGTGCCACACAATGCGATTCCGAAGTTTGAAGCCATGCCGCTTAAAGAGTGGATAAAACACGATGTCTAACGGGACAATCTCACCATTCGCAACATAGTTGCCTACTTGCCAGCAGATTGAACCCTGTTCAGCCAATACGCGCCGAAGTTCACGAATGATCAGCTCATACGAATCTCGATATGCGTCAAGCTGCTGGTGGTCCTCATACCGTTTGCCAAGATTATAGGGCGGTGAGGTAATAATCAGCGTGACACTTCCGTCAGGGATCAGCCGCAATCCATCAAGACAATCACCATGATACAAGGTAATTGGCGCGTCAGCAGTAAACTGGGTGGCAATGCGCGGAGCAGACCTAGGTTGGGTATCCTCGTTGATGAATGACTGTTGCATGTGATCGCGGAGCCTTTCTTTGATCAATTGGTGGTCCACGCCTCACGCCCCCGCTTGGCTGGCCGCCAGAGCTGGATGCAGTTGCAGCGCAGCCAGCCAGCCTTCAATGACCGCCGGCGGCAAGGCTCCCCGTTCGGTGACAATGCCCGCAATGCTCGTGAGCGGGGTGTAGTCAAAGTAGTAATTCTCAACCTGCACACTCGCCGGAGCCTGCTCCCACACCTGCTCAGGGGGGCGATGGTGCTGCTTGGGGCGGGCATAGCCGGGCGGCAAAAACTTGCTGCTGCTGCACAGCGCATAGACGGGCACACCTACTGACTTCGCCGTCATCACAACCCCAAATGTGCCCGCTTTGTTGGCAAGCCCATCTCGGTTCAGATGATCCGTCCCGACCAATACCAGATCGGCGGTGGCCGCCCGGCTCGCCGCAAGCGCATCTATCACCAGCCGCACGGGGATATTCTGCGCGGCTAGCTCTGTCGCCATCACGCGCCCCTCATAGTTCGGGCGCCTTCGGTACACACTACCGTCAGCTGCCGCCCGGCTCGTTGCGCGAGCAGTAACGCCGCTCGCACCGTTGCGCTACGGCTATGCGTGAGAACGGTGGCTCGGTCGGGAATCAGCGGCAGCACGGCTTCGGCAATCGTGGTCTCGTGCATCCGCAAGCGACGCTTAAAATCACGCACCAACGCCGCAAGGCGCGTGCGTGCATCGGCATGGGTGCGGCACGCATCTAGCCCCCACAGAGCCGTATTCGCCAGATTGACCAGCGGAGCCATCGCCGGCTGAGCGCGGATCAGAGCGATGCTGATCCGCAAGACCTGCTCATTGAAGGCCGCGAGGGTAGCTGTTTCATCTACACGGGCGCAGCGCAAGAGTACATCTGCACCTTGCTCAGCAAGCTCGGCTGCCCCAGCAATGGTATTCTGTGCGATTGCATCAATTGCACGTTCCGTCCAGCTATCCACATGCCCCTCAAATCTCTGTGCTTGATCGCTCACAACTACGTCCATCAATTTCTTTCAATTCTCTCGGTCAATCGGCTTGCATCGCATCGTAAGGGTATGACAATGAACATTGCACCTGTGCTTCATTACACAAGCCAATGTTGAGCCACAACGCGCCGATCCAGCAAAGGTGTGGGCTGCGGGTGCGGGGTACGCGGTGGTGCAGACCATACTCACAAGCCACTCTCGATATATTGTACACGCCAGATTAACTTTCGACAAGCGATATAACCAAATTGGGTGAAGATCATTGATCAATCATCTCTAGATTGTTGGTATCTGTAGCGGGCGTTTGCCGGAAGTTACCCCGTCGTTTATAATGCAACTAGGCTTATCTGACATTCAGATGGCAG
>PHFO01000180.1 GCA_002861535.1 Cyanobacteria bacterium M5B4 | reverse complement strand
TATCCCGATCTGCTTTGTAGCCGCATTTTGGGCAATCATGTGTGCGCTCATTGAGTTCTTTCTTGCTTTGATGACCACAGCTAGGGCAAGTCTGAGAGGGCTTTACTTTCTGGGTAGGGATTTCAATGTACTGACCACCCGCTTCATTAACTTTGTATCTAATGGCAGATTTCAGCATCGGACAAGCTTCTTCTAACCCTAAAAACGTCTCTAGGAGCGGAGAAGGGGGGATTTGAACCCCCGATGAGGTTGCCCCCATTCCTGATTTCGAGTCAGGTGCATTCAACCACTCTGCCACTTCTCCAGTAATCAAATATAGCAACAATTACCTTCCCTGCAAAAATTTAGCCCAACTACTGCCATCGATCGGATAATTAAAGCGGCTACTGATATTTCTACATCCCATGCGTAAATTTTTTGCTCTCTTGTGTCTCCTCTGGGTCTTGATTTTAGCGCCCCAACCTACGATCGCGGCTCTTCCAGCAACAACGGCAATTAAAGATGCCCGGATTTTGTTACGCAATGCTCTGCCTATTGATAATCCTGCCATCCGATCGGTGCAACAGATTTTAGAAAATATGCACAAAGAAGCAAAACTGAAGCGCTGGAGTAGCTTACGGGGAATGATGAATCAGGTAGAAGAGATTCTCACCCAAAAAGAAGAAGAGATTCTGACGGCGGTGAATCCCCTCTACCAAGAGGAAGCAAAGACTGCCTATACTAACTTGGTTGAATCCCTGATCCCTTTGCGCGTAGCGATCGAGAAGAAAAAACGCCTAGAGATTACGCCCCTGTCGGAAGCATCCCTGGTTTTTGTCACCACGATCGAGGAAGATATGGTGCAACAATTTCCCTTTACCGTACCTCAGGAATACCAATCATTACCCCAACTCAAGGGCAGGGCTACAGTAGAGATGGTCACGAATAAGGGGGCGATGAAATTGGTCTTGGATGGCTACAATGCCCCTGTCAATGCCGGGCAATTTGCCGCCCTTGTCCAAGCTGGTTTTTATGATGGCTTGAGTTTTAATCGGGCTGATGAAGGGTTTTATGTGCAGGCAGGAGACCCGGAAGGGGATGCCGATGGCTATGTTGACCCAAAGACGGGCAAAAATCGCACAGTCCCCATGGAGATTAGTATTCCTGGGCAACCTATGCCCATCTATGGCAAAACCTTGGCGGAGGCGGGCTACGATCGGGTGTTACCGAAATTACCTTTTTCTGCCTATGGCACCCTGGCAATGGCGCACAGCTACGATAATCCCAATGACGGCTCTTCTCAGTTTTTCCTCTATCTGTTTGAATCTGACCTGACACCAGCGGGCTTAAACTTGATGGATGGAAACTACTCTGTATTTGGCTATCTAGTAGAGGGGCAGGAAGTGTTACGTTCTTTGCGGCTGGGGGATAAAATTCTTAGTGCTAAACTAATTGCAGGGGAAGAAAATCTGCAACTGCCCCCTGTTTCTAGTACATGACCGATCGGTTAGTATTTCCTATCCCTACCCTCACGGCGGCTCTTGCCCTCGATCGTGCCTTGGAACAGATACAGTCTTTTACCAAAACCACGATCGTTTTGCGGGGACAGGAACTATGGATAGAAGGGGAAGAACGACTGATCCACAGGGCGGTCAAACTGCTCGAGGCCCTGGAACCCCTTTGGAGTAAGGGTAGCCCCATTAGCGAACCCGATTTGATTAGCGCGCAGACTGCCCTCGATCGCTCTTTGGTGGATGAATGGAAACATCGCCCTCACCTCGCCCGCACCCGCCAAGGACAGACAATCCAGACCCGCACCTGGCGGCAGCAGCACTACGTCAACACGATCGAGAGCCATGACCTCACCTTCGGCATTGGTCCAGCAGGGACTGGTAAAACTTTTTTGGCCGCCGTGCTGGCAGTAAAGGCATTGCAAGATAATGTCTACGACCGCCTCATCCTCACTCGCCCTGCTGTGGAGGCTGGAGAAAAACTAGGCTTTTTGCCCGGAGACTTGCAACAAAAAATTAGCCCCTACCTCCGCCCCCTCTACGATGCCCTCTACGAACTGATGGAAGCCGATCGGGTACCTCAACTGATCGAAAAGGGCATCATCGAAATTGCCCCCCTTGCCTATATGCGGGGACGGACGCTAAACCGATCGTTTATCATCGTCGATGAGGCGCAGAATACCACTCCTGCCCAAATGAAAATGCTCCTTACCCGTCTAGGCTCCCAGTCCAAGATGGTAGTCACCGGGGATATTTCCCAGACTGACTTGCCGCCCCATCAAACCTCTGGTCTGATTATTGCCCGTAACATTTTGCGTCAGGTAGAAGGGATTGGCTTTGTAGAATTTACCCGATCGGATGTAGTGCGCCATCCCCTCGTGCAGAGAATTATTGCTGCCTACGATCGGGCGGAGTTGTAACTGCTAGTTAAACTATTGCAAATAGTCTAAAGCCGCTTCCAACTCAGAGGGGTAATGTTTAGCAAACTCCTTAAACCATAAACCTTCACTGGAGAGGGGGTCTAACTCTTTTAACCATTCTTTTGCCCGATCGGTCTTCTGTTTGGTTAAGTCTTTAGCGATCGTTTTTAACTCTTCAGGAGTGTCATCGTTTCTTACTATCGAGGGTTGTTTAGCTTCTTCTGGAGGTGTTGTTTCCCCTTGAGTAATATCTTCTAGGATTTTATCTAAAAATCGGTCTTTATTAACTACAGGGCTTGTCATTATTTCGGTCTTTTGCTCGACTCCCAAAGAATGACCAACCGATCGGGAACTCTGTTCTAATCCTTCTATGAGTTTATCGAGACCGCTATCCTTTGGTCTTAGTGCCGATAAAATATCCTCGATCGATTCCTCTGGCATAACTAATCAATGATAGCGTTAGTTAAAACTTCAGTCATTGTCATGTCTTCCATATCAGCAAAAGTGACAGTATCAACAATATCAAACTTTGCCCCCACCTCTACAAGTTTATCATCCAATGCTTTCAAAAACTGAGTGGCAGCCGGATCATTACCAATTTGTAAAAATGAGATTGCCAATTCCTCATCTGCCTTCATTTTTTGTGTTGCTTTAATAATAACTTCAAACACCGACTTGCGATCGTCTGGTTCGCCGTCTGTCACTACTAAAATAGTTTCATGTCTGCGTTCCTTCTTACGAAAATAATGATCAAGAGCGTCTTGCAAAACTGCTGTTAAGTTGGTGCTGCCACTAGGTTCATTCTCTTGAAAGATTTGTTCAACTTTAGCAGCAGTAACATTGTCATAACGCTTAAAACGACCAGCAAAAGTATAAACTGTAATACCATCGGGGTCAACTCTTCACACTTACTTGCCAAAGCGAGAGTAGACTCTTTAACGGCACTCCAGCGGGACTTGCCCCCTGCCTGGTCTCTGGTTGCCATACTGCCACTCTTATCAAGAATTAAGGTGTAGTCTCGATTTGCCAACACTTTTTCCTCCTTATTTTTTGGCTGTCTTGACACATTCTATTACAATTA
>PHFO01000179.1 GCA_002861535.1 Cyanobacteria bacterium M5B4 | reverse complement strand
GATCGGGTTATTCCCCTTATGTCTTTACTAAAAGACCTGACAGATACTGCTTCTTTAGTACAACAGTTAGACCTAGTGATCACCGTTGATACCATGATTGGTCATTTGGCAGGCACTTTCGGAGTTCCCACATGGATAATTTTACCTTTTGCTCCTGATTGGCGCTGGTTCTTAAAAGGCTCGGATACTCCTTGGTACCGATCGGTGCGTTTATTTAGACGTTTTGCCCAAGAAGACTGGTTACCTGCAATTAGAAGAGTTAAACAACAATTAGAACTTCAGCAATTACAGTTTGAAAGAATAATAGAGAAAGAAAAATATTGTCGCCTAATCAAAAACAATCCTAACTATGGAGAAGCTACAATAACTTAGGAACGATCGAAATTGTTTTAGGCAACATAGATAATGCGGTAAACTTATTACAACGATCGGTAGAATTGTGCCCTAACCTAACAGAAGCAAAGTTAAACCTAGCTACAGCACTTCTAAGCCAAGGTAACCTACAAAAGGGATTAGAATTATATCTATATCGTTGGCAAGTCGAAGGATTTTACAACCACAATCAAAGACTAAATTATAGTCAACCTCTTTGGGATGGGAAGGAAAATATATCAGATAAAGTTCTTTATGTTCATCCTGAACAAGGCTTTGGCGATCAAATTCAATTCATTCGTTATTTACCCTTAATAAGGGATAAAGTAAAAGCAATTTACTACGGCTGTCATAAGACCCTAGTTCGTCTATTTCAAAAACTCAATTACATCGATCGGTTAGTGAAAGATGGAGATACATTTCCTAATTGTGATTATTATATTCCTTTAGGAAATTTGCCCAATTTGTTCAATGAAATTCCCTTTGTTGAGGGATATTTGCCCCAAAGGGAATCGATCAAATGGGCTAACTTTTTCCAACCTTTCATGGATAAGTTAAAAGTCGGGGTTGTATGGCAAACTAATTCTAACCATCCCACAGCCAAGGAAAGATCGATCGGTCTTCCCTACCTTCATCAGTTATTTTATTGCCGTCGTATAAACTTTTTTATTATTCAGCCTGTAATCGATGATACTGATCAAGACATACTAAGAATACACAGAGATAACGTCTTAGATTTAAGTCAAGACATTAAAGATTTTGCTGATACAGCAGAAATTATTAATTATTTAGATTTAGTGATCACTATTGATAGTGCTGTTGCTCACTTGTCTGGCGCTATGGGTAAAACGACATGGCTAATTCTTCCCTTTGTTCCTGACTGGCGTTGGCAGTATAACTGGTACAAATCTATCACAATTTTTCGTCAGTCCAAGTTAAATGATTTACAGTCTGTAATCGATGACATAGTCAATAAATTGGAAACATTATTACCAGGTTCTATTATGAGTAAATCTATTGAAGAATTAGTTAATCAAGCGGCAATTAGTTATCAAAATAAAGACATCGATCGGACTATTATCTTATTAAAGCAAGCTGCTGTTATTGCCCCCGATCGTTATGACTTGTTATTCAATCTTGGCAATCTCTACGGTCAGATAGGGAAAATAGAAGAGGCGATCGATACATTCAAAATAATCTATCAACAGAATTCTGAATACCCAAATCTCAAGGAAAGTATAGCTAAGGCATACTTTAATTGGGGTAATTCTTACAATGAAAAGGGAGAGTTTAGACAGGCGATCGAGCTTTATACTAAAGCATTAGAATATAATCCTAGTTTGGCAAAGGCTCACACAAATTTAGGTATTGCCTACGGCAAAATTGGCGAACTAGATCGGTCTATTTATCATTACCAAGAGTCGATTAAACTGCATCCTAATCATGCAGAAGTTTATAGCAATTTAGGGACTACGCTACACCAACACGATCGGTATAATGAAGCTAGGGAAAGCTATGAACAAGCCATCAAAATTAAGCCAGATTATGCAGAGGCACACAGCGGTTTAGCCGCGATCTATCGGGATACTGGTAATTTAGAAAGTGCTATTTTACATCATTCAGCAGCAATTTCTATCAATCCCACCTATGCCAATGCTCGATTTAATTTAGCCCAGACTTTGCTTTTAGCGGGAAGATTTCAAGAAGGCTGGGCTGAGTATGAATGGCGATTCAAAAGTAAACAATTTTTAGAACAGGGATTTGTTGAACCTAAATTCACTCAACCTATGTGGGATGGCTCGGATTTATTTGGCAAGAGTATTTTAATCCTATCCGAACAGGGAATTGGCGATCAGATTCAGTTTATTAGATATGCAAAAATTTTGAAAGAAAAGGGAGCAGTTCGGATCTTTTATGCCTGTCCTGAACCTTTGTTGGACTTATTCCGATCGGTATCATGGATTGATGAATTAGTTTTACCAGAAAAATCTTTGCCTGCTTTTGACTACTGGGTTTCTCTGATGAGTCTACCTTACCTATGTCAAACAGATATTGATAGTATACCTGTCTCCGTTCCCTATCTGCCAGTTCCCTTTGATTTTAGTAGTAGGAATAATTTTGGGGGTGGCTTAGTGGGTATTTGTTGGGCATCCCGATCGGCTAGTCCTAGTGCTACTAGACGATCGAGTTCACTAAGGGAATTTCTAACTTTTTGCGCTGTCAAAAATCTACAGTTTGTCTCTCTACAAAAGGAGATAAATGATGAAGAGAAGCAATTATTAGCTAATTACAACATTGCTGATTTAGGTAGTAGTTGTCAAAATTTCTATGACACAGCAAAGTTAATTCAGAATCTAGACCTAGTTATTACTATAGATACTTCTGTTGCTCATCTTGCTGCTGCTACGGGTAAACCAACATGGATTTTACTTAACTATTCTCCCGATTGGCGCTGGCTGACCGATCGATCGGATTCTCCTTGGTATCCGACGGTACGACTATTTCGTCAAAAATCTTACGATAGTGATAACTGGGAAGGGGTAATTCAAGATATTAAAAATGCCTTAGAACTAATTTTAAGCCCCCTAACTGATTCTAAAGAATTTAATTTAGCATTGAGTTATTACCGATCGGGTGATTTTGCTCAAAGTATAGATATTTTAGAAAGTTTAATTAAACAGGAGCAAGATTTAGTTAGAGCTAATCATCTATTGGGTGTAATTAAAGTTGCACAAAAGCCAGAATTGGCATTACCTTATCTATACAAAGCTCTAACTTATTATCCTTTGGAGGGTGGAATTTGCCACGCTTTGGGTGGGGCTTTAGTACATTTACGTTGTTTAGAATCAGCCCTATTTTATTTACACCGATCGTTGCAGTACGAGTCCCAATCTATTGAGACTTGGAATAATTTAGGCAGTGCCTATGGCTATCTAAATCTGTACCAAGAAAGTATATCTAGCTATCAACAAAGCATAAAAGTCAAAGACAATCCAGAAGCTCGGTTTGGCATAGCAATAAACCTATTAAAGCAGGGAAACTACGCCCAGGGATTTAAGGAGTATGAATGGCGGTGGCAACAGGTTTCTTTCCAACAAAACAATCCCCTACCACCCTTTACTCAACCTCGATGGGATGGCAGT
>PHFO01000178.1 GCA_002861535.1 Cyanobacteria bacterium M5B4 | reverse complement strand
CAAATTCGAGCAGATCAGCTTCATTCCAGACCACATTGGATGGCGTGCTGTAGCGTGGCGTGAATGGGACAGGTGTGTGTAGTGCGGGGGCATTGCCGTTGCGCGTGAGCGTCGTTGGCGATCCGGCGGCGGGTGGCTCTGGTGTGTGGTGTGAGGTGGGTGAGCTAGGCATCGCAGGCGGCATATGCGACAACACCTGCACCGGCGTGGCGGGCTGCGCGGCGGCGTGATACCCGCGCACCAGTGTTGCAAGGCGGGCGAAGGCCTGCTGCCGTGCTTCGAGGAGGGCAGCGTGGGCGCGGGTTTCCAGCATCGCGGTATCTTGCACCGTCTGCTGATACTCCTGCATGAGGGGGCGCAAATCAGGAGCCACCCCAACAGCGACTTCTTCTGAGTGCAAAGGCTGCATAGGCTGTTCTTCCTCAACTTCTAGGGCAAGCGTTGCGACGATAGGTGATCTGGGCGTGGGCATAAGTGGGGCCAGTGGTGTATCCGGCGGGCTGGCAGGCGAGGGCGTGTAGCGCGTGCCATTGGTGGGCTGGGCTTCAGGATGGGCATGCCCGTTGGTGTAGGCGCGAAATGGCTCCGGCACGGAGGCTTGCTCCGGCGCGGGCGACGGGCTGACAACAGGTACACGCTGCACCACAAATGGCTCTGGCGCGGCATTGGCAAGCTGGGTTGCTAGCGGAACCCCGCCGGTGAGCACGTGGCGCACCAGCGCACCCGCTACGGCAGATGGGGCCGACGTGTAATGATAAAGCGGGGCTAGGTCAAGCGCAACACCGTGACTAGCAAGCTGGGCAAGCAGGCGCACTATGCCGATCTGGTCATCAGTGCCCTTTTTGTTGATAGCCAGCGCAGTGTGTGGGCGGTTGCCCAAGATCGCCTCGATCCAGCGCGAGCAGGTGCGGGCCGCGCCTAGCTCAATAAATACCCGCGCCCCATCGGCATAGACCCGCTCCACAAGGCGCGGGAAGTCGAGTTGGTTGCAGAATACCTGTGCAGCACTGTGGGCCACTGCTTCAGAGGTGATCGTAAGGGGGGCATATGTCGCGGCTGAGTAGAAGGTAATGCCCGGCGGCGGCTCAACTGGGAAGGTATTGATCCGCACAAACTCTGCGTATTCGCTCGTGATCGGTGGGCTGTGGATCACCTGCCCGAAGGGGGTTCGCAATGAGCGGCAGCCGACCTTGCGGATCACGCGCTGGCAGCCCGCCGGATCGCCCGCGATCATCACCTCACGCGGGGCGGTAATGATTGCAAGATAGACACGCGGCTCATCGGCAAGGTGGGGCAGCACGGCCGCTGCGCTTGTCATCAGGATGTAGTTGGCCCACAGATCATCATCGCTGATACCCGCTGTGCTTGGGCCCCAAAACTCGCGCACCGCTTGCTTGGGCCCAGCAAGGCGTGTCCGATACAGATCGGAGCCTCGCAGTGCGGCACTGCATGCGTCGCCATCGCGCCACACGCCGAGAATCTGGAACATTGCCGTTTCGCCCTGACTGTAGCCAAACACGATCTCCGGCTGCACCTTGAAGCTATGCCGCAATAGGTGTGTATAGGCTGCACCGATGCTGGAACCGATCTCAAGCATGGCAATCGATTCGCTGAGCATTTGGGCTTCGTGGGCTTTCAGTTCGGCACTGCTCAAGCGGTGCATGCTGCGCGGGTACAGCAGATGTTCGCCCAGCATCGCACCGGGATCACTGACCATCGTGTGCAACTGTTCGTGCAGTTCGGGGAACATGGGGAACAGGTGTTGCCCCAAGCCAACGTAGGCATTAAATGCACCCGGATAAACAAACGCCACCTTGCCATCTATGCCTTGAGGCTGGGCGGTGAAGTAGCTACCGGCGGGTGTTTTCCATGCGTCGGTTGGGCTGGCAAAGGCTTCGACGACACCTGTGTGGGCCCGCTCGATCTCGCGGCGCAGCTCATCCGGCGTGCTTGCCACAAGGCTCAGGGTATAGCGCGGGCGTTGCCGGTTCCACTGAGCATAGCTCTGGCGGGCGAGCGCAGCAAGGTCAACCTGATTGGCAAGTGCGGCAGATAGCTGATCGAGCTGGGCAAGGATGGCCACGTGATCATCCCCGCCTAGCACAAGGAGTGCGGGGGCAAGCTGGGCCACGATCCGCCCGCTGAAGTGCGGCTGGGGAGCCTCACTGAGCAGGATGTGCGCGTGGGTTCCGGTGGGGGTCACGACATTCAGCGCGGCGCGGCGGAGGTGCTTACGGCGAGCAAACCATGCGCGGCTCCTATCGGCAACATACAGCCCACTTGCGCCCCAGTCGGCCAGCGCACGCGGGGCCTGCCAGTTGGGTACGGCGGGGATGTAACGTTCGTGCAGGGCGAGCGCAGTGCGGATCAGGCTGGCCATGCCCGCCGCCGCGCCCGTGTAGCCGATGGTAGCGGTGACACTACCGAGCGCACAGGTTGGGATGTGGGTCGCCGCACGTGGGTAGGCTTGCACGATGGCGGCTGCTTCGGCGGCATCGCAGGCGGCATTGCCGGTGGCACTGAGTTCGAGGTAGCCCGTATCGGTGGGGCATGTGCCACACTGGGCGTGGGCCTGCTCGATAGCGGCAACGAGCGCGGCCGGTGTCGGGGTTGGCTGCTGGACAATCGCCAGTCCGTCAAGGCAGGCATACACGCGCTGGCTATCGGGCACGTCGGCCAGCCGCCGCACGACCACTGCTCCTGCACCTTCACCCGGCAGCCAGCCGGTGCTATGGACCGCGAAGCTGAAGCTCGGTGGCTCATCGCCGCGATGCAGGGGGGCGTGCTGGTGTAGGGCCGTCAGCCGCTCCAAGCCGCCCGTCAAGTCCACTGCGCCCACAACGACAGCTTCGAGCGTGGGGTCACTGTGCAACAACAGGCGGGCAAGGTCAAGGGCCCGCAGCACACTCGCACCCTCATCTGAAACGGTGAACGCAGGGCCGGTGAAATCGTGGTGCGCGGCGACGCGGCTGGCAATCACATTGCCGATAAAGCTGGTGTATTGATTGACTTGAGGGTAGGTGTGCAGGCTTTCACGGGCAAGTTGGGTGAGCCGTTCGCGTTCGGCATCGCTCAGGTGCAACCCACTCGCGGCAAGGCTCTGCTCAAGCTGCCACGCGAGGTCTACGCGCCCGCGAAACTGATGCAATGCCATCTCGGTGCTCATGGCCACCAGCACAGCCACATTGCCACCGGCGGGCAAGCCCGCGTCTTGGATTGCAGCATCGGCGACGTGGAGCAGCAGGAGGTGTTGCGGGATGACCTGATCGGCGGGCAGGGGCGGCAGCCGAAAGCGGCGAAAGTCGAAATCGAAGCCTGCCAGCCATGCCCCCAGTGGTGGTTGCACGGTGGGTTGTAAGCCTTTCCAACGGGTCTCTGGCAAAGGGCGGAAATCTTGTGCGCCGCTATAGAGCGCGGCGGCGAACGCATCCAGTGAGGGATATTGCCCAAAGTGGGCGGCCATGCCAGTGATGGCCAGTGGTGCGGGCGGGGGGCCGCACGCGGCAGTACGGGTGGCGCAGGGTTGGGCGCGGGGCT
>PHFO01000177.1 GCA_002861535.1 Cyanobacteria bacterium M5B4 | reverse complement strand
TTACAAGATCGCATCGAAGAACTAGAAAAGAAGACGAGTAAGGTTGAGGAGCTAGAACCTAGCATCACGATAGTTAGTATTTTATTGACATGTCTTGTTGTTCTTGTGTTCTTGCTGCTTTTGTTTTTTCCAAGATGAGGAGTATACAATGAAGTGGGAAAACCTGAAAAAACCTGCCATAATGGCACCAATTGTAGGAGTGCTTGTCGTGCTTATCATCTTCGCTGTGATAACCCTGCTCCCACCGCCCACCCCGACCCCAACGGCAGAGCTAAGCACGACACCGACCCCAACGGCAGAGCCAAGCACGACACCGACCCCAACGGCAGAGCCACTCTCCGATCTAGCTCAACCAACAATCGTGCAACTCACTGAGCCACAAACGATGGGAAACGTAGCCACAGAGGCAGTGCCAACGAGTTGGATGACACGGCAAGGCATGCCATCTATGGGTGGCACTCCCATTACAAGCATATTTCCAACGATTGAACCAAACGCACAAGTTCTATCAAGCCCAAGTGAAAACGACAGCAGTGATCCCAGAAGCACGGTGTCGTACCGTATTCTCAATAACGTGGAGCAGCTTTGGGTCTGGGTCGGTGCAAGAAATATCCCCAATAATATCAGGGGGAAAGAGATTGGGAGGATACGGGTTACATTTAAAGTGCCACAAAGTGCTGCTACAGATCTAATCTATGATCAACTGATTCCACTTATTGTTGGAGAAAATATTGCTAATGAGAACTGTGCTGGAGATGAATGTGTACAAGGGAGTTCCTCAGAGGCTTCTCCATCGGTTGCTCTAATAAGCAACCCAAACGTTACTAATGCTCCAAAAAGCTATGTCATTGGTATCCCCGTTTCTCAAGATCATCGCGTAACCAACGTTTATATTGAACACACGGGGCGATTTACACTACCCATAAACCCACCTGACATTATCGTATATGGCACAAGCGCAGAGGAAAGACAGCCATTGCAGCCGAGTACCTCAGCTGATCCGTTCCCAACAATGCCTTCAAGTGCCTCTTTACGAAGTACACCCCTGTGTCTAGACGACCCTACCAATACTGGTGTCACTACATATTCAAGATCAAACTCATCAAATAATATTACCCGCAGATCAGAATCCAACATCCAAATTTCATGTCCACCACAAACAAACGAAAGTATAGATACCACGCTACCTATTCCTACAGTAGGCATCACGTTTTCACGGGAAGTCCAGTTCGCATTTGGCAGCGACTTACTTGCAGTTTCCACTGATCCAACTGCACAAGTTAAACACGTAGGGCATATTAAGCTAACCTTCGGAGTACCGCCGGAGCAGCAAGAGAATCTTATCGCAATCCATGTCGCAATTGCAGCGCGAAATCTCTGCGCGTACTTAAACGATTATCGCAATGTACGCAAAGGCACATCTATTGGACGAATTGAGCCTATCTTTACAGATAAGAACCGCAACAAGTTTACAATCAGTAATCTTTCGCTGAAGGTTGGCGATAACATTCGTCAAGCACGTCAGGAAACAAGAGATACATGTGGGGCAAATAGAGATTTAGGCGATGGGTGGTTACATCAATCTCAAGGGATGTATGTCCGTGCAGGCAATAATAGCGATCCAGTGTTTAACGAAACTGACACACCGTCACCGGAGGGAGTAAGTGCACTTCGTGTTGATGTTGCGACAATAGTAGTTCCTGACTATCTGCGCCAAATGCAGCTCACCAACATCGTTATCTATGATGACTACGATTTGCATCGTAGAAACGGTGACAGTCAACTAACTCACGACCCGTTCATCATCGTGTATGGGATTACCCTCGACAGTGTAAGTTTGGAGGAACAACGATGAAGCAAAAATTGATTACGGACATGACGACATCGCTGGATTGACCGCGTGGTTAACCTCACCCTTCGTCATCTTTGCCGTCATCACAGTTGTCGCGTGGCTTGTGCAGCAGGGCTTCTTAAGCTGGCAGTGGTGGGGGACGTGGCTCTTCGCACTCGTGGCAATGATTGCAATCCGAATCGCTCTGCGTCCACTTTATCAAATGCTGCTTCAGGACAAGCACAGGCGGGGTGGTCCTATTGCCACAGAGGGTTGTTTTGCTGGGCTGTGTGTCTATGCCGCATGGGTTCTGATCGGTGCGATTAGCATCTGGCAGCTCGGATTCACGGGCGCAGTGATTACGGCAATCTCTGCACCCATCTGTAGTATTGGCATAGCGTGGGTTATCACTATTGTGAACACCCCGAAAAGAAGGCGGTAACAACTATGCGATTTTCAGTTGACATAATCATCAACATGCTGTCCATTGCGTGCATTCTGCTGAGCATGTTCGTGCTTGATTGGATCTATCTACCAGAGAACTCAATGACAGTCCTCGCGCTCCTGCCCATTGCTATCGCCGAGATATTCGGCGTTACAACAGGATTGGAACAGCTATCCCTCACTGGATGGGGACTTACCTCTCTAAGTACCATACAGGATATGCTACGAATCATACTCTACATGCCGCTTATCGTTGCAGGCTTATCAGTTGCTAGCGTAGCAGTTTCAATGAGTAACTTGCCCTCAGTTACATCCCAGCAAATTGGGCTAGCGAAAATCGTCATTGCAGCAATCACCGTTGTTGGATTGCTGCTCAATGCTGGACGGCTTAGAGTTTTGGGTTTAGAGCCTAGCCAAGTTGGAGTGGTAGCATCACTAGCAGGAATTTCGCTAACTATAGGCTATTACGCCGTATTGCTTGGACTGGCCCTTGCCGCAGCAGCTGGATTTATCGCAATGTCAACCCATACCTCAGCAGTGGGGAGAAAACCGTATGCTAAAAAACCGCGCCCAAAATACAGAAGGTGAACGCACCACTATACGAGCAAAGCAAGGCTATTTACAACTGTCACGCGATACAAGGATGACAATTGATGGTGCCAGCGGGGTACGGTTTGTCATTACGTATGACCCAACCTTTGTCACCTGTGATGACCGTGCGGCTGGTAACCCAGCCATTCCTCCCCAGCCATCTACCTTCAGCATCCTGCCCAATGGCTGCAACAATGGTCGCTACGAGTTTGTCGGAGCCATTCAAGGCACGGCTGATCGCATTCAGCGTGGCGCAGTGGCTCTGTTTGCCTCGACTGATGCAGGCACAGGCGCGGCAACGAGCTTGACCACAGTGGCCAGCGGCGCAGGCTACCGCTTAGCCGCCCACGCCCACCCTAACACCCGCCACCTGACACCCGCCACCTACCCACCATCCCCCTTCGCGTTCTTCGTGCCCTTCGCGTTCTTCGTGGTTCGCGTTCCCTGAAACCTGACACCTGATACCTGCCACCCGAAGGCCCACAGGGCGTATTCAACCGGATTACCGTCTTTGGCACCGGCTTTGCTGAGGGCGTGCAAGCCCAACTCGGCACTCAAGCCGTCACCGTTACCCGCATCAGCAGCAACCTGCTCCAACTGGAAGTGCCCGAGACGCTTGCGGCAGGCCCATATGCCCTGACGCTGCGCAACCCCGGCGGCAGCACCACCCGCCCCAATGGCTACAGCGTGATTGCCAGCGAACTGAACGATGACCTGTTCGCCTTCGAACTCG
>PHFO01000176.1 GCA_002861535.1 Cyanobacteria bacterium M5B4 | reverse complement strand
GGTTTGAAGTAACTCAGCCTGTACAAGAATTATCCTTAGAACTATTTTTAGGTGTAGTCATCATTGTGACCCTAGTAGGAATTTGTGGCTGGTGGTTATCAGGAATTGCTATGGAACCTATTAGGGCATCCTATCAGCAATTAAAACAGTTTACTGCCGATGTCTCCCATGAATTAAGAAATCCCTTGGCAGTAATTCAAACTAATACCCAAGTAGCACTATTGCAGTCTGAACCTAAACCCTATTTAGAAGTAATTGAAAGACTGACTCAGAGGATGGGAAAATTGTTAGAAGATTTATTGTTTTTAGCTAGAACTGAACGGAGTATTCTGTCAGAAAAGCATCAAACTTGTAACCTAGTAGAAATTATTAAAGAAGTGCTGGAGGAGCAGCAGTTAATTGCCATGACAAAATCGATCGATTTTCAGGTGCATGGCATGACAGAACCAGTAGAAATTATGGGCAATCCCGATCAGTTATTTCGCTTATTTACTAATTTAATTGCCAATGGTATTTATTTTACTCCTAGCTTTGGCAAAATAGAAATTGCCATATTACCTGCAACAAATTATACTCAAATTATAGTAAAGGATACTGGTAGGGGAATGACCGATACTACCCATATTTTCGATCGTTATTATCGTGACCAAGATAGCAATGGATCGGGTTTAGGATTGGCGATCGTAAGGGCAATTGTAGAGCAACATCGGGGCAAAATTAAAGTAGAAAGTAAGGTAGGAGAGGGAACGAGTTTTATTGTGATGCTACCTAATCATGGATAACAGAGCTATCAGATTTATTTTAATTATCATCATTATTTTAGGGATATTTTTTAGGTTCTACAATCTCGATCGCAAAATTTACTGGCACGATGAAGTGTATACAATCTTCCGATCCGCAGGGTTTACTAGAGATGAAATCGATCGGGAGCTATTTACGAATCAACTAATTCCATCCCGCGAGTTACTAAAATATTTAGACATTAAACCAAAAAGTTCAATAGGCGATACGATTCGATCGTTAGTAACAGAAGACCCCCAGCATCCTCCCTTATACTTTGTTATTAACAGATTTTGGATGCAGTTATTTGGCAACTCCACGTTTTCGCTACGATTTTTACCTGCATTGATTAGCTTAATTTCTCTGCCTCTAATTTACTATCTAACCCTAGAAACTTTCAGGAGTTGGACTAATACTGAAACATCAACACAAGCTAGTTTTATGAGCTTAATAGCAGTGGCATTGCTAGCACTTTCTCCTGTAGATATTTTATTTGCTCAGACTGTCAGGCAATATAGCAGCCTAACTTTAGGAATTATTGCTAGTGCTTATTTTCTCATTAAAGCATTAAGACTATCACGATTATTTAATTGGATTTACTTTAGTTTGTCTGTTGCTTTTTCTCTTTATATCCATCCTTTTTTTGCCTTAAATTTAATTGCTTTTGGTTTGTTTGTTATTCTATTAGAGCAAAAGAAATTATTAAGTTTTCTTATCTTTTCTAGTATTGCTTTGATTCCCTATTCTCCTTGGATAGTTGTTATGCTGTCGAATTTAACTAGGGTTACAAGCACTACGAACTGGGCAACGATCGATGTTGGATTTGACTATTTAGCTAAATTATGGACTCTGAGTTTTACATCTTTATTTTTCGATTTAGATGTGGGTTTTAACAATATCTTTACTTATCTGCTTCGTCTACCATTTTTGCTTGTCATTATTGGCAGTGTCTTTTATTTGTTTAAGAATACACCTCAAAAGACTTCTTTTTTTGTCTTCTTTTCAGCCTTTATCCCTTTTCTTATTCTTGTTAGCGCAGACTTGGTCTTAGGCGGCAAACGATCGGCGGTCACTCGTTATCTTATTTCTTGTTTCCCTTTTGTGCAAATTGTTGTGGCTCATCTGCTTAGCAAGCTAATCACAACCAGAAAAACGATCGGTTTGACTATAACTGCTCTTGTATTTATCGGTAGTATTTCTTCCGTTGTTGTTAGCTCCCAGGCAGATACTTGGTGGAACAAAGACCTCAGTTACAATAATGCTAGTCATATAAAAATAGTAAATCAACAGAAAGAACCGATCGTGATCAGTGATCTAGGTAATGATTTTACCAACACAGGGGATTTGATTGCTATGAGTCCCCGATTTAATGACGATGTCAGTTTGTTATTATTGTCTGCCGACTATCCTTTAACAAAGACAATAGATAGCTTAGGAAAGCAGTTAGATTCTCATCCGATTTTTATCTTTCGCCCTTCTCAACATCTATTAAGCCAATTAACAACATTAAAATTATCTGGCTTTGACTATATGCTACTATACTGATAATTAAAGAAAGCCAGGTAAAATATGTTTTCTATAATTTATAGCGATCGTTTTTTAGAGCATCAAACTGGTCGGTTCCATCCCGAAAATGCTGGCAGACTAACTGCAATTCGTGAATACTTACTTTCCCTGCCCTGGGCAGACCAACTACAGTGGATCGAACCTACCGATCGGGAGGTTTTATCTTTCATTCAACAAGTTCATCTCCCAGAATATGTTAAAACTGTTGAACAAGTTGCTATTAACGGCGGTGGTTATTTAGACCAAGACACACCTATTTCCTGTGCCAGTTACAGAGTTGCTTGTCTTGCTGTTGCCGCTTGGTTAGATGGCATCGATCGAGTTTTATCTACTCATCAGCCGGTCTTTTGTTTAAGTCGTCCTCCTGGTCATCACGCTAGACCGAAAACAGGAATGGGTTTTTGTCTTTTTTCTAATGCGGCTATTGCTGCTAAATATGCTCTTCAGTTTGTCGATCGGGTGACAATCCTAGACTGGGATGTACATCATGGCAATGGAACCCAAGAGATCGTTTGGGATGAAAGACGCATTCGTTTTATTTCTAGTCATCAGTCATTTTTCTATCCTGGCTCTGGTTTTATCACAGAAAAAGGAAACTATAACAATATATTCAACTTTCCCTTGCCAGCGGGTACAACGGGAGAAGCATTTCTAGTTTTATTTTCTGAAGAAATTATTCCTTTATTAAGAGAATTTCAGCCAGATTTGTTGATTGTCAGCGCTGGATTTGATGCCAATCGAGATGATCCTATTGGTGGGCTTTGTTTTTTACCGGATGACTACGGCGCACTCACAAAACAATGTTTAGAAGTCACTCCTAAAATTTTATTCGGCTTAGAAGGGGGTTATGACTACGATAGTTTATCCCGATCGGTGGCAGCAGTTATTTCTAGCTGCCTTTGATCATGTATCTTTATTTTTTCTTAGATAAGAGCTTTTACACCACTAAAAGGACTTACAGGAGAAGGGAAGTAGATCAATTTTTTCTAGTCCCTCTCCCTTTTGGGAGAGGGCTAGGGTGAGGGTTTCAGAAAAAGCAATGTCTAGGGCTATTGTTTCCATGATTACCCAAAATCACACTAAATATGTAAGCCAATTCTAGGTTATCCACTACAAAATGATTTGCTGTTTTATCTTGATGTTGTCAGAAGACCCCCGATTTATCGGGACTTAGAAAAATTCCCTTAATCCCTTTTCCCCCTTCGACAAGCTCAGGGACGGGAGAAGGGAAGTAGATCAATTTTTTCTAGTCCCTCTCCCTTTTGGGGAGAGGGC
>PHFO01000175.1 GCA_002861535.1 Cyanobacteria bacterium M5B4 | reverse complement strand
CAGAACTGGAGCGCCAGCGCGCCGAGTCAGAACGTCAACAAAAGGAAAAATTAGCTGCCAAACTCCGATCGTTGGGAATTGATCCTGAAGTATGAAAAGGGGAGTAAGCTGTCCTCCCCATAGTTTTTATCTTTCTTACAAATTAACTCTCACTAAAAACTTGGTATCTGTCACGGACTGATTGACAATGTTAAACAGAGGGTTAGCTGCGACCCCAGCGATCGTAGTTACAATTAAGGTTGAAACGATCGCTACTTGGATCGGTCTCATACCTACTTCCTGCCAGTTAATTGGCGGATAAGTCAAAACGACATCAGACATTTCTTGGGGTTCTTTCACGACCATCTGCTTAACCACACGGATGTAGTAGTAGATGGAGACTACACTCATTACCAAACCGAGAATGACTAAGCCATAGGCTCCCGTCTGCCAAGCTGCCCAAAAGATATAAATTTTGCCGAAAAAGCCTGCCAGAGGAGGAATTCCTCCTAAAGACAAAAGACAAATACTTAAACACAAAGTAAGAAGGGGGTCTTTTTGATAAAGCCCGCTATAGGCACTAATTTGGTCTGTTCCAGTCTGCAGGGCAAAGAGAATCACACAGGCAAAAGCTCCCATGTTCATAAACAGGTAGACAAACAGATAGAAAAGCATACTAGAGTAACCGGCTTCGGTGTTAACGATCATTGCTAACATCACAAACCCCGCTTGACCGATCGAAGAGTAGGCTAACATCCGTTTCATGCTGGTTTGGGCGATCGCAACTACATTGCCCAATACCATACTTAAAACCGTCAATACCACAAAAACATAATGCCACTGGGCATCGATGGAGGGGAAAACCGTCACAAAAAATCTCACTGCCAGAGCAAAACCTGCCACCTTGGAACCGATCGATAAAAATGCTACCACCGGCGTAGGCGAACCTTCGTAAACATCAGGAGTCCATTGATGGAAAGGAACAGCAGACAACTTAAAGGCAATTCCTGCTACCACAAATACCATCGCTAACACGATCGCTAACTCTGGTCTATGGAGAGCACTCGCAATTTTAATTAGGTTGGTTTCCCCCTGGGACAAGCCGTAGAGTAAGGACATGCCGTATAAAAAGATGGCAGAACTAGAAGCCCCAATCAAGAGATATTTGAGGGCAGCTTCATTCGATCGGGGGTCGCGCTTGGTATAGCCCGAAAGCAAGTAGGAAGCAATACTCAAGGTTTCTAGGGCAACGAAAATCATCACCATGTCGTTCGCCCCCGCCAGGAACATCCCCCCTAGAGTCGCAGTGAGTAAAATAACTAAATATTCTGCCAACACCACCCCAGACTGGAGGAGATAGCGCTCCGAAATTAAGGCTGTAAGCAGGGCAGAGAGAGCAATAATGCCCCGAAAAACTAGACTCAACCGATCGCTGTCAAAGCTCCCAAAAAAGCCAACGTATTGGAGGTATGGAGCCACTGCCAGCCCACTGCAACTACTGATCCTGCTAAACCCACGACAGAAAGAGCAGTCAGGGACTTTGTAGACCGCCTGGAAACTAGGTCGGCGATGAGCACCACCACTAGGGTCAAAATTACTATCAATTCCGGCAGAATGGTGGAAGTATTGAGGGAAGTTGCGATCGTTGTCAAATCCATAGAAAATTGTGTTATTGCCTTTGGGTATTTTAACGGCTATGGGGGCATATGACCCTTAAATTTCTGCAAATCCATAGTCGGGCGATAATTGTAAAGTTTTGTTAATTTTTGGGGTTTACTCTATCTAGGAAGTCCCTGAGCTGGCTACATACAGCTTTTTCCTAAATTGTTAGTTACGCCCTCACCCCCAGCCCCTCTCCCAAAACGGGCGAGGGGAGCTATCCCTTGTGCATCATTTTGGGGCTGTACCAAGTTTTTAAGGTAAAAGTTGTATCATCTCATCTCTTGATAGTTGTCACCCAAATTAGAAGAAGAAATTCTCCTCCCCTGTGGGAAAAAGTTCTGAGAGGAATTTTTACTGTGCGTGAGTCTTAACAAGATGCAAAATATGATCAGAACTTAATCTTGACCATGAAATTAGTCTTACTGCCGATCGGTGTTCTTTTTGCCCTGGGTCTCAGGGCGGGACAAGTCAGTAGTGCGCCCCAAAAGCTATCTAATACCGAACTAAAGGGCTGGCAACTGCATAATGGTAAACTAGCTAAAACCTATCAATTTCAGGACTTTGTTGCGGCTTTTGGTTTCATGACCAAGGTTGCCCTCATAGCAGAAAATTTACAGCATCACCCAGAATCGTCGAATGTGTACGATGTGGCAGGTATTAGCAACTTGGATGTAGAATTAGCCCGCCGTATTGACCATGTCTATGAATAAATCCGTTATATCCGTTTTAGGAATTCCTGTGCATTTGGCAGAAAATTACTTAGAACAAGTCAAACATATGGCGGGGGGGCATATTGTTACCCTTAATACCGAGATGGTGATGCTGGCAAGGAAAAATCAAGATTTAGCTTCTATAATTACTAAGGCGGATTTAGTAGTACCTGACGGCGCAGGAGTAGTGCTCTACGGTGGCTATCGGGGGCATAAAATCCATCGGTGTCCAGGGATTGAATTGGCAGCTGAAATGTTAAATTTAGCTCAGCAGGAGTCTTTGCCAGTGTTTTTTGTTGGGGCTAGTCCAGAAGTATTAACCAGGATGGTAGACCATTGGCAAAAACAATTACCAAATCTGCCGATCGTAGGGGCAGAGAATGGTTATTTTGATGAAATAACAGAGCAACAAATCCTAACTAAAATTAGTGCATCTAAACCCCGTTTTATTTTTGTCGCCCTGGGTGTACCCAAGCAAGAATTGTGGATTGCTCAGCACCGATCGGTCTGTCCTGATGCCATTTGGATGGGTGTAGGGGGCAGCTTTGACGTGTGGGCAGGGGTCAAACAACGAGCGCCCCAATGGATGGGCAAAATACATTTAGAATGGCTTTTCCGTCTCATGCAAGAACCTTGGCGCTGGCGCCGGATGCTAGTCTTACCCCAATTTGTGTGGCAGGTTTTGTGGGAATCGTAGTCTTCGATCGGGTAGAAAAAATCTATGCCAACGGTACGATCGGGTTAAAAAATCTCTCCCTCACGATCGAAAAAGGAGAATTTTGGCTAATTACGGGGCATTCTGGCTCTGGTAAATCCACTTTATTAAAATTACTCTATGGGGCAGAGTTTCCCACTAGGGGCGGGGTTGTGGTGCAGGGAATAAAAGTTATACCCCCAAATTTAACCAAATTAAGAAGACAGCTAGGCGTTGTATTTCAAGATTACAAACTAATCCCCACCAGGAATGTATTTGAGAATGTTGCCCTGGTGCTCCAGTGTCAGGGCTATAGTCCCCTGGAACTAAAAAAACGTACCAGTGTTGCCCTTAAAACGGTAGACCTCCCCGATCGGGGGCAGTGCTATCCCAACCAACTGTCGGGGGGAGAACAACAACGGGTAGGAATTGCCAGAGCGATCGTTCATAGTCCTCCGCTAATTTTGGCAGATGAACCCACCGGTAATCTTGACCCCGAAAATACCTGGCAAATCATGCAAATCTTCCACAAATTACACCAGTCAGGAGCTACGATCGTTGTTACCACCCACGATCGGCAGTGGTTAAATAACAACTATGGCTATAAATTATTAGAGTTAAATCATGGGTCAGTAAGTTCTAAGTCGTTCTGAGACTGACATAGGAACCCCT
>PHFO01000174.1 GCA_002861535.1 Cyanobacteria bacterium M5B4 | reverse complement strand
TGCCCGCTGGGCTAGAATCGCCATCTCCTTGGGCTTCCTTCCCTCTAATAACTCCTCAATGCGGGGCAAACCCTGGATAATGTCCCCAGTCTTCGCCCGTTCAAATACCAGCAGTGCCAAGTTATCTCCCCGTTGTACCAGGTCGGAGTGCTGTACTTGCAATACTGCCCCAGGGGAAACCAGATAGGGTCTACCTTTTCGTAGTATCACCCGATCGGTTCTACGGCAATTATCTGCCCTGATTCAGGGGAAACCACCCGTGGAGCAATAGGATCACCAGAACGGACTAAATCGCCCACTTGCACTTGGGGGGACTGGCAATTGATCACCACACTGGCGTTATCGGGCATAATCAGCAGGCGGCGGACTACTTCCCCTTCCCGCTTAATGCCCCGCACGGTGCCCTTTTGCCGCGCCAGAATTTCCGATCGGGCGACTACTGCCTTGGGTTCGATATGATCCCCATCTTTAACTAGCAAACGGGTTTTGATTGTATTTTCCATAGTGTCATCGTTGCTGTCTTCCTGCCGAATCGCCAGGGACTCCAAGATCACCAAACGCAGCCGCAGATTGTCGGGGTCCGTATCATCAAATTCAATATCAGCCCCCAGTTGGGGAGCATTGCTATCGATTTCCAAAATCAACTGGGTGCGCAATAGTTCCAGCCCCTCGGTAGATTTGATCCGCTCCCCATCCCGATAGGAAATACGCTGCACCGCCTTCAGACCGATCGAGTGCCCGGACTGCTGAGCAGACTCCTGGCTGGGCACATCGGGGGTATCAGGAACCGGGTATTCTTGCACAGGGCGTAACAACAGCCCCGGACCTTCTGCTGTTTCCACAAACTCCACATAGCGGAGGTCCTGGGCAACCACCCCAGGTATCACCTCCATCCCAGGGTAAGCCAGGGTCTCATGTTTCTGCTCCGCCAGTTGGGGGTCATCGACAATATACAAGTCTCCGGGCTTGATCACCAACTCTCTAAGAATGTCATCCCGTTGTTTGACTTCCACCATACCGCTACTTTGACAGAACATATCTTTAACAACTTCTGTCCCTGCTTCTACATACTGACCATCTTCCACCATCAACAAGGAAATATCTTTATTGATGTCCTGGGCTTCTTCAGGAATCCAGAGGATGGTGCCCCCTTTTACCACTTCAAAGCCCTGTTTGAGGGTACGCCCGCGCCGCGCGATCTCGATGCCAGAGTATTTGATAATACCGCCGCTCTGGGTTTTGTAAGTATCATCGATCAGTTCGGCAATCACCTGATTGTTAGACACCTTTGTCCCGGGGGTTGCCATGAGGGAAAAGCGCTGTCCATTGCCCGTCTCTAGGGTATAGTGGCGCTGTCCTTGGAAGTGTTCTTCTTGAATTCTGGCTTGGTCTAAAACGACAGAGGCTGTAATCACTTCTACTTCTAAAACGTTACGATGGATCGATGGATTGAGACGGACAGTGCCCCCATGTTCCGAGATAAACTTGGTCACAGTTAAAACACTGTTGACATCTACTCGATCGTCGTTTTTCACCACTGGTTCTGCTCCGGGGGGCAAGTTATACACTTCCCCTGCCAACACCCACAACAGACCACCCTGGGCTGCCACATAACTGGTATTGCCCTGTCTGTCTTTTTTCTCTTCCGGGATCAAACGATCGAATAATACCTCTCCTGCCAAGTCTGTATTCAGGTCTTTAGTAGCTTTTTCTACTGTCTTGCGGGTTGCCCTACCACCGGCGGGGATTTCTGCGATCAGAGCGTCTTTCTTCACTTTATCGCCGTCTTTAACAAACAATAAAGAACCCTGCACGACAATAAAACGATCTTCTTGATTTTTATTGGATAAAATAACTTCTGTTTCTCCCTTGTCTTCCACAATCAGGGCATCATCGCCGTGGCGAGTACGGGTAGGACGTAGTTTCAGTTTTTTCGGCAGTTTAACCACCCCGTCAAAAGCAGCCCGTTTTTGTTGTGCTACTTCCCCTGTTACTACCCCTCCAGTGTGGAATGTACGCATCGTAAGTTGGGTGCCTGGTTCCCCGATCGATTGGGCGGCAATGATACCGACTGCCTCCCCGACATCCACTAGATGATTGTGAGCTAGACTCCAGCCGTAGCAAAGCTGGCAGACCGATCGGGTAGAATCACAGGTCAAAGCCGATCGGACAATTACTTCTTCTACACCTTTCTTTTCGATCAGTTTAGAGAGTTCATCGTTAATATCTTTGTTGCGGTTAGCTCCTGCTAAAATCTTCCTTGCCGGTACAGTATCAAAGGCTTCTTTTAATTTAATAGAACTATCTACCGTTAAAACCCAGAATTGTTCCCTGGTCTGACTACCAGTGTTTTGATCAACTCGGAGTTCTTCAATTTCATCTTCCAAATTAAAGATGGTGACTGCTACTTCCCGATCGATCAACCTTGCGGGGATTGCCCATTGACGCTCTTGTTCGGCTGCAATGGGCAGGCTAATCTCCTGTTCCGGTTCAGTCGGATCGAGGACATCTCTGGCTAGCACCCGACCAAACAACCGATCGGAGAGTTTCACAATTACGCGATCGCCGTCCCTCATTGCCCTTAGAGGAATACCCCTGATCGTGCCGCAGTCTACTTCACGAATGATTACATCCTGAGAAACGTCAACTAACCTTCTTGTCAAATAACCAGAGTCTGCCGTTCGCAGTGCCGTATCGACAAGACCCTTACGAGCACCATAAGAAGAGATGATATATTCAGTTACGGTCAGACCTTCGCGGAAGTTGGTCTTAATTGGCAAGTCAATAATTTCACCGCTAGGATTTGCCATCAAGCCCCGCATTCCCACTAGCTGGCGCACTTGGGAGACATTACCCCGCGCTCCCGAAGTAGACATCATGTAGACAGAGTTGAGGGGGTTATTGGTTTTGAAGTTCTTCATCACTTGGTTTTTCAGTTCTTCGTTAGTGATGTTCCAAGTGTCAATCACCTTTTGAAAGCGTTCTACTTCCGTGATTTCTCCCCTGGCATAACGTTGTTTTGTTTCTTCAATTTGCGCCTCTGCATCTGCCAGTAATTCTCGTTTGATCGCAGGCACTTCTAGGTCATCCACACTGATGGAAATACCGGACTGAGTAGCATAACGAAAGCCCAGATTTTTAAGTTGGTCTGCCATTTCCGCCGATCGGGAAGTACCAAATTCCGTAAAGGCTTTGGCGATCAGGTTACGGAGGTCTTTCTTACCAACAATGTGATTGATGTAGTTAGGTAGTTTGGGTTGCATTATTATTTCCTCTGAGAATGAATGAAAACTGATTGAAAGGTGAAAGAATGTTAAAGAACAACGATCGTTGTCATATTCTTCCTCCTGAAGATAGTTGGGATGACCTTAGTTCTAAGGCACGCAAGAAGTGAGAAACATTCAAGTCATTATTCACAAATACACTCTCCTGATATAAATTATGAAGCCATGTAAGAACTGTCACTTTAGCTAAACCTAGATTAACAGTCCAATATTCCATTATCTGTCGAGTACAATGCTCGGTCTTTCTGTAGCAATGATCCTTTTTACCCTGACTGGAACTAACAACTTCTGCGCCCAAACTAGGGGCAAATATCTCTGAAGTGACTAACGATCGTTTTACTGCTTGGATTAGGTCTGCTAATTCTTCCCCAAAAACAACCAAGCTAAGAGTACGGATATTAGCAACAGCGTTCGTGATCATTTTCCCCCTCCTTTTAGCAACTGTGCGGCGGTCAATTCTAGTTTTCCTAATAACAGAGAAACGATCGGTTGATC
>PHFO01000173.1 GCA_002861535.1 Cyanobacteria bacterium M5B4 | reverse complement strand
CACAAAGCATTATCAAGAGTTTGAAATGGTAGAGGTGTCTTGTGGGGAGTCCTCGATTCCAAGTACCACCAATATCAATAACAAGACTACCCGTGTTTTTTAACAATCTGTATATTTGTTCTGCAAAAGGTCGAAACCAATCGCAGTATTGATCAGCATCAACATTACCATATTCTTTTTTCGTACCAATCCAAAAGGAGGACTGGTCACGATCAAGTCTACCGATGCACTTGGTTGGTCACGTAAGACATCTATGGAGTCACCTAGTATGATTGAACCATGACAAGTACGAAAAAACGTTCTGTATTTAGGCGTATCAGTCATCGGATTTTAGTTCCTTCAACATCATAGCATGCTGTGCTTCGCGTTCAAACGCATCAATAATGCTGTCAGGACGATCTGCTATCTTTTTTATATCTGAGCGATCAAGCATTACAATCGCAAGATTTGAATTCGACATAACCATATTTGCATAGTGACGGGCTGAATTCCCAATACTTCCTGTACTTACCATGATAATAGCATTACTTCTTAACATATGAGTCAGTCCAACTTCTTTTGCAACATCGTCGAGGGAAATAGATCGAGTATTTTTGCACTGGATTTGCCATCGTGAAAAGATCAATCTAGTTGATTCAAAAATCAAATCTACCTCAGCACCACCCGTAGCACTACTGCGGAGGCGGGTAGTGACGTACTGCATATCTAAAAGTCGCATTAATTTGAAGGCTAGAGCTTCGAGAGCAAGCCCCCGAATATGGCTATCGGATTCATTTATCTCAACAAGAATTTCTTGTAAGGATTTTCTGATTAAACGGCGTAACTTAGGATCAATTTGCTGCTCTAGTTGAGCCATTAATGGTTCAATAATCTCCGTTGTAAGTTTTTTAGTTGGTGCAACGAGAAATGGCTTCGCTCCACGACCACTTGTACTCTTCGCCATAGTGATGAAACCAGATCGCTCTAGAGCATTTAATACTTGGCTGGGGAGACTCTTTTCTGGAAATCTTACACCATATACAGCTTCAGCTAGACGGACAATACCACTAGTAGGTTGCAAATCAGTTATTCCAGTATTGACGAGCGACCGAAGGAATGCTCGTTGAAGTGGTGTAAGATTAGAGAGTGCATCGAAATCATCGCTTCCTAGACCCAAAACCTCGCGGAGTCGCTGTTCATCAACATCCCACGGCTTTGTAAAAACTCCTGATTTCTCTAACCAGAGACGCATTTTGCTAGCATGTGTACTACCTTGAGGGTAAAAAATTCCACGATCAATCATTGCACGACGTAAGCTCGTTAGTGTTACTTTCTTTCCTTCAGCGATCATATCTCGTATACATTGTATCATACTCATACCATGAAGATCTAACAAGATATGTCGTGCGAGTGTTTTATACAGGAGACTTTCATCATTCTTTATCGAGGAAAGGTTTTGCCCAAATTCTGTTAGGTGTGTATCACGGTCTAGAATTCCATAAGCAATCATACCCCAACGAACGTTTTTTGCAAGAGTACGTTTATTTTGTTCATTTGTCAGGTGTTTATTAAAAAACTCATTTTGAACAGCTATAATAAATCCTTCTTCATCACCACGCCACGTTTCGGCCATTTCTAACAGTTTAGGAAGATCAATTTGTGAGGGGGAAAACTCAGATGCAAATGGTAGTGATGCGAATTTGCGTTCCACAGTTATGCCTCTTATTTTGGAACATGGCCCAATATCCATTATCTCTACTGCACATCCCGTTCATCGCGCAACAAATCAATTGAGGGCTTCGTTCAGGGCGCGATCTACCTCGTGTACAATCGCAGGTTCAGCCATGCGCGATGGGTCTCCTTTCTCGATACCATGCCTAGACCCATTGTAGCCGTTGTCGGGGTGCTTGGCAACTGGCTGGATGCTTGCCCCCTGTGCCTCCTGACCCCTGCCCTTGACACCTGAAATCTGACACCTTGCTTCCCAGCATCCACCCCTATGCTATACTTGTTGTAACGATCAGCCCTCCGCGTTGCGATGGAGCCGACCCAATGAGCACAACCCGCCTACGCACGAAACCTTACTATACCGCGATCACCGCCTATTATGCCTGCCTTGTCGAACTGACCGCCGCGCCACTAAATCATTGCTGCTGGCGATCTGTACTCGCATCGGGGGCACGCCGCTGCTCTCACCAAGCAGTGCGGGTATCTACCGCTAGCGTTGCGAGTAACCTTAAAGCTTCTTTTTGCGTTGTCTGCCACCATCTTCTGGCAGTCTTTCATCTACACTTCCATTCCACAAAATACTGGGGCGCGGAAGGCGGTAGTAGTTTTTTGTGTCTGTCGTCTTGGTTGTAGAACTATCGGATGACTGTTGCAAAAAACGACCAACTGCCCCTTTTAGATATTCTTCCTGCAATTCTATACATATCCAAGTACGATTGAGCCGTTCACAGACCTCACCAGTGACGCAACTACCACTGAATGGGTCTATGATCAAATCTCCTTCGTCAGTTAACATTCGTATAAAATACTCAGGCAGAGTAGACGGATAACGTGCAGGATGAATAGGAAGGAGATTTTCCTGACAATAGCGGATATAGTAGCTGTTACTCTCAGTATTTGGAACAGCAATCAAATTGGGAGGGATGGCTGCACCGTTATTAGTAGAGAACTTCTCGCTGATGTCGTGTCCTGATGGTCGTCGTTTTGCTTGATAACCTTTCTCAAAAAGCTGAAGCATACTCTCACTATAGGGTTGCAAAACACGAGTATTGCTTGCCTTCGGCCAAGGTGTTTTAGAAAGCCACCAAATCGTATTTACTGCATCTTTAACACGGATACGACGTACCGTTACCCATTCTGCGGGGGTTGGCAACTTAGAAGGATTCCACCAGTAGAACTCTTCTGCAAGATGAAACCCATACTCCT
>PHFO01000172.1 GCA_002861535.1 Cyanobacteria bacterium M5B4 | reverse complement strand
GTTAAGTTCTTGAGGTCTTGTTATTGTAGTGCTTTTTGTTAGGTCTAATACAAAAGCGCCAATGATACATGCCTTCTGCTAAAGGAGGAGAAAGGAAATTCATTTTTTCCTGTTCCCTTGCCATTTTAAGCATGGTGCAAAAAATGACACTATAGAAAATGCTCCTCCCCTGGGGAAGAAAGAGCATAGGCAATTGTCTAGTTCTCTATTATGATTAGAGCGAGAATTTTGCTGGGGAGCAAGCAATGGCACAGCGTTATTTTAATCGGGAACTGAGTTGGATTGCCTTCAACGATCGGGTGCTGTCGGAGGGGATAGATGCCCGTACTCCTCTCCTAGAGCGGGTGAAGTTTGTTGCGATTTTTAGCAGCAACCTTGATGAATTTTTTATGGTGCGGGTAGCAAACGTCAGAAGGGCGGTTGTTCAACCCCTAGAGCAACTGACAGATGATGGTCTCACTCCTCCGCAACAGATGAAACTGATGCGGGAAGCCCTTTTCCCCCTAGTACAAAAACAACAAAACTTTTTTGAACAAACTCTCCGTCCTGCCCTAGAAGCAGAAGGTATTTTTATTTGTAACTATCAAAGCCTCAGTCGAGCTAATCAAACTGCCCTTGCCACTTACTACGAGAAGCAGATTTTCCCCGTCCTCACTCCCCTAGCCATCGATCCTAGTGATCCGGGGCACCCGTTTCCCTACATATCTAACTTAAGTTTGAATTTAGCCGTAGAAATTGCCGATGAAAACGGGAATCGTTTTTCTGCCAGGGTGAAAGTACCAAGCATTTTACCTCGTTTTGTGCCTATCCCCCATCCTGAGCCTAACACCTATGCCTTTATCCCCCTAGAGGAGATTATTGGTGCCCAACTGCACACCCTCTTCCCTGGCATGGAAATTTTGGAATACCATCCTTTCCGCATCACCCGCGATGCCGAATTAGAAATTCAAGAAGATGAAGCGGATGATCTGATTTCGGCTTTGAAAGAAGAACTACGAAAACAAAAGTTTGGTCCTGTCATTCGTTTAGAAATTTCCGATCGGGTTTCTGCTGCCACCCGCGATCGGTTGCAAAATCAATTAGGTTTAGCGGCAGAAGACATCTACGATATTAACGGTCTGGTGGGGCTGGGCAGTTTGATGGCTTTAACGAGCTTGCCTTTGCCCCATCTCAAAGATAAGCCCTGGCGCAGTAGTAGTCATCCCCGCCTCAAAGAAAAAGATGTCAGTATTTTTGATGTGATCCGATCGGGGGATTTATTAGTCCATCATCCCTATCAGTCTTTTACGACAACTGTGCAGCGGTTGATCGAGGAAGCTGCCGATGACCCCCAGGTTTTAGCGATCAAACAAACTCTCTATCGTACTTCCGGGGATTCGCCGATCGTTCATGCTTTAATTAGAGCGGCGGAAAATGGTAAACAGGTGGCAGTTTTAGTAGAGCTAAAAGCTCGTTTTGATGAAGCGAATAACATCGCTTGGGCGAAGAAGTTAGAAGACACTGGCGTTCATGTAGTCTATGGCATTAAGTATCTCAAGACCCATACAAAGACAGCTTTAGTCGTCAGACAGGAAGAAGGACAGATCGTGCGCTATTGTCATATTGGAACTGGCAACTATAACCCCCGCACCGCTAGGTTTTACAGTGATTTGGGTATTCTGACTTGCAATGAAGAACTAGGAGCGGATTTGACGGATTTGTTTAACTATTTGACTGGTTATTCCCGGCAAAAAGAATATCGCCGTATTTTAGTTGCTCCTGTCACCATGCGTAAACGCTTCTTACAAATGATTGACAGAGAAAAAGAGTACGGCACGAAGGGGAAAATCATCGCTAAAATGAACGCCCTTGTTGATCCAGAAATCATCGATCGGTTATACGAAGCCTCCCAAGCAGGGGTAGAGATTGATCTAATTGTGCGGGGGGTTTGTTGTTTACGTCCTGGGGTGCAAGGTCTGAGTGAAACGATCAGAGTGGTAAGTATCATCGGTCGTTTTTTAGAACATTCCCGCATCTTTTATTTTGGCAACGGCGGCGACAGCGAACTTTATATCGGCAGTGCGGACTGGATGCCCCGCAATTTAGATGCTCGGGTAGAGGTGGTCACCCCTGTTTTGGACAGCAAAATTCAGCAAGAGTTACGCCAAATCATCGACATCACCTTAGCTGACAACCGCCAGGCGTGGGACTTACAGCCCGATGGTACTTACATTCAACGCCAACCTGGGGATGAACCGGTGCGTGCTTCCCAAGTGCAGTTTATGGCTTTGGCAAGACCGGAATTTTTGACAGAATGACTAGGGGATTTGTCTATTTGGTGGGGGCGGGCATTGGCGGAGAAAGGGGACTGACGCTCCAGGCGAGGGATTTACTATGCCAAGCGGAGGTAGTTGTTGCCGATGATTTAGTCGATCAACGTCTCAGGTCGTTAACTTCTGCTTTCTGTGAGTGGATCACGACAGGGAAAAGGGCGGGCAAAACCAGCTGCTCCCAGTCAGAGATCAATCAATTACTCATCGATCGGGCGGGAACGGGGAAAATGACTGTCCGACTCAAAAGTGGCGACCCCTGGGTGTTTGGTCGGGTGTTAGAAGAAATTGCCGCCCTGTCGGCGGCGCAGATCGGCTGGGAGGTGGTGCCTGGGCTGTCTAGCGCCATTGTGGCTCCTTTACTGGCAGGGATTCCCCTCACGGAAGCCGATCGATCTAGTTGTTTTGTGGTGGCGACGGGACATAACCCAGAACTCTTGCCCTGGCAGGCTTTGGCGGCAGTACCAACTTTGGTTATTTTGATGGGCACCCGATCGTTGTCGGTTATTTGTGCCAGGCTGAAAGACTATCGATCGCCAGACACACCGATTGCTCTCATTCACAATTGTGGTAGTTGGAATCAACAGGTCTGGACAGGGAGCTTAGACCACATCGATTTACCCAGGGATTTTGATCTATCTCCCGCTGTGATTGTGGTGGGGGAAGTAGTAAAACACCGATCGTGGCTCTGTCATCGGTTGCCCCTATCCCAGAAAAAGATTATAGTGACTCGAGCGGCGGGGCAGTCCCAGAGTTTCACCCAAGACCTAGAAAGACTAGGAGCAATTCCCATCGAAATGCCCACCCTAGAGATTGTGCCGCCCCCCAGCTACGAGGAACTCGATCGGGCTATTGCCTGCCTCGATCGTTATAGCTGGTTAATTTTAACTTCTGCTAACGGTGTCGAGTCTTTCTTTCAGCGTTTGTTTTTACAAAACAAAGACTGTCGTCATCTGCACCATCTTAAAGTGGCTGTAGTGGGCAAAAAGACTAAGGAAGTCTTGCAAACCTACGGCATTCTGGCGGATTTGGTGCCCCCTGATTTTATTGCTGACAGCTTGATTGAGGTTTTGACTGATGTTAAGGGACAGACTATCCTCTTTCCCCGTGTGGCATCGGGGGGTAGAGAAGTATTGATCAGTCAATTAACAAAAAGAGGAGCGGTTGTAGACAGTGTGCCTGCTTACGAATCTGTCTGTCCTGAAACCATACCAGAGATAGCCCTAGAAGCATTGCAATCCCAAACGATCGATGTCATTACCTTTGCCAGTTCCAAGACCGTTTTACATTTTGCCCAAATGTTAGACAAAATCACCGATCGTTCTACCTGGCAGGAGTGGATCAAGGAGGCAAAAATCGCTTCCATTGGCACCCAAACATCTGCTACTTGCCGCCAAGTATTTGCCAGGGTAGACATTGAAGCCCAGGAATTTACCCTGAATGGTCTGAAAGAAGCGATCGTGAATTACTTTAACGTCAGTTCTTGTTCCCTCTCCCTTTTTGGGAGAGGGCTAGGGTGAGGGTCTCAGAAAACAGGACTTACG
>PHFO01000171.1 GCA_002861535.1 Cyanobacteria bacterium M5B4 | reverse complement strand
CCCTCTCCCTTTTTGGGAGAGGGCTAGGGTGAGGGTTTCCGAAAAAGCAACGTAAGTCCTGAAATTGTTGAGCAGGGGATTGGGATTCCCCGCTCAACAAACTAGAAATCAGGGTGTTTACCTAAAATTTGTGCTACTTCCTTGGCAAAATAGGTCAAAATTATATCTGCGCCTGCCCGCTTCATCGATAAAAGAGTTTCCAGCATTACCTTTTTCCCGTCAATCCAACCCATCCGATCGGCGGCTTTAACCATGGCATATTCCCCAGAGACGTTGTAGGCGACTACTGGCACATCTGTCGCTAGTTTCACATCCCGAATGATGTCTAAGTAAGCAAGGGCGGGCTTCACCATCACCAGGTCTGCGCCTTCTTCGATGTCTAAGTAAACTTCTTTAATCGCTTCCCTACTATTGGCGCAGTCCATTTGGTAGGTCTTTTTATCCCCAGATTTGGGGGCAGAACCCAAGGCATCACGGAAGGGACCGTAGTAGGCGGAGGCATATTTGGCGGAATAGGCTAAAATCCCCACCCGATCGTAGCCATTTTGATCTAGTTCTTCTCGAATGGCACCGATGCGACCATCCATCATGTCCGAGGGGCTGACAAAGTCAGCACCTGCTTGGGCATGGGATACTGCCATTTGCACTAAAACCCCTACGGTTTCATCGTTCAAAATCTCTCCATCTGCTCCTAACACCCCGTCGTGTCCGTGGGTAGTGTAGGGGTCAAGGGCAACATCGCTGAAAATCAGCACCGCGGGCACTTCCTGCTTGAGGGCGCGGATCGTTTGTTGAATCAGTCCATCGGGATTAAAACTTTCTGTACCGCTGTTATCTTTCTTTTCTTCTGGCACTACGGGGAACAAGGCAATGGCGTTGATACCAAGCTCATAAACTTCTTTGACCTCCTGAATTAACCGATCGGTGGTAAAACGGAAACAGCCGGGCATTGAAGGTACTTCTACTACATTGTTTTCCCCCTCCATGACAAAGAGGGGATAGATGAGGTCATTGGTAGTGAGGACGTTTTCTCTGACTAGGCGGCGCAATGCCGGAGAGCGACGGAGGCGGCGGGGACGATGGGTCAGTTCCATAGAGATCGAGCAATTTTAGGATAGTATCTTAGCTTACCAGAATCACAAACAATCAATTACTGTACCAGGACTTACGTTGCTTTTTCTGACCCTGTTCCCAAAAGGGAGAGGGGACTAGAAAAAATTGATCTACTCCGCTGTGGGAGAAGGGATTGAGGGATGAGTCCTGATGGCAGTAAAAAATCATAAAGTATCCCGCCCTGCTGAAGAAGGACGGGAAATAGGAAGTTGTTTGCAGGTTTATTCAAAAAATAGTTGGTCAATTACTAAAGCAGCGACAGTAGCAAAAATGGTGACTCCGATGCCTACTAATAAGTCCTGCCCCCGACTTACACTGATGGCAGCGATCGTACCAGCACCCATCGCAGCGGTAACAACAGATACTAAAGGGTCTTTAGTTGAGTTTCTATACATAGGTTTTTAATAAAATTGCGTAATTATTGTTCTTACTTTAGAACGATGATTTATGACTTGGTTATTTTCTCAATATTTCGTTAGATACCCGATCGTTTCTTTAACAATTGTTTACGGATCAGTTATGATGTATTGCCAAAATCAAGGAAATTTATGTTGCTATCCCAGCTATTGAGCGCGATCGGTGTTTCCTGTAACCAGGATGGATTGGTGGGGCGTCTTGTTACGGATTCCCGCCAATGCCAGCCCGGGGATTTGTTTATTGGAATGCCTGGTACTAGGGTAGATGGGGGCAGTTTTGCTCTCCAGGCGATCGAGCAGGGGGCACTGGGGGCAGTAATTAGCGATCGCTTGCATATTAGGCACGATCGGGTTTATGGGGTAGGGGACATCACCTTGGCTGCCAGCCAGTTGGCAAATAGGTTTTATGATTATCCTTCCCGGCATTTGCAATTAGTAGGGGTGACGGGCACCAACGGCAAGACTACGACTACCCACATCATTGAATTTTTACTCCAGTCCCAGTTGGCTACGGGTCTGTTGGGCACTCTCTACAATCGCTGGCAGGGTTACTATTGCCCTGCCCAACTGACAACTCCCTTTGCGATCGAGTTGCAACACAATTTGCGTCTTGCCTGCAATAGTGGCGTGAATGTGGCAGTAATGGAAGTGAGTTCCCATGCTTTGGATCAGGGCAGGGTCAAGGGTTGTGAATTCCAGCGGGCGGTTTTTACGAACCTGAGCCAAGACCATCTGGACTATCACGGCACCATGGATGCGTATTTTGCCGCTAAGTCCTTACTCTTTGAGCCGGAGTATCTCAAGGGCACTGCTATTGTCAATAGTGATGATGCTTACGGACTAAAACTGGCGCAGTCTCTCCAGGACAAACTTACCTATAGCTTGGACAATCCCCAAGCGGACTTTTATTTGACGGGGTTGGTCTTTGCTCCCGCAGGGGTGACGGGCACTCTCCATACGCCCTGGGGCATCATCCCCTACCGATCGGCACTGGTAGGTAAATTTAATGTGATGAACACGATCGCGGCTGTGGCGGTTGCTCTGAGCTTGGGTATTGATCAATCTACGATTGCCGCCCGACTGCCCCAATTCCAGACGGTTCCAGGCAGACTGGAGGGGGTCAAAATTGGGGATGACCAGGACATCACGATCGTGGTGGACTATGCCCATACCCCGGACGGGTTAGAGAATGTCCTGACTGCTATGCGTCCCTTTGCCACGAAGGAATTGATCGTCGTGTTTGGTTGTGGCGGCGATCGCGATCGCACCAAGCGCCCTATGATGGGGGAGATTGCGGCTCGCCTTGCCGATCGGGTCTTTGTCACTTCTGATAACCCCCGCACCGAAGACCCAGAGCGCATTTTGGCAGACATCAAAGCTGGTATTAAAGACGAACACCATGTCAGCTACCAAACCGATCGCAGAGCCGCCATCCTAGAGGCAGTCCTAAGTGCCAAACCAGGAGACACGATCGTGATTGCCGGTAAGGGACATGAAGACTATCAAATCATCGGCACGACTAAATACCCCTTTGATGACCGGATCGTGGCTCGTGAAGCCCTTGCCCAAAGAATGAAACGATGAAGGCTTATTTCCTCATTACCCATGGCAGTCGTTCCCCCCGATCGGTTGTTGCGCGGCAGAAGATAGAAGCAGCATTAAAAAAAGATGCCCCCACATCCCGATCGGCGGTGGTTGTTTAGAAGGACAGGAGCACAGTTTGAGGGAGCAGATGTGCAGTTTTGCTGCCGGTCTTCCTTCCAAGACATCAATTGTTGCTGTTCCTCTATTTTTGTTAAAAGGTGTGCACACCCAAGTTGACATTCCGCGGCACATCCCCGACGATCGGTGGCAGCTTACGCCCCTGTTGGGGGAACATCCAGCTATGGCAAATTTACTAGATGCCCAGTTTCCTCCTGGGGGCGGGCGGATTCTCCTTTGTCACGGCAGTAGCTATCCGGGGGCGCTGACAGGGTTCGAGATTTTAGCGCAAACGATCGGGGCTAAACCAGCCTACTGGCAAGGAGAACCCCAATGGCAAGAGCATCTAACCGCAAGAAACGTCTATCTTCTACCCTATTTTTTGCCGGCAGCTATATCCTAGACAAGATTGCCCACCAAATTACAGAACAAGGGCAAGGGATCACCCTTTTACCTACCCCCCTCACCCCAGCAGTGACCGCCCAGATGGCAGAAGGATTGGCAGAGGCATTAAAATAAACCAAGTAGACTTACTGATAGCAATGCCGACTACTGCTTTACCTCCCTCCCTTGTCAAGCTTATCGATCGGTTTCAGACCCTCTCCGATCCCAAAGCCCGCTACGA
>PHFO01000170.1 GCA_002861535.1 Cyanobacteria bacterium M5B4 | reverse complement strand
TACCCCCCAACCCCCCTTAGAAAGGGGGGCTTTCCGGCTCCCTCCCCTCGGAAAGGGGAGGGCTGGGGTGGGGTAAAATATCCGCATCATCTCAAACAAACAAAGAACGCTAAATCATGACCAACTACACCGCGTACCGAAGGCCAGCTTGCTGCATCGCTGAATCCAATAACTTCATCATTCTGAATCGAATCAATGAGGCTATACTAAAAATCAGATTTCATTACCACAAGTGGGATAAAAAAGAAAACTATGATTAGTCAATATCAAGTTCGTTTGTTTCACAATGGACGCAATCAAACCTTAAATATTCCTCATGCATTTGAAATGCCTACTAACGATGTAGTAATTCGTAAAGAAGGTGAAAAATTGATTATTGAGCCATTTAAGAAAAGATCTTTATTGGAATTGTTGGCGACTCTTCCAGATATTGATGAAGATTTTCCAGATATTGATCAAGGGTTACTTCCCCTTGATGATATTCAATTTTAGTTATGACTTATCTCTATCTGTTGGATACAAATATTGTTTCAGATTTGGTGAAGCATCCATCTGGAAAAATTGCTCAACGCATTGCACAAGTTGGAGAGGCGAAAATATGCACAAGTATTGTTGTCGCTGCGGAGTTGCGGTTTGGGGCAGAAAAGAATAAGTCACTACGTTTAAAGCATCAAGTAAATCAAATTCTTGAGGTAATTACAGTGTTGCCACTTGAATCACCAATTGAATTTTATTATGCTGAGATTCGGGCATATTTAGAAGGGGAGGGAATACCAATTGGGGCAAATGATTTTCTGATTGCGGCGCATGGTTTAGCTTTGAATTTAACAGTTGTTACGGCAAATGTGCGTGAGTTTTCGCGTGTACCAAATTTGGTCGTAGAAAATTGGCTATGAGAAACTCAAACAAAACTTTATCTAAAAATAAACTGAATTATGACTAACTACAACGCGTACCAAAGGGCAGCTTGTTGCATCGCCGAATCCAATAACTTCATCATTCTGGAACACTACACCAAAGCACCGAGAACAGAAAGTTACCAAAGCGAAAGAGCCTTAGAAGAGGAATTGATTCAGGACTTAGTCAATCAAGGCTACGAATACCTTCCCCATATAAACACACCCCATGCCCTGCTAGCCAATGTGCGCCAGCAGTTGCAAAAACTCAATAACGTGCAGTTCACCGAAGGCGAATGGCAGCGCTTTGTAGAAACCTTTTTGGATAAACCCAGCGAAAGCCTTGCCGATAAAACCCGTAAAATTCATGACAACTACATCCATGATTTTGTCTTTGATGATGGTCATATCCAAAACATCTATCTGCTAGATAAAAAGAATCTGGCTCGTAACAAAGTCCAAGTTATTAAGCAATTTGAACAAACAGGCACCCATACTAATCGCTACGATGTGACCATTCTAGTCAATGGCTTGCCGCTGGTGCAAATTGAACTCAAAAAACGCGGTGTTGCCATTCGCGAAGCCTTTAATCAAGTCCATCGCTACAGCAAAGAGAGCTTTAATACTGAACATTCTCTTTACAAGTATTTGCAGATATTTGTGATTTCCAACGGCACCGACACCCGCTACTTTGCCAACACCACTCAGCGCAACAAAAATAGCTTTGACTTCACCATGCACTGGGCAAAAGCCGACAACACCCCCATCAAAGACCTCAAAGACTTTACCGCCACCTTCTTTCAAAAAAACACCCTGCTCAGCGTTCTGTTCATCTATTCCGTATTTGATGTCAGTGATACTCTGCTGGTGATGCGTCCTTACCAAATTGCCGCCACCGAACGCATCCTCTGGAAAATCAACAGTAGCTACCAAGCCAAACAATGGAGTAAACCCGAGGGCGGCGGCTACATCTGGCACACCACCGGCTCAGGCAAAACCCTCACCAGCTTTAAGGCGGCACGGCTAGCAACAGAGCTAGACTTTATCGACAAGGTGTTTTTTGTGGTCGATCGTAAAGACCTCGACTACCAAACCATGAAAGAATACCAGCGCTTTTCACCCGACAGTGTCAACGGCTCCGACAGTACCGCAGGGCTAAAGCGCAATCTAGAAAAAGACGACAACAAAATCATCGTCACTACCATCCAGAAACTTAACAATCTCATGAAAAGCGAAAGCGACCTAGCCATCTACAACAAGCAAGTCGTGTTTATCTTTGATGAATGCCACCGCAGCCAGTTTGGTGAGGCGCAGAAGAACTTACAGAAAAAGTTCAAGCAATTTTATCAGTTTGGATTCACCGGCACACCCATTTTCCCCCAAAACGCCCTGGGCGCAGACACCACTGCTAGCGTCTTTGGGCGTGAGTTACATTCCTATGTGATCACCGACGCCATCCGCGATGAAAAAGTGCTGAAGTTTAAGGTGGACTACAACGATGTGCGTCCCAAATTCCGAACTATTGAAACCGAGCAGGATGAGAAAAAGCTCAGCGCCGCTGAGAATAAACAAGCCCTATTACACCCTGATCGCATCCGCGAGATCGCCCAATACATTCTCAAGAATTTCCGTCAGAAAACCCACCGCTTGCAGCCGGGCAGCAAAGGCTTTAACGCCCTGTTCGCTGTCAGTAGTGTAGATGCTGCCAAGCTGTATTACGAAACCTTCAAGGAGTTGCAAAAAGACCGCGATAAACCGCTTAAAATCGCCACTATTTTCTCCTTTGCCGCCAATGAAGAACAAGCAACCGTGGGCGAAATTGTAGATGAAAGCTTTGAAGTCTCCGCTATGAACAGCAGTGCCAAAGAATTTTTAGGTATGGCGATCGCTGACTACAACAGGATGTTTGGCACTAACTTTAGTGTGGATAGCAATAGTTTCCAGAACTATTACCGCGATCTAGCTAAGCGAGTAAAAGATCGAGAAATTGACCTTTTGATCGTAGTGGGAATGTTCCTAACAGGCTTTGATGCACCTACCCTCAACACCCTATTTGTGGATAAGAACCTGCGCTATCACGGCTTGCTGCAAGCCTATTCCCGCACCAACCGCATCTATGATGCCACCAAAACCTTTGGCAATATCGTCACCTTCCGGGATTTAGAACAAGCCACGATCGATGCCCTAACGCTATTTGGTGATAAAAACACCAAAAATGTAATACTAGAAAAAAGCTACAGGGAATATATGGAAGGCTTTACCGATATAGTGACCGGTGAAGCACGACGCGGTTTTGTAGAAATTGTCACAGAATTAGAACAGCGTTTTCCTAACCCCGATGAGATTGTATTAGAAAAAGATAAAAAAGACTTTGCTAAGCTGTTTGGTGAATATTTGCGCGTTGAAAATATCCTGCAAAATTACGATCAATTTGCCAGCCTGAAAGCTTTGCAAAAGGTTGATCTAAATGACCCCGTAGCAGTAGAAGCATTTAAGGCAGAACACTATTTAAGTGATGAAGACTTAGGGAAGATGCAAACAATCAAGGTTCCAAACGATCGCATCCTGCAAGATTACCGCTCCACCTACAACGATATTCGCGACTGGTTGCGCCAGCAAAAAGTAGGAAACGAAACAGAAACATCTCTGATCGATTGGGATGATGTAGTATTTGAAGTGGATTTACTCAAATCCCAAGAGATAACCTTGGATTACATTCTTGAGCTGATTTTTGAGCAGAATAAAAAGAATAAAAATAAAGGCGAATTGATCGACGAAGTGCGCCGTATGATCCGGTCTAGTCTGGGCAATCGTGCCAAAGAAAGCCTGATTGTTGATTTCATCAATCAAACCAACCTTGATGAGATCGCCGATAAACCTAGCATCATTGATGCGTTCTTTACCTTTGCCCAAGCCGAGCAAGCCCGCGAAGCCGATGAATTGATTCGTTCCGAAGAATTGAATAA
>PHFO01000169.1 GCA_002861535.1 Cyanobacteria bacterium M5B4 | reverse complement strand
CGGGTTGTTGACGCGCTCTTTTTCCCGATGCTCGTAGGACTCGATCGGTCGCTTGGTCTCGGTCTTCTTCTTTCTTGCCATCAAATCCTGCCTGTCGGTTCGTAATGCGTTGATTAGGGGGGCGAACGGTCCGGTTTAGCCGCTTTAACTAGACTCTGGTTAATATCAATAATTTAGCATACGATCGGGTGCAGTGATTTGTTATCTCTCATTACATGAATTTACCAGCCTTGATCTAAACATAATCCCCTGGTCGTCTTAGAGCAATTAAAGGATTAGCCTGTTTAATCTCATGTTTGGGGTATTTTTTTCTAGCATTTGCCTCAGCCTCTATCCATTGAGGATGCCGATCGTTCCACAAGGGATGGCGTATAATCCGAATCTCCCTTCTGGTTCTCTGATTTTTCACAAAACCAGTCAGATTGGCAAACTGAATAGGACCGTCATAACCAAGGCGTTGAAAAGTTGAAGAAATGGCACCAACCACTAAACTTTGCCAAGGATTAGGGAAATTCCCCCAATTAGAAGTTAAGTCTATGGTAACGGATGAGTCTCTGACCAAGCGAGCCATATCCAAAGCCAATCGCCAGTCTAGGAGACCATGATAGGCGAGATTACGATAATCCCGTAAACAATCATTACAGGAGGTATCACAATTTCTGCCATGAACTTGAGGATTTAGCCAACGGCAGGCAATGGAACGATCGTTATCAATATCTGATTGACGCATGACTTCCTCAAATTGGTGAGGATTTGCTAAAAAATTGCAGTAGCCTGCCCCATTTTCTAGGCTGTCACATATAAATCCTTCACCTACAACTCTGCCATCTTGAGCCAATGTACGAAAGCCTGCCTGCAATTCCTCTAGATCAACATCTAAATAAGCAGAGGCGGCAATCCTTAGCCAAAAAGCGAAGGAATACCATGCCGATCTCCCTTCTACCGTCATTGGATCCGCAAATATTCCCTCACTCCAGTGAGCAATGTTTACCAACAGAATGTCAGTTCTGCGGCGTGCAAGGAGTGCAATTTTATATTTCTTCTCTGAACCAGTAACACGATCGCTCCCTTCAATGGCATCTGCAACTACATAAGCCCCTGGTTGAGGTTTACCGAATACTGAGGCATTTTGAAAATCGAATCCTCCTTTCCCGCCATTATCATTGATTGAAATAATACGATCGCTTACAGAAGAAACATTAGCATTCAAAACTAACATTGGATTACCAGCAGGAGAATTGATACTAATAGTGGGGCGGGTCGAGCGGGGTTGCCACTCAAACTGACCATCATAGTCCTCTGGGCATAAATCCGTAAAAAATCCCTTTGGCTCTCTGGCATCCAATGATCGCAAACTTTGTTGATGGCACACAGGACAGGCAGAAAGTTGAGTTGTGTTACTGCCAGTAATAGGTTGATCAGGTTGATAGGGATAAACTACAGCTTGGCAATTACTGCATAACCCCAGTGCTTGGTTATGCTCAGTTAAAGCAGGAGAAAAACCGGGCTTAACATTAATGCTATTATTTTGGGGTACTAACTCCACGACCCCACAGGCGGTATGCACTGCCTTATCTCTCACAGTTTGCGAACCTGGTGCAAACTGACCGATCGCCACATCCAAATCACGATCAATAGTTTCTTTGTCTGACCATTTGGTGTAGAGCAGCCTCACCCTAGTGGGAAAACCAAACATGGGCAAGTATCCCGCATTTGCCAATCGCTCACTCAAAGTATCTTGAGTATAGGTAGTATCTGCCACAATATGATCTATTTCAGGGATAAGTGCACTGCGAAGATAATCCAGGAATTGAGAATCTTCTGTATTCAAACCAACTTGAGTTTTCAGCGCTTCTAAAATAGATAGAATTTTTGACTCATTAGAATTATCCTGCAACCAAGCCCTAATCTGGGGTTTGTACTGATCCCAATCTTCAACCTTGCCGAACTCGCCATGCACACTATCAGTCAACTCCAAAGAGCTACTAATTTCAGTTTCTGCAAATGCCTGCCGCAATACTTCCTTGAGCAGCACCCGCTTAAAAATCGCCTCAGTACGCATATCTACATAAGGTGGAGGAGGAGGATCACCTGTAATGCTCTCTGGACGCTGAAAATAAAAATCGTCATGACTTCTCCCCCTGCAGAAAGTAACTGCTAAAGAAACCCCTGCACTACGCCGTCCTGCCCGTCCTACCCTCTGCTGATAGTTGAATCTGCGGGGGGGCATATTAGACATCATCACCGCCAACAATGCTCCAATATCTACGCCAGCCTCCATTGTGGTAGTTACACTTAGAAGGTCGATGCCTTGAACCTTGGGAATTTCTTCACTGATGAATACATCTTGAAACCAGCGCTGGCGTTTTGGTCGTTCATCCTTATCCGTTTGCCCTGTGAGTTCTGCCGCATTCATGCGAAAGGGTTGTCCCGACTGCTCCGAAAGATAAGTGTAATAATCAAAATCTGACCTAACTTGGCTGGGTTCAAGCTTGACTATTGGGGCATTTTCATTTCTAGAAGTATTACACTCAGGACAAATTCCACCTGCGAGATGAAGATAAAAAGCATTGCACTGGGGACAGCGATAACCAGAGGGCTTGCCACTACTATTCAATGTACTAGGAGGTACAAGATAGAGTCTGTCTGGATTGAGAACTAGACTGTTACTACTGCCTATACCTGCACTAGAAGCAGTAAGTTGTTGACAAACATCAGCGGAAGAAATACCAGTGACACGCTTGCTATATCTTTCACAATAGCCGGGCAAGTTTTTATTATTCCCTAGACGGAAATAACTGGAGTACCTATGAAGTCGGCGGATACCTAATTGGCGAATGACAGCATCCACAACTTGAACCAGAACATCAGGAGGATTACCGACAGGTGAATAGCTAACCCACCCTTGTCCAATATTTTCGAGTACCCTAGCTACATGAATAAATATGGCGTACATCATCTCATCAGCTAATTTCCCTTCTAAACGATCGAGATGATTGGTTTGTTCGGGAGTAGATGGAGATACCGGAACAACTGATCTACCCCATTCATAGCAGTCAAACCAAGGATGCCATACTCTTCCACTATTTTGACCTATTGAGTAGTTGAGCGCACTGAAATCAGTCCCCCCTGGACAAATTCCATACCTTAACAAAGAGTCTCTTAATTTGCGTCTTAAATCTAGGAGAGAGACACGATTTGGATACTCTCTGAGCATTTTTAGCCAATCATTTCTGAAGTTGTCATTTTGTGGGCGTTGGCTTCTCATCCATCGCTCAGCTTCTCTCGCAATTTCCAAATATCTATTGCTAAATTCATCTGCTTTTTGGGTGTCGAATATCTCAGGATCAGTGATAATTTTCTCATACAAAGCTGGATTTTCAGATTCAATTAAATTAGGATTAAGGGCAGGATTTTCTGCATAGAAATTTTTTAGATATTCTACGAAGTCTGTCCAATAATTCTTGAAAGATTGAATCAGTAGTAATCGCACCATATCCCGATAGTGATCCCGCTCCATGCCTGCTGCCAGTTTTGCCGCATCTTGACGACTATCAGAAAAAATCACCAATTTACGGGGAGATCGAATACTTTGAGGGGAAGGAGCAGGCATCTCTCTCAACAAGCCGCCTGCAATCACCTGACAAGCTTTCTGAAAACCTGTGCGATGGGTACGCAGTGGAGTTGGAAATATTTTTCTTTTACCATAATCTGCATCACATCGCGGACATTTACTAGGAAAAGCTGAAGCTTCATTTGAGTTAACCTGGTAAAGCCAACCCGGTACCTCATTATCATTTGGTTGTGTATTAGACTGGCTAAGCATTCCAGTTACATAATTCAGTTTTGCTTTAACCCACTTACGC
>PHFO01000168.1 GCA_002861535.1 Cyanobacteria bacterium M5B4 | reverse complement strand
TGTTTCAGTCCCGATCGACGGGATTTAAGGTTTGAGACTCCGATCAAAAAATTGCTCAATAATTCGAGCACGGTTGTTTCAGTCCCGATCGACGGGATTTAAGGTTTGAGACGGTTAGACCCAGAACCATTTGCAGGAGAGAATCCCAGCCCAAAAACTGGCAAACCTCTAGGAAATGCTCTAAATCTAAGCGCCCACAGTCTGTTTCAGGTAGTTGTGTTGCTCTGTAGAAAGCATGAAAGTATTGATTTTTCAAGGTTCCGACAGTTTTGGCGAACCTCCCAGGAATTTTGCCCCGCTTTGGTTTGCCAAGAATAATTATAGGATAATTACATCTTCTTGGCGAGGTTTTTCTGACCCATAGGTAATAGTTCGTTTTAGTGCTCCGGCGTCCAAGACATAAATCCTCACTGAATCCTCCTGCGGCTTAACCAATTCCTCTAACTTAGTCTGTAGTTGGGTAAATTGGACAGAAGTCAAGAAACACTCAAACACACTATACTGCGTCCATTTACCATAGCCTGATAACAACTTATGCAATCGTGTACGACGTTTATTAGCTGGCTTATTATCGGGCAAATCGTAAATAATCAAGTAAAGCATTGTAGTCATAAAAGTATTTAACGCAACACTAAAGGCTTATAGGGAATATCTTCTTGCAGATGACGTGCTAACAAGCGTGCCTGCAACTCGATCGCCCTCCGATAAGTACAGCGATATTCAAAGACAGGATGCTTAAATTCATCACTCAATTTGCGTTCAAAAGCTTGCAAAAAAGACTTACGTCCCCCATCAGAAAGACGAAAAGCTCCCAAACTCTCCCTAAAATCCTTGCATTGCACCTCTCTATTATTGACTACAGCCAGCACTACATTATCCGCAACCAAAGGGCGAAACTCTTCAATCAAATCCAACACCATAGCCGGTTGCCCTCTACTCACCTCATGGAAAAAGCCAATATAAGGATCAAGCCCAGTTAAATGTACTGCCGCGGTCACCTGCACTCTTAACAAACCATAAGCAAAGCTAAGCAAAGAATTAATAGGATCAGTAGGAGGACGCCGATTGCGACCATCAAAACCCCATTCAGGAGCCAGCATTTTAGACCAATGGGCAAAATATTCCCGTGCTGCCAGACCCTCAATCCCCCGCACCTGTTCAATAGTCGTTTGCTTTTTTACTTCAGCCTTATGTTGCTTTAGCGCACTTTCCCGTTGATTATGACGATATAAAACACTATATTGATTCTGAATTTTTGCCATCACGATCGTTTTCACCAAATCCAAACGCCGTTCATCATCTTTGTAAAGGTCAAACTGAGCCAATCGTAGTTGTCCATTGCGCGAATAACCAGGCAAAGCCGAACCCAAATACTTCCCAAAACTCGATAAATAATGAACTGGTATTCCTAACTCCAGAGCATACATCAACGCATCCCCCGTCACCTGCGGATTACCCATCAAAACAACTTGTTCTACGGTCTGTGCCGGAATAGCCTGCTTTTTCCAAGAGCCATCTTCTTGTTTGAGGGCAACACAAAAAGCCTCGTAGGTTTTGCTCAAAACGGCATCCGGTTGAGTCACATAAAGAACACTCATCACTTTTACCTCATTCTCAGTTGTTTAACTTCAAACGGCAGACAAATCCCTTGCAAACTACATGAGTCGCATTTTTTCTTATGTTCTATAGGTGCAGGAATTGGTAGATTTACCGCCAGACGAGCAGAGGCAATAGCAGCCTCTGTTGCTTCTCTCAAGGTTGTTGTAAAATCCACTCTTTGTCTTCTGCGATTAGCATGATAAAAAATTTCACCATGAGTAATAGTCTTTCCTGTTCGTTCTTCCAAACAAAGAGCTGCAGCACAGAGTTGAAAATGATCATTTAAGTGTTTAGCCATTTTGCCCTTTTTATATTCCACAGGAATCAGTTGTCCTTCTCTTGCTTCTACAGCATCAATCACTCCAGTAACCAATAGGCGATCGCTCCAAACCCACTGCTGTTTATGAATGAGAACATCCCCCTCTTGCACCGTTTCAGACTCGTTGACATTGCGATGCAGGTGATTACCTAAAATGAATGTGTTCATTCTCTGCCCATTCTCCCAAAACATATTCCAGATAAAAACCTGCGGGGACAGTATTCCCAAGCATTCAAATAAGCCAGAGGTAAGTAGTCTTGATTCATAAGAGATTGATGTTAATATAAAATCAAAGAAAATCTAATCGGTAAAGTCCAATGTCAATCCATCTAAACCAAAACTGTTTGGGAATTAATTGCTAGAAATGATGCGCCGCACCATACCCATCCCCATCGGAGTTTTACGACCGACACCGCTAAAAAACGCAAAGTCTGCCAGGGCATTAATCTGCCGAATCATCTCCGGTTTTACCTCTCCTAAAATCTGAAAAGTTATATCTCCCAAACAACCGATAAACTTGCTCCGCCGATCGCTCACAATCTCAGTCTCAATCTTAAAAAAACTAGGGTAGATTGGCGCAATTAGTTCTGAGCTAAACCCGATCGGGCTATATTCATTCCACCGTCGAAGCAGACTTTGAAAGACCAATTCTTTAGTCGGTAAAGCACAGTCATAATCAGTTACTCGAAAAGTAGTCGGCGTCAAAAATCTAAAATGAATTTGGCGATTCCAATCCGATGCTTGTTCATACAGTTGCTCATAAGACACAAAATTAGCCCAAGACTGCTGAGATTCGGGAGTGCCCAACACAGAAACAATCTCCAATTCCGCACCACCCAACTGCCAGCGTTGTTGCGGGTTCAGGTTAAGCCAAAGGTGTGCCAGTTTCCCAAATAGAGTTTCATCCAACAGAGAAATGCGCCACCAGCAGGGAGTTCCATCCTTAATTCCTTGATCATGTTGAAACTTCAACCTATTACCCTGATTCCTTATTTGTAGCGGACTCAAAGTAAACGCCTTTTGAGCAGATTGCTGGTGCAATTTCTTAGCCAGCTCCGCATCCACCGAATGCACCAATTCTAAAAAAAAGGCATGGAGATGATGCCCGTTCAAATGCGTTTTAGGAATAGGCGATCGGGGCATTAAATTGACAACAAGACTGTAGGGCATAATGACACCTCAGTAATTCTAGTTACGATAGCAGTAGGCAAACTCAGCAACATAAAATTCTAGAAGATTAAAAAATCATCATTGTCTGGCAAATTTAGCCTTACTCCATACATTGCTATCGTTAAAATACCCGATAATCCCGGCAGGAAAACATATTCTTTTTCAAAATCATTTCCAATTACCGTAATAGGGTAACTGGAAATCCCTTCCCTACGGAGAGCATAATAAGCGTAAGCATTTTTAGTCGGACAAATAATCACCCCTGAAACCAACTCCTTTTCCAATTGGCTAAGAAGTGAAGTAGGTGCAAATGATCCTTCTCTTTTTCGCTCAATCCTACATTCTTCAAACGCTTTTAGCTTATTCATTTGAGTTGCTAAGAACTCTAAATGATTCAGACGACAGCGCCAACGGAAACTAATTTCGTAAGCAGGTTCAGCCCGATCGAGAATCTCAATTGATTGACCATCACTTGCAAACTCATAGTACCGCAACAAGTGAATCGGGTCTATGACCGTCTCGCTAGATAAATCGAGTAGAAAACCTTTGGTATCCTGAATGTCTAAAACCTCAAACAAACTCGAACGAAAACTAAATAAAGGAGCATAACTGGCACTGAATAATTTACAGAACTTCCTTAGAGCTTCCGCTGCTTCTTGATCAGTTTTGAAAACGTCTTCGTACTGCTCAAAAGTTGTCCGTCCTGCTCCTAAATCCTCCCATTCCTCTGGACATTCCGCTTTCAAAAAAAGTGGTGACTAATTCCCAACGGGCCTTGCTTTTGATAAATTTTAGCGGATCGCCTTGCAGCTCTTCCGGCTTTGATTGCGCAATTGACTCCGCCGCTCGCAATGCCTGCATCCGCCGTCTG
>PHFO01000167.1 GCA_002861535.1 Cyanobacteria bacterium M5B4 | reverse complement strand
TTTTTGTGCGTATTTCTCGTAGGGGTTTTTATGGGTTGATGGCGATGTTGGCTTTGGTGGGTGGTGGGGTGGTTTCGGTTAGTGCTCTGGCTGAGGATCAGGGAATACCGATCGCGTTTTTGGAAAAGATTTTGTTGATTCTCCGGCGTGCTGGTTTGGTGGGTGCTGTGAGGGGGGCACAGGGGGGGTACTATCTGACGGTTTCGGCGGCGGATGTTACTGTGGTGGAGATTTTGGAGGCGTTGGGGGAGGAGTTTTATCCGAGCGGGGATGGGTCTTTTGTTGCGGTATTGGAGGGGCGGATTGGGGGGATGGTGCGCCGTTGTTTGGGGGAGATGAGTTTGGAGGATTTGTATTTTGATTGGTGTAGTTGGCGGGCAAGCCGCTCGGGGGAGGGGTTTATGATTTAGTTTTTTGCAGGGAGAGTTGGGCAGCGGTGGCGACTTGGGGATGGGGGTCTTTGCTTAGGTATTTGAGGGCAGAGGTGCTTTTGGCGCTGGGGAGGTTGCCCAGGGCTTCGGCGACGCGCTGGCGGGTGAGCCAGTCGGGGGATTGGATGAAGGGAAGGATGGGGTCGATGGCGTTGGGGTTGCCGATTTCGCCGAGGGCGGCAATGGCGGCTTGATGGAGGAGGGTTTCGGGGCTTTTGAGGGCGCTGAGGAGGGCTTCCGTGGCGCGATCGTCTTGGAGGTTACCTAGGGAGACGGCGGCGCTGAAGCGGACTAGCCATTCTACGTCTTCGTAAAAGGCGTGGAGGAGGGGGGTAAAGGCTCTGGGGTCTTGGAGGTAGCCTAGGGCACCGGCGGCATCGGCGCGGATGCCGTAGTCTGGTTCGGTTTGGAGGATGTGGACGAGAGTGGGGAGGGATTGGGGGTTGGGTTTGATGCCAAGGGCGAAGACTGCCATCGATCGGATTTGCAGGTTGTCGTCTTGGATCAGTTGGAGGATGAGGGGGCGGCTTCTTCGTTGGTGGCATTTCTAAGGGAGGCGAGGGCTAAAAGCCGATCGCGGGAGTTGGGACTTTGGATTTTGCTGGCGGCTTCTTGGAGGTTCATGAATCTAATTGAGATATTTGAGACTACTGTAAGGGACGAGGGGACAGTTGCCACCCCGCTAGCGGGGTAATTAGGCGGTTCTGAGTAGTTTTTCCTATTTACAAAAAGACATGGTTGTAAGTAGCAAATACATAAGTATTGCCTATACAAATATAAACATTTGCCAAACTACAAAGTGTTGTACATAATGATAAGATTAACGACACGGACTAAAGATGAAGAAGGCAATTTATTGGAAATCGTTATAGATTAAATAAGAATTGAATCCCTTTCATCTTGAGCTTTCTATAGGGTTTTGTCCGCTTTTATTGCAGTTAAGGAGCCTTTTTTATGTCATACTCTCAAACCGCCACTAAAGCTAAATCAGGCTTTCAAGCTGGCGTAAAGGACTATAAACTAACCTATTACACGCCCGACTATACGCCCAAGGATACGGATATTTTGGCGGCTTTTCGGGTTACTCCCCAGCCTGGTGTGCCTCCGGAAGAAGCGGGGGCAGCGGTGGCGGCTGAGTCTTCTACGGGTACTTGGACTACGGTTTGGACGGATTTGTTGACTGATCTCGATCGTTACAAGGGTCGTTGCTATGACATCGAGCCTGTACCTGGGGAGGACAATCAATATATTTGTTATGTTGCCTATCCTTTGGATTTATTTGAAGAGGGTTCGGTTACTAACTTATTCACCTCGATCGTGGGTAACGTGTTTGGCTTTAAGGCATTGAAGGCGTTACGTTTGGAGGATTTACGCATTCCTGTTGCCTATCTCAAAACTTTCCAGGGACCTCCCCACGGCATTACGGTAGAGCGGGACAAGCTTAACAAGTATGGTCGTCCTTTGCTTGGTTGTACGGTGAAGCCCAAGTTGGGTCTATCGGCGAAGAACTACGGTCGGGCGGTCTATGAAATTTTGCGCGGCGGTTTGGACTTCACTAAGGATGATGAAAATATCAATTCTCAGCCCTTTATGCGCTGGCGCGATCGGTTTTTGTTTGTGCAGGATGCTTGCTTAAAGGCTCAGGCGGAGACTGGAGAGATTAAGGGGCACTACCTCAACGTCACGGCGGGTACGGTAGAGGAGATGTTTAAGCGGGCGGAGTTTGCTAAGGAAATTGGCGCGCCCATCATCATGCATGACTACTTGACGGCTGGGTTTACGGCTAATACGAGCTTGGCGCGGTGGTGCCGCGATAACGGTATGTTGCTCCACATCCACAGAGCTATGCACGCTGTTATTGACCGGCAGAAAAATCATGGTATTCACTTCCGTGTTTTGGCGAAGGCGTTGCGGATGTCTGGGGGCGATCACATCCACACTGGTACGGTTGTGGGTAAATTGGAAGGCGATCGGGCTTCTACCTTGGGCTTTGTTGACCTGTTGAGGGAAAATTATATTGAGCAGGATAAGTCCCGCGGTATTTACTTCACTCAAGATTGGGCTTCCATGCCTGGGGTAATGGCGGTAGCTTCTGGTGGTATCCACGTTTGGCATATGCCGGCTCTGGTGGAAATCTTTGGTGATGACTCCGTATTGCAGTTTGGTGGCGGTACTTTGGGTCACCCCTGGGGTAATGCGCCTGGGGCTACGGCTAACCGCGTGGCGCTGGAGGCTTGTGTGCAAGCCCGCAATGAAGGTCGTAACCTGGCGCGGGAAGGCAATGAAGTCATCCGCGAGGCGGCTCGTTGGTGTCCTGAGTTGGCGGTTGCCTGCGAAGTGTGGAAGGAAATCAAGTTCGAGTTCGCTACGGTGGATACTCTCTAAACCCGATCGGGGAGAATTATGGATATTAAGGGCGTTGCTAAAGCTACAACTAAGACCCTCATTAGTTATTTGACCTATGAAGCGATGCGGATTGTGGCGATGCAGTTAGACCAGACTAATCCTCCCCTAGCCCACTGGTTACGCGGCTTTTCTTCTACGGGCAAGTTGCAGGATGGGGATACCTACTTGCAGGAGATGTTGCAGTCTAAACAGGAAGTTGCTTTCCGACTGATGACGGTGCGTCAACACCTTGCCCAGGAAATTAGCGAGTTCTTACCGGAAATGCTCCGATCGGAGATGGAGCAATCAAATACTAAGTTAAGGTGTGCTCACCTCGATCGGTTAGTCAATACTACTGCTGATAATGTGCCCGAATGGGACAAACTAGACCAAGAATAAGGAGAAATTAAAACCATGCAAACTTTACCTAAAGAGCGGCGCTACGAAACTCTTTCCTATCTGCCTCCTATGAGTGATGTGCAGATTTCTAAGCAGATTCAGTACATTTTAGACCAGGGTTTTTTCCCCTGTGTAGAATTTAATGAAACGGCTGAGCCAAGGGATTTCTACTGGACGATGTGGAAGTTGCCCATGTTCAATGCCAGTTCTGCTCAGGAAGTGTTGAGCGAAGTACAGGCGTGCCGATCGACCTATCCTAATTGTTTTATCCGAGTAATCGGGTTTGACAACATCAAGCAGTGTCAGATCGCCATGTTTATTGTGCATCGCCCTAACCGGATTTAGTTTAACCATTGTTGCACTTTTAGTCCTCCCGATCGGGGGGATTTACCTTTCTCAAAATGGGAAAGGGCATTTTTGCAATAAAAAACCCCAGAAACTCCAGGGGAAAAATAAAACCGATCGGTTTTAGAAATTCATTTCAAAGGCTTGGACTTTTTCCACTTGTTTCTTCTTCAGCACCAACAAAATTTGCGTGACAATCACCGCGGCAAAGAATGCTAGTAACCATTGAATCCGCCTGGGGTCTTGTAAAACAATTTCCCCATCCGCCTGACCAAAACCACCCACATTAGGATTTTCTGTCAACGGTTGTCCCGCCTTGACAATATCTCCTACTTTCACGGTCAAAGCTGGTCCTACAGGAACATTCTCTTTTACCAACTCTCCTGACTCCGCCTTAATTGTAATTGCGCTACCACCCCAGTAGCCCTCATCTTCATTGGCAGGAATTTCAGCAATTTGAGTCACTATCCCGCTTACAGGAGCA
>PHFO01000166.1 GCA_002861535.1 Cyanobacteria bacterium M5B4 | reverse complement strand
CGCCTTTCAGCCCTGCCATCCGGGGCATGGGCACCCAAGCTGAGCATCATTATACCCTGACCAGCAGCACATGGGTGCGTGCGGGTCAAGTGCTGATTTTGCGCCACGCGATTATGCGCGGCTACTACGCAGAGTATAGCACTGGATGCGAGCGGAGACAAGCGGCAATTTCACCACGAACGTGAGGTGGGCAGCTGCTCAATCTTCACCCCTGTTCTGCCTCGCCCCACCCGCCGCCGCCCCCACCACCGCCGCCGCCACCGACGGTGGAGCATACCGTGTACGCTGGAGTAGAAAACGGGACCACCACGATCTTTTTGCGGGCGTGTGGGGCTGCCAATACCCACCAGTTTCAATCGGAGAAGCCGGGCGTGTGGGCGAGCGAAATCTTTCAACGCGGCTTTGAGAATGGCTGCTCCCCGCGGCCCAATGGGGGCTGGCGCATCGTGGTCGGGGCAGTTCCCGGTGAGCAGTTCTTCATTCGGAGCTATACCGGGGATGGTGCGCTCGATAGTGGCGGCTTTAGGAGCAATGCACGGGAATGGAGCTGCACCGTAACGGCACCGGGTCAGATCAATTGTGGCACCCCGAACCCTGAGACCCCCCCGCCCCTCCCCACCGCCGCCATCACAGAATATTCGTGGTACCGCCTTCGACTATCCGGGCGAACTGCTTCATTATGTGCGCTTCGATTGGTCAAATAATGATGGGGGTAGCATTCGCGTGAATTTCTGCGCCAATGCAGCATATCACTGGATGACGTATCGTGAATTGGCTCCGCGCCCCAATAGCGGCGAACGCTGGGACTATGGCTCCATCAACGGATGTAATGCCCGTACTGCGGCTGTGCAGGTGCTGGTTGGCGATGAGATCGAGATCGGGATCGGCGCAAGCAACACTAATCCACGCGGCGGCACCGATGGGATGCGTTACTTTAAAGTGACCCGCACCGCGCAGGGGTTGGTTGCGGAGTTCCTGCGCCAGACTACTTCGCCAACACCCCCACCCCCGCCTGTTGGACCACCACCCCCACCAGCAACACGGGCGGACTGTAGCCCGCTTAAGTATCCCGTGCTACTCATCTCAGGCATTGATGATCCTGATGGCGGTTTCCTGCGACCACTCCGCGATCACATCCGTGATCAGCTCAACAATCAGAATAACCGAAAGAGGTGTGTTATTCTTGTCAGTGATCATGAAGACATGGAGTTAGAATGGAATGGAATACGGGGAGCGGCTATCAATCCAAACTTAGAGTTTGGTTGGATGGCACCGACAAACTTCAACAATTTCCCGAAGAACATCGATCTGCTCAAAGCAGGATCAGGTGCAGACAAGGTTGCGATTGTTGCATACAGTCAGGGGGGATTGCAATCACGTCACTACCTTGAAGCGGGTAATTACTTCCCCGATAGAAAGGATGTAGCACTTCTGATTACATTAGGTACACCACATTTAGGAAGCAATCTTGGAGTCGCTATGTGTTTTAACCCCAACAGCGCAAAATGCTATCTTAATCCCAGTAAGGTCGAGTATTGGAGTAGAGGTGTTCAGCAGCCGGATGGCGTAATGTATTACATGGTCGGGGGAGATAATCCCGGCGATATTAACTTTAACATATTGGATAATGAGATCTCGATTTACGGGATCACGAGTTTAGTGGGATACGCATCTGACGGAGTAGTAACCATGTATAGCTCATGGTTCATTCGTGGCCGTTCAATCAAAGAACATCAAGTTGAACGTGCTGTTTCCGATCACTGTCACTCAAGAGCAAGAGCAGCGGAAGTTGTATGCAATCCTGATACTACATATGGTGATCTTGGTGCACGGGATGGGTTGTGGAACCGGTTCATCCTCCCGATCCTGAAGGGCGAGCAACCCCAGCAGTATGTCTTCGGCAAAGCAACATTCGAATCCGACATCCGTCCCAAACACTCTGGGAAGTGTCTGGATATTGCTGGCTGGAAGAAGGACAATGGGGCATTTCTGACCCAGTGGGATTGCCATAATGGGGATAATCAAAAGTTCCGCGCAGTGGAGGCGGGTGATGAACTCCAAGCCTCTTGGAGGGATCGGCTATCCAATAGATTCTGGCTTGTCGCCAAGCATAGTGGCAAGTGCCTTGATGTATCTGGCGGGTCCAAGGCGAACGGAGCACCGATTGTGCAGTGGACCTGTCACGGCGGCAACAATCAGGTGTGGGAACAGGACGGGTGGTCTAACGACCAACTGAAGTCAGTACATTCTAAGAAGTGCCTCGACGTTGCTGGTGCGAGTAGGTCCAATGGTGCGTGGGCCATCCAGTATGATTGCAATTTCAACACTAAAAACCAGAATTTCGACTTTAACCTTGGCATCCCAAACCTTCAGCAGGCGATCTGGGGAGCTGATGCCGATGCAGCCCCGATGCCCGCGCAGGAGCCAGAAGCTCCCGCGCTGGAACTGTACCCCATCGAACGCCAGATCACACTCGACACTATCGCGCCGGGCAGCACCACCACGCTCAGCACAACGCTGGATAACAGCATCAGCAATCTCCAGTTTATGCTCTATAGCACCGCTGGGGTCAGCTTCACGCTGCGCGATGCCGACGGGCGACGCTACACCCCCGACAATGCCGGTGATCAGTTCTGGCAACTGCCCGATTGGGGCTTGATGGGCGCGTATGGCATCACCGAGCGGATGACAGGCACATGGCAGATCGAGGTCACTGCTTCGGCCGCCCTGACCGAGAGTGTGACCTATGTAGTGGTTGCCAAGTTTGCTAGCCCGTACTCCGTCCAGATTGTTGACCGCCCAACGGTGGTGCAGCCCAACACCGACATTCCGTTGCTTGCCCGCATCACTGGGCTGACTAGCACCAACCAACTTGAGCTACTGGTGCATCGCAATGGGCAGCCGTTTACCACTGGTACGCTCTACGATGATGGCCAGCACAACGATCTGGTTGCCAACGATGGGTACTTCGGGGGTTCACTCAACGGGCTGAGTGAAGCGGGTGAGTATGAGGTGATCGTCGAATTCACCGAAGGCGACATCCACCGTAGTACACGCACTACGCTGACCGTGGCACCAGACTGGGCAACCTTGCAGGGGCGACCCATCCAGCAGATCGGTCTGACAGCCGCCGGGCAGCGGGTCTATGACGTAGACGTGAATGTGGCCGAGCACGGGCACTATGTCGTGCTTGCCACGCTTGCCAACCAGCACGACGAGGCCGTGAGCTTTGCCCGTACAGCAGCACTGCTCGATCCGGGGATGCACACCATTCCGCTTACGTTTACCGGTGATATTCTGGATACAATCCCGGACGACGAGTTGGTGCTGCGGGAAGTGCGCTTGCTGGAAGGGATGAGCCTAGAGACCTATCAACTCACCGACGTGCAGGAGCAGCGCATTGTCGTCAATAGCTCGATTATTACGGGGACAACTGCCAGCCTGACCGTGCAGGCGAGTGGGTTGTACAGCTATGCCGTGCTGGATTTCGGCGACCAGAGCAAACCGGTGACGATTACCGAGCGGCTGTTCAGCACGAGCCACACCTATCCAAAGGTAGGGAACTACACCGCAACGGTCACACTGTACACCCAGAATGGCAGCGTGCTTGAACGGAGTAGCTTCCCAATCCGCATCGAGCAGACCACCCGCAACATCTATCTGCCCTTCATTGTGCGCCGATAGCTCACATTCGCGGGGGGACGACAGGGGGCGCGGCCAACCAGCCGCTCCTCCTTCGTGTTCTTCGTGCTCTTCGTGGTCTTCGTGGTCTGTGTTCCTGCCCTGACACCCCATTCTTGTGGTACAATCCCCCCATACGGCATTGACCTACCGACGCACGCAGGAGCAGGCGCATGAGCGATATACCTGAACACGATGCCCTTTATCTGGCGGGCAAAGGCTTGATTACCGCCGCCCTGATTGGCTTGGGCTATGCCAGTGGCGCAACCCTCCCCCTGCTCGTCCCGCTCGCCGCCGCCGTGGGCGGCAACTGGCTCTCGAATATGTGCGAGCGCGGCTTCGAGAGCTATCGCAACTCGTGGCTCACCCCCGCCGGGGCCCTCAACCACCACCTCA
>PHFO01000165.1 GCA_002861535.1 Cyanobacteria bacterium M5B4 | reverse complement strand
GGCTCGCCGTGCTTGCCGCCATATTGCAGCACTGTTTTGTAGGGCAGCAGTCCCGCATTGGCGACGTGGGTAAGGTAGTGTGCCAGCACGGCATCGCTACCGGTTGGCAATCCTAGACTCAGATTATCATCCATAGATTCAATGCTCCTGTGGGCAGTAATGGCCGCGTGTTTTCAGTACAGGTGTCCGGTTCTGGTTTTAGTTTAGCAAGTTGATCAGACATATTGTGTCTGATTTTTGGAAATATCCTCGCTTTAACTAGCTAGGACTTACAATGTCATACAGCTCTTGCCTCTGGGATTCCAATTTGCGCTTGAAGTCCTGTGCGTGCCGTATGAATTGTTCAACCAAGCAGATGATTATCTCAATGACCTCTATCGTTTCGTGGACGCGCCGTTTCGACTCCCAATCCAAGGCTTGGACACTCGCTTCACGCTCATCAAAGGTGCGGGCTAGATCGTAAGCGTCGTAATCTTCGTTCATCGGGCCTTCCTTTCAAGTTTGTGTATCTACTGCAACCTAAGCTAACCTGTATTGGCGTAATACACGATACCGCCACAGTTGTCAATGGGGAAAACCTCCGGGTATCTACATGAGCCAAAGCTATTTCAATCCGTCATACGGATCAATAGCGGCACCCCCGGAGGTGGTTGCATTTTATTGCCCATCTGTGGCGGTGTCAACTTTGCTGTACTGCTCATACATCGCCCGCACCGTGGCGCGAAACCGTTCCAGCAGGTGCGGGGGGCCATCGAGCAGGCGGGCGTGTTCGCCGTATGCCAGCAGGGTGCGGATGATGTGTAGCTCGTTCGGGTGGCTAGCGGTGATGATGCTGACCCCCTCACGCTCTTCCACCTCGATGATGGTGAAGCGGGCACTGACCCCTTCGCGGGTGAAGCTCGCCGTCAGTTTGTAGCGAAAGATGATCTCCGTTGGGGTGCGCTTGCCTTGATACAGCGAGGGCAGGCGCACCGGTGATGGCTCATCGCCGTGTGGATCGTAGACAATCCGGTCGAGGCGGAACTGCAAGATGCGGTTGCGGCCATAGCTGTAGGCTTCGAGGAAGAACTGCTCATCCTGATAGACAATCTGGTACGGGTCGAGACGTGGATGCCAGATCGGGTGTTCGCGCTGACGAGCGTGGTAGCGTAGGCTGATCTGGTGGCGGTCGCGGATCGCCTGCTCAAGCCACTGCAACAGTGCCGCTGTGTGCTGGTAATCTTGGACGGGCGCAACGGCCAGCTGCACGGCTAGCGGCCGCTGCCACACCTGTCGCTGGGCTGGGGTAAGCTGGGCAGTGACTGCCTCAAGGAGTTGCGCGACGGGCGGGGTATAGGGGCTGCCTATGGGGAACGCGGCACGGATGTAGCGCAGTGCCTGCACATCCTGATCGGAGAGGAGCGGTGGCCCAATGCGGATGTGCCAGTGCGGAGGTGCTGGTTGGGTGCGCTGCTCGATGGTATAGCCGATTGCTTGCAAGGCTTCGATGTCGCGCAGGAGTTTGCGCTGCCCGCTGGCATCGGCAGTGTAGTCATCGGGCAGGGCCGCCGCGATAGACGCAAAGCTCTGCGGGGTCGCATGCAGGATGTGCCGCAGCCGGATCAGCCGCAGCACCACCCCATACACGGTGTGGTTGGGGGGATCGGGCGGGGGCTGCGCGTCATGAGGGGGGATGCCAGATGCCATAGTCCCCGATTTTGTAGGTGGTTGGCTGGGTGGGTGTGGCACCGGGCGCATAACATACGCCACTGAAGGCGAGCTGCTGCCCAGCCCCAGCCTCTGCCCACTCGCGTCCGACGAGCGGCTCTAGCTCACCCTGCGCGTGCCCGCCAGTGGCAATGGTGTGCGCCAGTAGGGAGCTGCCTTGTTCCAGTGTCAGGTGCGGGCGCAAGCCACTCAGGTCTGTTGCATAGGTGGTGCAGAAGAGATCCCACGAGGTGCACGGCGCACACGGCGATAGATCTACGAGTTTGAGCCGTCCCCAGCCATAGCCACGCTCGCCGCCTATCTGGAGCCGCTGGAGAGCGTGGCGCAATGCAGTCAGGCAATCTTGGCTGATTGCATCTGTGTCGAGGAAGAGGAAGCCAACCAGATAGACCGGCTCGCCGCTGTCGCAGGTGTGCGGGGCAATGTATTCGACTTCGTGCAGTAGCCCTTCATCGGCGGCATAGCTGGCAGGATCGAGCGCGGTGCTGGTGTAGCTGCTCAGGATGCGGGCCGGTGTTGTGTCGTCCCACGGTAGCAGCAGCCGGTAGCTACCATTGTGCTGCACGGCGGGGTAGAGATAGGGCAGCGCAAGATGCTCGTGTACCCACTGTCCCGTGGCTTGGTAGTCGGCTGCGGTGGGTGTGGCGTACTGATCGCGGGTAAGCCGCGCGGTGAGTGCGCCCCACAGGGCCCGTCCAGTGACGTAGGGACGGGTACGCTGCACATTACCAATCTTGTTCCAGCCGATGTGAGTCGGTGCTAGCACCCGCAGAATCAGTTGATACCGTTGCCACATAGCCCTATGCTCCCTGCTGCTGATTTTCGGTCGGGGTGTCTTGTACCATATCCTTGCGCGCCTTCGCACCATAGCGGGCATAGATGAGCATCTGCTCTAGCACATCTTTTGCCAGCAACAGCCGCTCAAGGTCTTTGGTGATGTGTTCGGCAACCTGCTTGAGCGTCGCTTCAGCATCTTTCTCGTAAGTAACCGCGAAATCAAGCTCTTGAAGCAGCTTTGCCATCTCGCTCACAATCGCCTGCATGCTCTGCGACTCGTTATTGGCTGACCTCGCCCGCGAGAGGGCGAAGACAAAGCAGGCATACACGCCCTGCTCTTGCAGCACGCCCAGCACCTTTGTGATGGCATTTTCGACCGTTGACTTATCAACCCCTTGTGTTTGCGCGATAACGTCCTGCGCGTACTTGGCGGCAAGATAATCAAGGTTTGTCACAGTCATGATTGGTTCGCCTCCGCCACATTCGCCACATCCCAATGCCCTAGCATCGCCGCCCGCCCGAAGCCACGAGTACCCATACCGCCAATGCTGAGCCACTCGATCAGGCGCAGCCCCGCATCAACCACAGTGAGGGGGCAGTCCCACTCTGGTTTTTTCGTCTTGTCGAATTTCCCACGGTAATCATCAACGATCACATCGAAGCTCAAGAAGGTCGCACGCGGCAGGGCCTCGTAGGTGAACAGTGCGCCATCCTCGGCTGCGCCCCGCTTTGGATCAATACTCACCGAGGTACGCACCTCTAGGTTGCTGTTGACAATTGCCGCGAAGAGGGCGGCATGCACCACGACGATCTTGTCGCTGATCGCTGTCCAGCGCGCCTCATCCTTGATTGTATCAGGCGGTTCGATCACTAACGCCGGCTTCTCTACGGGCAGCATCAGCCAGCCGAGGTTCAGTTTGTCCTGCACCTTGCCAGTATACCAGACCTGCTCTTTAGCAGGCTCGCCTTCTGCACCATTCAAGGTAAAGCCTGCCTCATCGAGCAACTGCCGCGTCGTGACCCAGACTGGACCATGCATGGATGCGACGGGGAAGAGCAACAGCCGCGCATCCGAGATGCTGACCACGCCGGAGTGGGTTATGGTTCCAAAGGTGTAGCATATAGGGTGCTGCTCAGGGTTCTCGATGTTGTGGGTGGCTCCGGCAGCAGCAAGATCGCCACAGAGCCGGGCAGCATAGGTGCGGGCGGCACCATGCAGGCTGGTGCCGGGGATTTTGGGCAGGCGCGTGCCCGGCTCGCGCATAATGCTATTGTCCACGCGCCCAAGACGGTAGCCCCCCGTGCCAATATGGACGGGATCAATGGTCATCATCACATAGCGATGACAGGTGTAGATGCTCATACGCAGGGTTCCTCTCTCTGCTAGCTCTGCTTCAGGATTTCAAAATACAGTTCGGCGAGATCGGCCAGTTCGCCACGCACACCGGCAGTAATGAGTTGCTCGCGCTCGTCCGCATCAAATGCCCACCATTTCTTGTTATCAGGCCACGGCGCATCGGCAAGCGTATCGCTGACAAACTGCCGGAAGGTGGCATCACCCCGCGACTGGGCATCCGCGTCGTTGCCAAACCAGAGCGCACGGGTCGCCTCGATGGTCTGGATGATCTGGTA
>PHFO01000164.1 GCA_002861535.1 Cyanobacteria bacterium M5B4 | reverse complement strand
CATTGATGCTGATTTCACTGAATCTAAATAGTTCCTCTAATTTAGGTGTAGTTCCTCCCCGATCGTTGGTTGACGACGGGGAGTTTTTTATCATCAGGACTTACCTGGTGCTCTCTGAGACCCTCGCCCTAGCTTTCTGCCGAAATGGAACGAGAAAAAAATTGATGCACTTCCCCAGTTCTGAGATTTGTAGTTTCTTCATGCCATAGTTTGACTGTTAGAGTAAAAGCCTCAATAATGGTAAAATAACTGCCAGCCGCCAGAACAACCCAAAAGACTAAAAGGAGATCGAAATTATGATGGTCGTAATTCACCATAATCCAGAATGTGGCACATCGCGGAATGTTCTGAAGGTAATTGAGGCATCTGGCTACACCCCGATCGTGATCGATTACCTAAAGGAGGGCTGGGTTAAGCCGCAGTTGTTGGCACTGTTTGCGGCGGCAGATTTGACCCCCCGATCGGCTTTACGGGAAACCAAGTCCCCAGCCAAAGAACTAGGACTGCTTGAAGATAATGTGAGTGAGGAAGTAATTCTTGATGCCATGCTCAAGTATCCCGTTTTGGTCAATAGACCGATCGTGTGCACTGCTAAAGGAGTTAGACTCTGTCGTCCCAGTGAAGTAGTGCTTGACATTTTAGACAAATATCCGCCAGGACCTTTTTTCAAAGAAGATGGTACTCTAATGATCGATGAACAAGGAAAGAGAGTTTGTTAAGTAATTATGAGTTTCGATCATCCGCCCCGCATTCTTTTTTTGTATGGCTCTCTCCGCGAGCGTTCCTATAGTCGTTTGTTAGCAGAAGAAGCAGCACGCATCATCCAAGAATTTGGAGCGGAAGTAAAGTTTTTCCATCCCCAGGGCTTGCCCCTCTATGGTGCAGAACCTGAAACTCATCCTAAAGTTCAGGAACTCAGGGAACTGTCCCTATGGTCAGAAGGGCAAGTATGGTCTACTCCCGAATTACATGGAAATTTGTCAGGTTTGATTAAGACGCAGATCGATTGGATTCCTCTTACTATTGGCGCTATTCGCCCTACTCAAGGCAAAACTTTAGCTGTAATGCAAGTTTCTGGTGGTTCTCAGTCTTTCAATGCTGTTAACTCCCTGCGAATTTTAGGACGTTGGATGCGGATGTTTACCATTCCTAACCAATCTTCTGTTCCCAAGGCTTATCAAGAATTTAATGAAGACGGTACTATGAAAGACTCAAGTTACCGCGATCGGGTTGTAGATGTGATGGAAGAACTCTATCGTTTTACCATCTTACTGCGCGAACGAGTCGATGAACTCACCGATCGTTATAGTGAACGCAAAGCTAGAAGTTAATTAAAACCTATGAATGATAAAAGATGAGTTTAACGATCGGGACTTACCTTGCTTTTTCTGAAACCCTCACCCAAAAGAGAGAGGGAACAGGAAAAATTTGCTTTCTTTCCTTCTCCCGTCCTGAGCTTTTCGCAGAGGATGAGGGGGATTTTGACTGGGCGTAACAAAAAACAAAATAATGAAAACGATCGTTTTTTAGTTGACGCCAAGGTAACGCAGGCTTGCAATTGCCAAAAATCCTTGTACACTACTGCGCATCCCGGACAAATCTGATAGACTAAAACCTTATAGTCCTGGGAACAAACCAATGCCACTGTTTACCACCACCAAAATCCTGCAAGACATAGAAAAATATGGTGCTCTTGGGATGTATGTCCCGCCAGAAGGGGGCTACGAAGGTCGATTCCAAAGGCTTTTACGCAATTCCGGCTACGAGGTTTTATTCATCACAGCCAGGGGCTTAGGCGATGTCTCCACCTATCTAACCGGCATCCACGGCGTACGTCCCCCCACTTAGGCAAACAGCCTGGTCCCCCCTCTGTAAGACGTTACTTCATCCCCCCAAAATTCAATACCGATTGGCTAACCTTGCTCCCAAGTCCAGGGGCTTGCTAGTTTGGATGATGGAAGGTAAATTTCTTGCCCGCCAAGAATGGCAGGTAATTGCCAACATTCCCCAGCAAGACCCCAGGGTGAAGATCGTGTTAGAGGTGGGTAGCGGCAGATCGGTAGAATGGCAGCCCCTGACTGAAGTCATCCAACGATCGTAATGGAAGATATAGCTGTAGAAATTCATGTCACCCGTCCCGATCGGTTTTTAGCCAAGTTACTGTTAGTGGGGAATCCCCAGCCAGGGCAGTGCATCGAAGTCAACGGCAGTCTCTACCGCATTTTGGAACGTCGGCATCGCTATCATCTGCAAAAGGGCAAATATCGATTGCACAAAGCGATTTTATCGGTGCAACTCCTAGAAGAAAACGATCTACGCCTGTGGCAGGGACGGTGGGTGATCGGCAATCCCGAATGCAAATACAATGCCCGCTCGGAAATTATCCGCTGTGCAGTCAATCCAGAGGGCAGTTGTAACGGCTGTCCTTACTTTGAACCAATTTCCTAAAGAATGGTTGCTGGACTTGCCTATTGTTGCTCTTTCTGCCCATAATAGAGAGCATTCATAACAAATGAAAGGGAGCCGCCGATATGTTGGCTGTAACAGAGCAAGACAGTAGATGGATTTTAGAAGATGACCGGACCCAAGCCAAGGCGGTAATTATTCCCCAAAGGGGCGGCATCCTTTTAAGTTGGTCTATAGGGGAGACTGAAATTTTCTACCTCGATCGGGAACGGTTTGCCAACCCAGAACTATCTATTCGCGGCGGCATCCCCCTCTTGTTTCCTATCTGTGGCAACTTGGTTGATGATACTTACACTTGGAAAGACAAAACCTACAAACTGCCTCAACACGGCTTTGCCCGCAATATGCCCTGGCAGGTCACCGACCAATCTACACTTTATGTAGCCTCTCTCACAGTTTCTCTGTTCAGTAATGACCAGACCTTGGCAGTCTATCCCTTCCCCTTCCGCCTCGACTATATTTACAGATTGGGAGGAAACAGCATAGAAATTCTTTGCCGTCATACCAATTTGGGTACGGAATGGATGCCCTTTGCCACAGGCATTCATCCCTATTTTGCGGTTAGAGATGCCGATAAGCCTCAACTTAGTTTTAAGTTGCCGGCGCAAACTTATGTCGCTAAGGGAGAAACGACGTCCCAGCCCTTTAATGGCACCTTTGATTTTGAACAGGATGAAATTGATGTGGCTCTGACAAACCTCTACGATCGAGTCGCCAAGGTCACCGATCGAGCAAGGAACTTAGAACTAACCATCACCTATGACTCCTACTATACCCATTTGATTTTTTGGGCAGTGAAGGGCAAAGATTTCTACTGCCTTGAACCCTGGACTGCTCCCCGCAATGCTATGAATAGCGGCGATTGTCTTTTAACTATTGCACCAGGGGAAACCGTCGAAACTTACATATCAATGGGAGTAGATTTTCTCTAATTATTTATGTATCAAGTAGTTCTGGCAATGACAAAAAAAGTCCATGTGATTGCTGAGTTCAGTACTAAGGAGGAGGCGCTGGCAAAGTACGTTAGCTTGATTGATGCCAATAAAGGTTCTCCCATAACTCCCAACGGCAAGTATACCATCCGCAAAAAGCCAGACTAATGCAACCATCCGATTGCTATCGTGTATTGGGGCTAGCTCGCAACGCCTCCTGGGAAGATGTTAAGATTGCCTACCGCCGTCTTGCCCGCAAATATCACCCTGATACAAATCAGGCTGATCCCCTTGCCAGTGATAAGTTTCGTCGCATTCAAGAGGCTTATCAAATCCTGCGATCGGTGGCAGAGGGAGAAACGATCGAGGTGAAACAAAATACACCGGAAACACCACCGCCGCCCCAATCCAAATCTCCTAGTAATCAAGTCAAGGTGAAGGTGCAACCCTCTAAAGTGCCCCTTTCCCCGGAAGCAAAATTACTCCAAGATACCCTCACCAAAGTTCAGTTACTATTGCGTCAGCGCAAATATGCTGTGGCAATTGCTATGTTAGAAGGACTGCGACAAAGATTTGGTGACCACAGCGAAGTAGTTAAATGGCTAGCAGTAGCCTATCAACGCCAAGGCAATGAATTGATCCAAGCCCAAAAATATCGGGAGGCAGAGCGTTATCTACGCAAAGCCCTAGCCACTGCCCCAGATAATCGGGCGCTGTGTTTTGAAGTGCAGCACGACCTCGATCGATTGGCAAAAATGA
>PHFO01000163.1 GCA_002861535.1 Cyanobacteria bacterium M5B4 | reverse complement strand
AATATTGGTTTTGGGGTATTATTTACCATGCTTCCAGATAAAAAGGTAAATCAGCATTTTATCAAGAAATTAAGGTTAATATTTGGTTAAATAGTTGCATTATGAAGTAAAAGGGGATAATATTAACCTGTAGGCATTAGTTATCTAGGTAACTTCCGCTTATCAACAAGTTATACATCAAAGGAAGATTTTATGTCACAACCAGAAGACGATAATGAACTTGCAAGAATCACTCCTGCAAAAGTTGCGAAAGCTGCAGTTGTTAGTGCAGGAGTGGTTGGAGTAGCATTGATCGCTCCAATAGGAATGTCAGGGGTAATTGGAATGGGGCTTGTTGCTGCAGTAGCTAGCTGGTTTACAGATAGCACAGGAGATGCTATCAACAAAAATAAGAAAAAATGAAATAAAATAGAAGAGAGATAAGATAACTTTAGGAAGACAGTGATAAGAGTTTATGTAGATACATCTGTGTTTGGTGGAGTCTTTGATAGAGAGTTCAAGGATGCAAGTTTGGCATTTTTTAAGTTGAGCAAAGCTGAAATATTTCAAATTGTTACTTCTGCGGTAGTTATTAGGGAAATCGAGGCAGCGCCAGACCAAGTCAAATCTTTTTTTGAAGAGCAATCAAAATCAGCAGAGGTGGCTCAAATTAACTAAGAAACACTTGATTTGAGGCAGGCATACTTGGACTCCAAAATTCTCACGGAGAAATCAGTTTCAGATGCTCTTCATGTCGCGGTAGCTAGCATTTCAAGATGTTCAATGATAATTAGTTGGAATTTTAAACACATCGTTAATTTTCAAAAAATACCGCTTTACCAAGCAATTAATGCTGTAAGAGGTTATCCCAAAATTGAAATTTACTCACCACTAGAGGTAATTAACTATGAAAGCTGAGCAGATGTTTGATTGCGTTAAGGCTAAGCATAAGGGAGGACTGCAAATTTACGAGCAAATAAAAAACATGACTAAAGAAGAAGAATTAGAATTTTGGGAGCACGCAACTAAAGAAATCGAAGCGACTCAGAAAAAGATGCATAACAAATCACTGCACCCGACCGTATGTTAAATTACTCCCAATCATTCAAAGTTTGTGACGGTGGGTGAGTTCAACCGTTATCTCTTTGAAAGGAAAGTGACATGAGCTAAACCATAAGTGTTGAAAGTTAAGATTAATACAAAAAATGGGTAGAAAAAATAGTATTATCTACCCTACTAACATAAAAATAATATCCAAATGTTAATGTCTTTTCCTAATATTGTCAAACCACTACTTAAACAACTTTCACCTAACGACTACCCCGTTTTGAACTCTCGACTATTTTTTGAAATCTGGCTATCTTTCGTGCTTGATTCAAGTTTGATGAGTATGCGCGCTTTATTTTACCGCCTGAATCATTCAGGAATTGAAGTAGATATGTCTACATTTTCAAAAGCCTGTAAGACTAGACAAGGAGATGTATTTTCTCGTTTTTATGTAGAATTAACGAACCAATTAAAGCGTCAGAACCAGCTAGCGCACAGATGATAATACCCATAGATTCGACAGTAATTACCTTAACTAGCAAGTTATTTTGGACAGAGAAATATCAACAAGTTAAGCTGTTAAATGGCATTAATCTAAAGCAGGGTAATCCAACAGAATGTCTTATTCATTTTGGACAAGCACATGATGCTCATTTCTTGGATAGTATTAACAGCATGATTCCTGAGAATGGAGTAGGGGTAACGGATAGGGGGTTTGCAAGCTGGGATTTCTTCGAGGAATTAAGTAGCAGCAATACACAGTTTGTAATACGTATTAAGAATAATATGAAAACAGAATTTGACCACGATCGATATAGGGTAGTTTGTTTTTGTGATTTAGAGAGTAGAAGTGAATTTCGGTTAGCAACTAATTTGAAGAATATAAGCAATGAAGAGATCAGCGAAATTTATCGGCTTCGGTGGCAAATTGAAATTTTATGGAAATTTTTGAAAATGCATCTAAAATTAGACAAACTAATTACAAAAAATGTAAACGGAGTAACGATACAAATTTACATGGTACTAATTGCTTATCTAATTCTAGAGTTGATGAAAATTCCAGCATTTTATGGGAATAAATTATTAGACAAATTCCGCTATCTGCAATTGGAATTGAGTCAACGTTGCACAATCGTGCATTGGAGCTTCGATATCTTGCCAGAGTCTCTTGTCTGAACAAATATGAAGTTTTATGTCTGGATTCAACATTTCTGGAGCTAAACATGTCAGCATAAAGTAAACAAGAAAAAATTGTGATCGCATGATGAATGATTACTCTGACTGGAACACCGCTCTTGTCCGCTACTTTACTCAACATGTTCCATACGGCACAAAAATCTACCTGAGCATAGATCATGATACTTTGGAAAAGATCGGCAGTGATTTTGCACAAGACTACAATCATGAATCTTGGATCGCAAATTTCTGTCAAGTTGTAAGGGATCAAGTAGTAAAAGATGAAAAAATAGACTTAGATACTGTGTCTGAGTTAGACGATTCGGGTTATCCGTTGGGAGTTGCGTTTTTAGGAATAATGGTTTTGGTGGCGAACCAAATGGCAGAGGATGAGAATTTAGATCAGACAAATTACTTTTCCAGGTTTCGGCAAATATTTAGCATATCTGAAGATGGGCAAACCAGACCAAAGGGGCTACGCACAACACAAAATGAGAAACCTCCTGAAATACAGTTATGGGAAAATTGGAATCGGTGGCTGCTTAAGCAGGGCTTTATACCAACTGCTCAACAAGGTTCTGGTTCAAATAAATACATCAACTATCCAATTTCTCAATCACTGCTTCGTAATGCAGATAAGGATCGACTGAGGAGACTCTTTACTGAAAAACAATGGCAAACAAGGTGGGACGAGCAAACATTGTTTACAAAAGTAGCTAGTGAATACTCAAGGTTTCCACAGCATCTCAAGAGTCTAATAGACGATCGCAATCGATATGAAGCATTAGCCACAGCAATCCATGAAACCTATGAAGATTGGCTAGAGAACGGATCGAGAACCATCTCAAAAGGGAGAGCAAAGTATAGTCGCCAGCTATATGCAGGGATATATCGCACTGAGGATTTTCTGGGAAATATTGATTACTATCTTTATCCAAAACAACAAAGAGGGCGATCGCTTGGGTCATTAACAGTAGAAGTTAATAACAAACAATGGGATTTACGAGAAGATAGAGCGGGCTGGTATTTACCGATCGGAGATTCTTTGCCTGGGCAAGAAATATCGGAAGGGCAAACATATCAGATAAGTCCTAGTAACCAAGTGCAAGAGCTTGTCTTACCCAAGCGAGACTTTTGGATTTTAGTCCCTGATCCAGATAACCCGGAATCAGGGGTATATGCTAGCTGGAGTAGCCCAAAGCTAGGGGATCAGTTCATTATTCTTTTCAGGGAATCATTATTTGCAGATTTGCAAAGACTGAGAGATGAAAATTTAATTCAATGGGAAGGTGATCCTGAGACAAAGCATCAAGTTTTTGATGGTTGGTATGAAGTTTATCAGTGTCAAGTCCTTTCTAAAGTATGGGATGCAGTATTTATTCAATCAGCAGAATTGAAAAATGCGCTACAACCGACAACATCTCTATCTATTAGTTTTTCAGGAGGATTAAAAGTACCCAAGACGAATGCATGGATCAGTAATCATTCTCCACAAGTAACAATATTTGCATTTCATCCAACTGTTGAAGTGCAGGTCGTTAATATTATTACTGATCAAACCGTTTATACTCAGTCACTTTCTAGTAATTCACTACATTCAATTCCCAATTTGACTGAAGGTAGTTTCATGATTAGTGCTTCCTGCTTAGGGCAATCTACTCAGAGACTAATAAAGGTTGTGGGATGGAATGAAATTGATTTTTTAAGTGTTAGTGTTTAAATCAGTAAGGAGTTAATCATGACCCAATCCAGGCAAGAGAGAACTAGATGGTATATGGGATTTAAGCAAAAGACCAAGAAATTAAAACCCCAACATCTAATCGAAGTTATATCTAAACAGGTTCAGTCTCGTGATCTTGTACAATACTTGCCACTATTGAGAATCGAAAAAAATCCAAAGGGTGAGTACTACTTTTTTATCGCCATTGAGAGTGAAAACATAGGGAATATCCCACCTAAAGTAGATAGT
>PHFO01000162.1 GCA_002861535.1 Cyanobacteria bacterium M5B4 | reverse complement strand
AGGTTAGATACAGTGGCAAATAAAATCTTTTTTGTCGTAGCATCAGGCACGATCGATCGTTCTAATACTTCAGCAACATGACTGATTGTGTCATCCACTCGATCGATTAAAGTATATCTAACATAGGTAAAAAAAACGAGGGCAGATGATAATAACAAAACCCCCGTTACTATTACATACCAAAGCGTTAGACGTAATCTAATCTCTTGGAACATCTATTTCTGTTCTAACTCTAATTCCCGCCATGCCATTTGTGTATCCGTTTGCACCCGATCGGAAATAATTGCTTTGATGCCCTCGATCGCCGCAGGAATAGAATTAGGATCGAGGAAGATCACTTTACTACTGCTACTAGAACCGATCGTTGTTCCCATTTGCATATAGTTTAAAGAGAGCATATATTGCAAGGCAGATTCTGCAGAAATAGTGTTGTTAGATGCTTCCATCAAAATCTTAATCGCCTCTGCTGTACCTAAAGACTGTAAGACTCGCTCCTGTCTTTCTGCTTCTGCTCTGAGAACTCTTGCTTGTTGTTGTCCTTCTGCCGCTAAAATGACAGACTTCTTAGAAGCCTCTGCATCTAGTAATTGGGCATCTGCCTTACCGCGCGCCACGTTGATAGCGGCTTCCCGTTCTCCCTCCGATGTTAAAATCGTAGCTCTCTTCTTTCGTTCTGCGGTCATCTGTAATTCCATGGAGTCTTGCACTGCTTTTGCAGGCAAAATGTCCCTCAACTCTACCCGCGTCACCTTTACACCCCAAGGATCGGTAGCTTCATCCAAATCCCGCAGTAATACTTCATTCACCTGGGCACGGGCAGTAAAGGTCTGGTCTAACTCCAAGTTACCGATCTCATTACGAATTTGCGTACGCACTAGATTTGTCATCGCATCGACTAGATTTTCTACGCGATAGTGCGCCTTCACCATATCGACAATGCGCCAATAAACTACAGCATCCGCTGTTAGTTTTACGTTGTCCCTCGTAATACATTCCTGGGGCGGAATATCTAGGACTTGTTCTTTCACAGATTTGCGACAAACGATCGAGTCAACTACAGGAGTAATAAAGTTTAGACCTGGACTTAGTTTACGTTTGTATTTACCAAAACCTGCTACTAGAGCTTCTTCTCCCTGTTCTATGACTTTAATGGAATTAAAGCCTGCGATCACAGCGACAATGCCAATAAAAATTAGTGGGTTCATATTCCTTCTCCTGCACTATAAGGTTCAATCCAATCGGATTTATGGACGTAGTTTTCTGGTAAAACTATTAGAGTTGTACCATCCTTCCTGACGACTTGGACTGGAACATTTGCCCCGATTGATAAAGTAGGATCGTCACAAATTGCCTTCCAGGAAATACCTTCGTATTTAACTCTACCTGATTGACCGGCTAAAATTTCCGTGGTTGTTATGCCTAAAGAAGACTCGATAAGACCAGGGGAATTTCTAGGTAACCATCTACGAGAATACCAAGTAAGTGCAGAAGAAAGGATCAACCAAATCAAAACTTGGATATCGATCGGGATTGGTAAAATCCAAACGACAATACTAGTTAAGATTGCCCCAAAACCTAGCATACCTGGAATAAAAACCGTAGGGATTGGGGTTAAAAATTCAACACCGAGGAATATTGCCCCAATCAATAGCCAAATTTGCACAAAGTCAAGACTCATAGGCTAAAGTGCAACTCTAAAAATATAATATCACTACTATCAATGCTTTTAACCTGAGTTCGCTAGTTCTGGAAATATCAAAATCCTTGTCTAGAATTGACTTTACCCTCTCCCTTTCCCTAAGCTTGTCGAAGGGAGCAGTTTGCCGAGCTTGTTGAGGTATGTGGAAGGGGAATTTTCTCTTAGCATCAGTCCTGTTTTGTGTATCCTAAAAGGATGGACTATTCTGATTGCTTCTACTCTATGATAGTAGGTGTAATCAGGACAATTACTTCCTGGCGATTTTTAGTTGTAGTTGTCGATCGGAATAGGCTACCAATTAGGGGAATATCTCCTAACAAAGGGGTTTTGAACACGTTTTGCCGATCGGTTTCTTGAATAATCCCTGCCAAATAAAGAGTTTGACCATTCCTCAAGCGGATATTACCAGTGTCTAAGCGGCGGCGATTAACTAACTGTTGAATTAGAACCCGATCGCGGTCTAAAACCTGTACTCCAGGGGAACTAACTTCAGGGGACGCGGACAGAGTAATAAAGCCATTGTCATCAATTTGTTCTACGGCGATATTCAAAATAACCCCCACATCGATCGGTTCCCTGGGGTCAGAAATAGTGCGGGGAAGATTACCTGGACCAGTCTCAGAGATGGTTCTTAAACCCGCAAATACTTGAGTAGTTAAGTTAACTTGGGAGGCGCTTCCTTCCTGGACAATTAAAGTAGGATCGGTCAAAATTTTGGCTTTGTTGTTGATGATTCTTGCCTGAATGTTAGCTAGAAATTTATTCGGAAACTGAAATACATTGCTTTGCCCAGGACGGAGAAGATTCGTGCCATCGATCGTGGGGGGGCTAAACAAACTAGACTGTCCCTGGGAGCCATCGGGGGAAGGAATAGGGGGCACAAATGTAGGATTAGTATTGCCGAAATTACCCGATATTTGTCCTTGATTGTTACTAAAAAAGCTATCATCAATACCAAAAGAAAAACTAGTACCAAAGTTTTCTTGGTCATCTAAGGTTACTTCAATGATCTTAATATTGACGGATACTTGCCGGTTTCTCACATCTATCTGTTTGAGATATTCGATCGCGGCATCCACTAAATTAGGAGTACCGATCAAAGTAACGGAATTAGTGCGATTATCGGCAATCACTTGTAAGTCATCAAATAGACCAGGGGGAGGGGTCGGCACATTGGGACGAGGGGCAGGGCGGGGTGCCGTGCCACCGCCGTTGGCTCCCAATGCCTCCAGTAGTTGTTGTGCTCCTTTGACAGGAATTTGCCGCTGAAAAGTGCTGGTACGGCTCAATTGACTGGTGGTGATATTGCTCTGTCCTGCACCCACACTACCGCCGCCGCTAGAAATACTAGAGGCGCTGTTGGCTGTGCTACTGATTCTTACTTCGGGTAGGTTAGCTTTAATTTGATTTAATCTGACTGTTTTGACAACTAAGCCTTTGGCACTGTTGGGCAGGCTTTTACCAATTAAAATGGTGTTGCCAACTCTTGCTGCTTCTAGGTTTGTTACTTGTAAGACGTAGTTAAAGACGTTTTCTACAGTTTCGTTTTTGATTTCCATGGAAACTGTTGTAGAACTTGGGCGATTTGGCGTAGGTGTAGTAGCGGTTGCTTCTTGTTTTTCTACAAAGAGAGTGTTCAAACCGACTGTCATTGCTAAAACAGACAGTACATCTTCCGCTGGTGCAGATTTCAAAACTAGGGTAGGGATGCGTTCTTGAGAACCAAGACTGATGCGGACAGGAGCGATCGGTAGGGGGCTGACTGCTATATCATCGGTGGGGGGCACGATCGGTTTGGGGCGAAATTCAGATAGCGGCGTAGTATCCTGGACTTTAGCGGGGACGGGAGGAACTAATCTCCCTTTTTCGCTAGATTTTTCGGTAGTTACGGGGAATTTGAGCACAATGCCATTAGTGGTTTGATTTACTTCTCCTTTGATGCCCGCTTGTTTGGTGGTAAAGATGACCTGTACTGTCCGATCGTCTAGGGGCAAGATGGTCACAGCATTGATACCAGGGGCAGGATTAGCGCGAAAGAAAGTATTGCCCTGGGGCAGTTGTAAATCCGTATCATTTACTTCCACAGTCCAACTATTTCCCCGTTGGTTAGTGGTGATACGGGGGGGCTGTCTAGTTTGGGTTTCTAAAATTACCTCCAGCGCCCTATCAGTAAGACGGAGTTGGGCATTGCGAATCGTGTTCGTTGCTGCCATCCCTGGAAGGGCAATTAAAGTCAGGACAGCCGCCTGGCTCAGATGACCGCAGACAAAATTCCCGATCGTTCTCATAAATTCCGCTAATTTAGTCCCATTCAGTATAGCGATATTAGTTTATTACGTCAGGTTAACCTCAGCGAAAGTTGGTTCAATTTCTAGTAATGGTTGTTTTCTATCCTCTGCCAAACTAAAAACATGCTTAAGAGAAATATCAGTTGCTGACGGTTGCAATGGGTTATATTTTGCTATCATGACGTGTCGTTTTCGGAAA
>PHFO01000161.1 GCA_002861535.1 Cyanobacteria bacterium M5B4 | reverse complement strand
AAGAACAACAAGAAGCAAAAGAGTTCCTACAAAAACGAGCTTTAGAGTTGCTCTTGGAAGTAGACCCCGTTAGTAGAGGAGATTTGACTGTGCGGGCTAAAGTTACTCCCGATGAAGTGGGCACGATCGCTGACTCCTACAACGCCATTATTCGCAGTCTGCGACAAATTGTACAACAGGTGCAGTCTGCTTCTTCGTCTGTGGTAGAAACTTCAAAATTAAACGAAGAGTCAGTCCGATCGATCGTGGCAGAATACCTCAATCAGGTGCAATCTCTCAAAGCTGCTACAGAAAACCTGGATGAATTGTCATCTTCTAGTAAAGGCGTATCCGATCGGGCGATCGCGGCACAACAACAAGTAGAGGTCGCAGACAAGGTGGTAAAAGAGGGCGACCAAGCCATGAACCTCACCGTAGAAGGTATTTCTGCCATCCGGGAAACGGTATCTGACACAGCGAAGAAAGTAAAACGATTGGGAGAAGCATCGCAAAAGATTTCTAAGGTGGTAAACCTGATTAGTGAATTTGCTTCCCAAACCAACCTGCTGGCATTGAATGCCGCGATCGAGGCAGCCCGCGCTGGAGAAGAAGGCAGAGGCTTTGCGGTAGTTGCCGATGAAGTCAGAAGTTTAGCGGAACAGTCAGCCTCAGCAACGGCAGAAATTGAAGAACTCGTAGAAGAGATTCAGACCCAAACCAGAGAAGTAGTTATAGCGATGGAGGAAGGGACAGACCAGGTAGTAGAAGGGACGAAGTTAGTAGAAGAGGCAAGGGAAAAACTCAGTCAAATTAGACAAGTAAGTCAACAGATTAGCTCCCTAGTTAGAGAGATTTCCGTAGCTGCCGATCAACAGCTGCATACTTCTCAAAATGTGCAAAAGACGGTGGAAAACGTGTTCACGATCGCTACAGAAACGGCACAAAAGTCTGAAGCTGTGGCTAGTTCCTTTGCTAATCTCTTGGAGTTAGCCCAGTCGTTGCAGGCTGCTACGGGACAATTTAAGGTCTAGGTTGTTAATTTCTCTAACAAGATGCTAGAAAAGATTGTCCGATTGATCGCTTTGATCAATATTTTCCTTTTTACCTGAACTTGAGTCATAATGTTCCCGATCGTGACTGAGATAAGTAGTGCTTTTATCAAAGGGTTTTGAGGTAGAACTCTATACGGGTAGCCCCCAGGGAGATGTAGTTGGCTTTTCTAGCTTAATTGTGAGTCAGTTGCCGGGGTTTGTGCGGGAACCTGACAATCGCAATGTGGAATATACTACTCCTCCCCTGATTCGTTATGAACATCTCCTCAAAGCTCTAGTGGAGCCGCGCCAGAGGTTAAGGAAATTCCTCCACACCCAGGGCGACTACACGCTGTTGCCGGGGAGCACAATGGCGTTGGGAGGCAGTGACTATTTTGAACGATCGGATCCGCAAAACCCTTACCACAGCTACATCGAGCAGACCTACGGTACTAAGGTGGTGACGACTAGCATCCACATCAATGTGGGGGGCATCGAGGATATAGAAACCCTGATGCGGGCGATCCGCGTAGTGCGGATGGAGGCATCCCTCTATTTGGCTTTGAGTGCTTCTTCCCCTTTTTTGCAGGAGCAGGCAACGGGTTTTCATTCTAGTCGTTGGCAGATGTTCCCCAAGACTCCCGTTGATGTGCCCCTATTTAGTAGCCACGAGCATTATATTACTTGGACGGAGGAGCAACTGCGTTTGGGCACCATGCAGAATGTGCGCCATTTGTGGAGTGCGGTACGTCCCAACGGCGATCGCCGCCCCTACGACCTCAATCGTTTGGAACTGCGGATCACGGACTTAGTGGCAGACTCGATCGGTTTGTTGGCAATTACGGCATTGTTGGAAATGCGTCTGTGGATGGTATTACAACAACCAGACCTCGATCCTTTAGGGGGGAAATTTACCCCCAGGGAACTGGTCACGATCGCCGATGAGAATGAAACTGCCTGTGCTCACCATAGCCTGGAGGCGGAAGTGATCCATTGGCAGACGGGGGACAAAATTAAAGCCCAGGACTGGATTAAGGATTTATATGCCCAATGTCAACCGATCGCCTGCGATCGGGGCGTGAATTGCTTTTTATCACCAGTTTTAGCAATTTTAACTAACGGCAATGAGGCGCAACAATGGCTCAGGCAATACCAGCAAGGAAAAACTACAAGGCAAATTATGACGGAGGCAATCACTAAATGGACGACCCAAGACCAGGAACTAGCCCAGGTTCTGCTTTAGCATCTCTAGCAGAACTAATGGCGATCGTTGCCCAACTGCGCCATCCCCAAAATGGCTGCCCCTGGGACCTAGCCCAGACTCCCCAAACCCTGATGCCCTACATCATTGAAGAGGCTTACGAAACTGTAGATGCCCTGCGATCGGGGGATAAAAATGCCATTTGTGAAGAGTTGGGAGATTTATTATTGCAGGTAATTTTACAATGTCAGATTGCCCAGGAACGAGGAGAATTTAGCCTCCAAGAAGTAGCCCAAGGTATTAGTACAAAACTGATTCGCCGTCATCCCCATGTCTTTGGCAATATGAGTGTTAAAGATAGCACCGAAGTAAGACAAAACTGGGAAAAGATCAAAGACGAAGAACAACAACATCCCCCCCTCAGCCAAAAATTAGCCAAGTATCACCGCAGTTTGCCCCCCCTCGCAGCCACCATGAAAATATCCCTCCAAGCGGCAGCTCTGGGCTTTGACTGGGAAACGATCGAGGGGGTATGGGCAAAATTCGACGAAGAGATGGCAGAGTTCCGCCATGCCCTAGAAAGGGAAAACCCCGATCGGCAGGAGGCAGAACTAGGGGACGTGCTATTTTCCTTAATCCAGATTGCCCGCTGGCATAAACTAGACCCTACCCAGGCACTGATGGGCACCAATCAGCGATTTATCGATCGGTTGGCAGTAATGGAACAACAGACCACTAAACCACTGCCGGAGTGCAACTTAACCGAACTAGAGCAACTCTGGCAGCAAGCCAAACAACAGCTAGAGGTCAATCATGATTGACGGTTACTATCCCCAAGCCACCCTCATAAACGACCGATCGGTGACAGTAGCTGACATTTTGTTGGAGGGAGAGAAATTTACGGTTAATCCCCCTACCCTCTCCCCAGATATAACCCCTAAAGAACCCCATGCCCTGGTAATTTTTCCCGCCCTAGTTGATCTTTGTAGCCGTAGCGGTGAACCAGGGTTTGAAAGCAGGGAAACTTTAACCAGCTTACAAAACTGCGCTAGAGGGGGAGGATTTGGTCGAGTGGCGCTCCTGCCCTGCCAACCGATCGATCGGTTAGCCATGGCAGACTTTTTTGCCGCCTACGTGCCCCGACCTTTCCTATTGTGGGGCGCACTCACTTCCGGGGGACAGTTGTGCGAATTTGCCGACCTCCGCGATCGGGTAGTAGGATTTGCCCACAGAGAGCCGCTCCCAGACCTTTTGCTCCTGCGGCGTGCCCTAGAATACCTGCAACCCTACCAAAAACAGTCCTTCTCCTAGCCCAAGACTCCAAACTAGCGGCAGGAGTGATGATGGAAGGCTACTATTCCCTCAAACTAGGTTTAGCAGGCATTCCTACCGTCGCCGAAACATCCGCCCTAGCAGCAATTATCAACCTAGTAGGGCTGACTCGTTGTCCTGTCCATGTCATGGGAATTAGTTGCGCCCAAAGCCTACCCCTATTAGAGCAGGCTAAAAATGAAGGTCTACCCCTGACTGCCAGCGTAAATTGGACGCATCTACTGTGGAACACCAGCCATCTCAGTACCTTTAATCCCCATTTGCGTCTGCATCCCCCCCTACCCAATCCCCAAGACCAGACCCAACTGATTCAAGGCATTAAAACCGGCATAATTGACGCGATCGCCATTGACCACTGCCCCTACACCTACGAAGAAAAAATGATCCCCTTTGAGGTCACCCCTCCAGGCACGATCGGGCTACAGTTCGCCTTCCCCCTGCTATGGGCAAATTTAGTAGCCACAAATAAACTTACACCCTTAGAACTATGGCAAGCCCTGCGAATCAAACCCGCCCAAATTTTAGGTATTGATCCCCCCGCAGAATTATTTGCTTTACTGCCAGAAGTTACCTGGCAATTAAATCCCCAAACCAGTCTTTCTTTATCACAAAATACAGTTTTGTGGCAACAAGAAATTAAAGGGGAAATTATTCCCCTCGTCAATTCAGCCCCTTAGTGAACTACCCACGATAAATCGGGGGCTTC
>PHFO01000160.1 GCA_002861535.1 Cyanobacteria bacterium M5B4 | reverse complement strand
TCACGTGCTACAATTGCCAGATCATTCGGCGCAGTGGTGATAAACCGGCGAACTGGACGCACGACGTAGCGCGGGGCAAGCAGCGGCGCAAGTTGGCGGGCAATCGCCGACGTTAACTCAACGTGGACGCTTGTCCACTCCGCGCCTTCAAGGTATGGATCCATTCCAGCAAACGGCGAAGGCATACATCCTCCTACGGCACATCGGGCGGGTACTTCTACAGCAAGCATTGTACCACGCGGGTCAGCGCATTGTCGCCGAGCTACGCCCTACGTATCCGAGTAGCGCGGCACTGGCTGCCCCCCCCGCGCCAACACCCGCGCATAGATCGCCTCTAGTTCTGGCGCGGCGTGATACCACGCAAACTCTTGCACCGCCCGCGCCCGTGCCGCCGCTGCCAATTGGGCTGCGAGCGGGGGATGCTCTAGCACCAGCAGCAGCTTCTCAGCCAGATCGGTGGGGCTGCCCAGCGTGGCATACACCCCCGCTCCGCCGAGCATCTCGCGGCTGACGGGTGTATCAAAGGTCACGACTGGCAAGCCCATCGCCATATAGTTGGTGATTTTGCCACTGCCTTCGGTGGCACTCATCTTCGGGGCAACGGCCACATCGCCCAAGCGTAGGTAGGCATGGGCATCACGGTAGTAGATGCGCCCCGGCAGCGTAACCCGTGCACCAATCCCCAGCGACTCGGCGTAGGCGCGGTAGCTCGCTGGATCGGGGTAGCCCATAATCAAGAAATGTACGTCCGGCAGCCGTGCCGCGACAATCTGGGCGGCTTGGATCAATACGTTCGTGCCTTGATAGGGGGCGAGCAAGCCGAGATACACCACCACACGCTGCCCTTCCGGTACACCAAGCTGGGCCCGCAATTCGCGGAGCTGGGCCTGCCACGCAGCAGGGTCGTCGCGGGTGGCATCGAAGGGGCGGAAGCGTTCGGTATTGACCCGATCAATCACGGTGCAGATGCGTTGCGGATCGAGCCGGGCCTGCTGGCGCAACAGGTCAGCGGTGTTGTGGGTGGAGGTGATGATCGCATCGGCTTGCTGGTTGATCCACAGTTCCAGCCGCGCAAGGCTATGGTGCAGGCGCGTGTTGGGCTTGAGGAAGCCGTGATCAATCATCTCACTGGTCATGCTGCCTTGATAGTCAAAGACCATTGGCACACCAATGATGCGCTTGAGCACTGCCCCAATCAGTGCACCTTCGTGCAGATGGGCGTGGATCAGGGTTGGGCGAAGCTGGAGCGCAACCCGCAGGCTGCGCCACGAGAGAGCCGCATCGAGGTAGATTTTGTGGCGCGAGGAGCCGACCATCGTGCGCCGCACCCACGGCACATCCCACGAGCGGCGGATGGTGACACTGGGCACGTCGTCGCCGTTGTGGTAGGTGGCGAGGGTGATCTGATGGCCCCGTTCTTGCAGCACCAGAATCTCTTCTAAGATGCGGACGTGGCAGCCATAATCAGAAAAAAAGCTGGTTGGGGCAATCATCAATATGGTGTGCGGCACGGCACGAACTCCGATTCGGTGTAGTTGCGTCACCTGCGCCATTGTACCGCAGGCGCAGGGACGGTGCAAGCCAACCCCGCCTATGCTATAATCCAGCGCATGCATCCGCACGTCGGCATAGAAGTAGCCGATGTCGCGTGTTAGCTACCACAGTTGCTCAGCGTGATGTAAGGGATGCTAAATGTCGTCAACACCAATTACACCGCAAGATTCTGTGTATCTCCGGATCATACTGGATCGAATTGCAGTATGCGCTTCCTATCAACCCCGCTTTGGGCAAGCACAAGCAGGGATCACATTGGCTGATTTTCACACACTCTATGGAGCTGATCACTTCTACACATGGTTTGGGCTTGATACGCCGCATGTGTATGCTGCACACCGTGCAGCTGGTGGGATCACATCAATCTATCGGCAGATCGGGATTGGCAGTGAACTGTTGCTCCGCCAGATTATCCGCGATCAGCTTGGACTGACCGCCACACAAGCTCAGTGGGCATACACAATCACCACGAATACTGGCACTAGCCGTACCTTAAAGCTGGATGCACGGATTATTCTTGCAGACATTCAGGATGACTCCCGCCGCCAGATCGTAGCGGCGTGGCTCCAACATATATCCCAGACACTTGGGCTTGAGCCGGCCATTGCTACTGCTATGCAGGGAGTTGTGATTGAGATTCGCCAAGGCTACAAAAGCAAGGATGCCAAACGACAACACGCTGATGTAGCCAATGCTGCGGCAGCATACACACAGGGCTATATCCCTGTGTTGCTACTGCTCTCCAATCAATTCGACACGGGAGTCATTGAGCGATATACTCGCGCTCGCTGGCATATCCTACGCGGCAACTTTGATCAAGATGCTAGTATCTCAACGTATACATTCTTTCGGGAGATTATCGGCTACGATCTCGCAGTATTTTTTCAGCGGGTTAGCCCACAACTTCAGCAAACAATGGCACAAGTTTTGTACAGCCTCTTGGAGGTGCCTGATGAGCGTGAAGCAACGCCCTGAACTAACGGCACAAGCTAATCGCTCCAATGGACGACATGGCTGGCTGCGACTTACACCCGCTTACTCTGTCACTGCGGTTGAAATGATCCTTGCGCGTTATCCTTCCAGCACACACATCCTTGATCCGTTTGCGGGCACTGGAACGACTGGTGTGGTTGCACGCCAATTGGGAAAAGCTGCTGATATGACTGATATTAACCCCTTTCTCGTGTGGTTGGCACGAGCAAAGTGTGCCACCTATACCCCAACTGAATTAGCTGCGACACGTGCCTGTGCCGATTTGATCGCAGAAGCTACCGAGCATATGAACCCGTCTGCGGATCACTGGCTCCCGCCGATTCATAACATTACCCGCTGGTGGAACCTGCCAACACTACATAGACTTGCCCAACTATTTCAGGCAATTCAGTTGTATGCCAATGAGCCGTCCCCGATGCGAGACATCCTCCTGATCGCTTTCTGTCGGGTGGCATTGCATAGCTCAAACGCGGCTTTCAATCATCAGTCACTCTCGTTTAAAGCTCCTTCAGCCCAACAACGTCTCTTTACAGTGGATAACGTGCTTATCGAGCATTGGCGACAAGAAGTTGACACTCTACTCGTGACAGCTCAGACACCTATTGTAGGAACTGGGCGAATTTGGCAGGATGATGCGCGCCAACTTACTGCTGCATCATCCAACTATGATCTTGTGCTAACTTCACCACCATACGTCAATCGGATGAGCTATATCCGTGAACTACGCCCCTACATGTATTGGCTAGGATACTTAACCCACGGTCGTGCAGCTGGTGATCTTGACTGGCAAGCGATTGGCGGAACTTGGGGTTGTGCGACGAGTAAATTGGCAACGTGGGTTCCTGCATCCGACTGCTACACGCCTGCACTGCTTATCCCTCTCTTAGAGTCGATCAAACAATCTAGTCCGTTACTGAGTAGCTATGTGCAACGCTATTTTAGTGATATGTATGAACATCTCAAAACCATAGCACGACTTGTCCGATCCGGTGGACACCTCGCCTATATTATTGGGAATTCAAAGTTTTACACAACACTCATCCTACGGAACAGATCCTCGCAGGGTTGATGCACCATGTTGGCTTCACAGCAGTAACCATTGAGCCACTTCGCAAGCGTAACTCCAAAAAGGAGTTGATTGAATTCTTGGTGCTAGCCCAACAACCCTAGCCCCCTGATGATTGCCTTATCCCAAACCCGCCCCCCCCCCCGCCCAACTTGCACCGTCGCCTATGTTGTGCATAATATGATCTGTATGGAACTGTGTGACGCAAGCAATACCCACACTCATAGGTAATCACAGAAAGGTCATGCGACAAATGGCAAACTTTACCGAAGCGGACATGGCGGCAGTCGTTGAGTCATTTTACACAGCGGCAACAGCGATGATGGCAGCAGAGCAGGGCGGTACGCGACGCGAGTTTCCGGTGATGGTAGCAGCAATGAATGAACTGGGTTCGCAGTATCCCGATAGTGCGATTGTGCAGGCGTTGCTGGCAAGCAACCCCGGCAGCCGCCAAGCACAGGTCGAGAGTGCGCTAACGGGCAGCACTGGCGCATTGCAAGATGCGGCACTGGCGGCAGTGAAGCATGCCGCACAGGTGATTGCCAGCGTCTCGCCAGATGAGACGGCAATGTATCAAGATGCGGTGCTACATGTGTTGGACAAGGTGGCTGATGCCGCCGGCGAATTGGGCTACTTTGGCTCAGAAGGAGCCGGGGTGAGCGAAGGTGAAGCCAAGTTCCTCGATCTGATTAAGGCGGCAATGCAGTAGGCATTGTTTTCTATGCACAGCAATGGGCGGGGCTGTCGCCCCGCCTGCACGTTTTACGTTCACGTTTAGACCATGTTCA
>PHFO01000159.1 GCA_002861535.1 Cyanobacteria bacterium M5B4 | reverse complement strand
GGGGTAGGGGCGGGGGCACGGTCCCAGCGCGGCAAAGGGGTTGGCTTATGCCAACCCCTTTCGTGCTATAATTGGCATACAGATTGAAAGCCACACCACAGCAGTAGGAAAACCCATATGCAAGAGGCAGCGCAACCCCTATCGCCCCAGTGCATCACCTTCTATGGCGATGAAATCATCGCCGTATTGGAACCCACCACCCAGCACGTCTACGTGCCGCTGGCCCGGCTGTGCGATAATCTCGGCATAGACGCGCCATCGCAAACGGAGCGCATCCAAACCCATGCAGTGCTCAGCACCGCGCTAGCCAGCCTTACCATCAACAGCACCGGCGGGCCGCAAGCCACGCTCTGCCTCCGGCTGGATTTAATCCCCTTCTGGCTCGCGGGCATCAATCCGCGGCGGGTGCGGGCCGACGTGCGCGAGAAGCTCGTGCACTATCAGCGCGAGTGCGCCGCCGTGCTGTGGGATTTCTTCCGTCCGGCGGGGCAGCCATCCAGTGCCGCACTAGCCAATCCAGAGCCGACCGCCCCAATCTCACCGGCGGCCCACGCCTACGAATTGGCGATGGCCGTAGCCGCCCTCGCCCGCCAGCAGCTCCACATCGAAGACCGCCTACACCAGTTTGCCACCCAGCTCGAAGCCCAAGCCGCTCGCACCGATGCATTAGAGCTACGCCTGACCGCACCGGAGCCGCAGCCACGCGCCAGCACGATCAGCGAGGACCAAGCCACCGAGCTAGCCCAAGCCGTCAAGTTTGTCGCCCGAGCCCTCGGCGCACGCACCGGCCGCAACGAGTATGGCGGCGTATATGGGCAGCTGTATCGTGAATTCGGGATTACCTCCTACAAGCAGCTCCCGCGTACCCAATTCGCAGCGGCGATGGAGTGGCTGCGCGATTGGTATCGCACGATTCAGCAGGAGCATGGCCCAGAGCCGGACTCAGGGGTGTGAGACCTCACACCCCCCAGCCGTGCCGGATACCGGAGCATAGGGGTGTGAGACCTCACCACCCCCAACCGCGCCAAACACACGCCAGTAACACCCATAAGGATGAAGCCATGCACATCATCACGATTGCCAATGAGAAGGGCGGCGTAGGCAAAACCACGATCACCGTGAATCTGGCCGCCGCACTCGGCTTGGATGGCTCCCGCGTCTTGGTGATTGACCTTGATAGCCAAGCCCACGCCACCGAATGGCTCGGCGTGCCCAAAGCCCAGCTGCCCGCAGAACGTTCGGCCTATGCCGTCCTCACCCGCAAAGCCCCGCTTGCCAATACCCTGCTCCGCACCCAAGAAGCCGGCGTGGTGCTGTGTGGCGCACACGTGCTGCTGGCCCAAGCCGCACTCGAATTGGGCAACAATGTGGACGGGCTGTTCGGGCTGCGCGATGCGCTCGCGGCCGAGCTGCCCTTCGACTATGTGCTGATTGATTGCCCGCCCGCCAAAGGAGCCGTCGTCTTTAATGCCTTAATCGCCGCCCAGCTGGTGCTTGCGCCGGTGCTGTCCCATGCCCTCAGCCTCGAAGGCCTCGGCGAGCTACTCGAGACGGTGCAGCGCGTCAAGAGCCGCTACTCGCCAGCCCTGCTTGCGCCGATGATTGTGATTAACGATTACGAAGGGCGAGCAAGTGCCGACCGCCAAGTCCAAGAGTATCTGCGCCAACAGTTTCCGCACACCCTGTTTCAGACGATGATTGGCCGCGATGCGCCCTTGCGCGAGTGTTTTGCGGCCCGCGAGAGCATCTTTCGCTACCGCCGCACGGCCCGCTCGGCCGCGCAGTTCCTCGCCCTTGCCCACGAAATACAGGAGCACCTGCATGCCACCGCGTAAGAAGATGGACTTCGATCAGTTCTTTCAGCCGCCCGCCCCCGCCGATGATCTCGCCTTTCTGTTGGGCAGTAGCGATACGAGCGACCCTGCCGCGCTGGCCGCCGAACGCGGCTTGCCCTTGCTACACCTTGACCCAGCGACGATTGCCCCCGACCCCGACCAGTTGCGCTATCTACCCGTGCCGGATGACCTACGGGCTTTAGCCGCCGATGGCGATCCGGCCGCAGCCGAGCTGCTGGCGGGCTTGCATGAATTAGGACACTCAATCCAAACCCACGGCCAGCTCCAGCCGGTGGTCGTGTATGCCGACAGCGATCCGATGCAACCCCACATCCGCTATCGCCTGCTGCATGGGCAACGCCGCTGGAGTGCCGTGCTGCTGCTGAATTTGCCAACCCTGTGGGCTGTGCTCGTCGAACGTCCGGATGGGGTTTCGCGCCTGTTGCGCCAATACGAGGAGAACGAACGGCGGGCCGGCTTTAGCGATATGGAGCGGACGTGGGCTTTGCTGCGCGTGAAAGCCGCGCTGGAGCAAGCGGCCGGCGGCGAAGTGCCGTGGCGCGTGGTCGAAGAAGCCCTGCAAATCTCGCCGGATCGCCGCCACGATTTGCTGCGCCTGCTGCGCTTCCCGCCCGAAGCCCAAGCCATGCTCGTGCGCTACGGCTGGTCGGAATGGACGCTGCGCCCGCTGCATATGGCCATCAACGCGGGCACGCTCGCCCCCGATATGGCCACGCGGCTGCTGCGCCAGCTGGCCACCCAGCCGATGGTGAATGCCACGCTGGTGGCTCAGCTGCTCGAACGCGAGCTGGCCAGCCCCACACCCCCCGCCCTCACTGCGGATAGCCCCGCTCCCACCGCGGATGCCCCCACACCGGAAGCGGCTCCCCTGCCCGCCGCCGCGACCTACCTGCGCCGCCTGAGCCGCACCCGTCGCAGCATCGAGACGCTCCAGCGCAACCTCCCACACATCACTGATGCGGAGCTGCGGGCGGCCATGCACGCTGAGGCGCAGGCGTTGCACGCGCAGGTGCAGGCGTTGCTGGATGCCCTCGCGGGCGAGTAATGGGGATGGGCACACGGGTCGGGCCGGGCGGGCCGGGTGAGCCGCCGCCGCTACCGCGCCAGATTCGCAAAGCGCGTCGTTGGCGCATGGAAATGCACCGGAACCATGCCCGTCGGGCCATTGCGATGCTTGGCGATATACAGCTCAGCGATGCCCTTGCGGTCACTATCGCGGTGGTACAGCTCATCGCGGTAGATGAACAGCACCACGTCGGCATCCTGCTCAAGGCTGCCACTGTCGCGCAGGTCGCTCAATTGGGGAATATTGCCCGCCCGGCTCTCCACCGCCCGCGACAGCTGCGACAACGCGAGCACGGGGATGTTCAGTTCGCGGGCCAGCAGCTTCAGTTGGCGGCTGATGTGGCTCACCTCCTCAACCATGCCACGCTCGCGGGTATCGCGCACCAGCAGTTGCAGGTAATCCAGAATCACCAGCCCCAGCTGCTGCTGCGCGTGCAGGTGGCGCACCCGCGAACGCACCGGCAGCACGCCCGGCTCGGCACTATCATCGAGGTGCAGGGGTAGCCGCGAGAGGTTGCCCAGCGTGTTGAGCAGCGTGGGCGTGCCTGCCCGCAGCCCCGCCGCAATCTCGCGCATATTGACACCGCTCTCGATGGCAATCAGGCGTTGCACCAGCTCATCCTGCCCCATCTCAAGGCTGATGTAGGCGACGGGAGTGCGCTGGGTGCGGGTGATGTGGTGGGCAATGCTCAGCGCGAGGCCGGTTTTGCCCATGCCCGGCCGTGCCGCCAGCAGGAGCAGGTTGCCGGGCTGCAGCCCGCCGCCCAGCAGCGCATCCAGATCGTTCAAGCCGGTGGCCAGCGCGGGGTTCGGATTGCTGGTGACGCGGTTGAAGTAGCGCTCAACGCTCTGTTCAAGCGGCGTGAACGCCGCGCCGCGCTGCTGCTGGGTCACGGCAAAGAGGGTCTGCTCGGCTTTGTCGCAGGTCTGCTCCAGCTCCTCGCGCTCATCGTAAGCCAGCGCGGTGATCTGCCCGCCAGCCGTGATCAGCTGGCGGCGACGGCTGGTGATCTGCACGGCGCGGGCGTAGTATTCGACATGCACGGCGGTGGGCACATTGCTGGCCAGCTCGGTGAGCGCAGCAATCCCACCGACGTGCTCCAGCCAGCCGCGCTCGCGTAGCTCACTGATGACCGTCGCCAGATCGGGCGGCGTGCGGCGGTGATAGCAGGCGAGCATAGCTTCGTAGATTTGCCCGTGCTTGAGGAGGTAGAAATCGGACGGGGTGAGGCTGGGCGCAATCGCCACAATCGCATCCCGATCCAGCAGCACCGAGCCGAGCGTGGCCCGTTCGGCGTTGAGGTCATAGGGCGGCGGGCGGTCAAATGGGGCCGTCATTGGTGTGCTCCGCTGCCGCCGCTATGCCCCACCTCTGCCCTCAGCCCGCCCCAATCTTGGGTCGCTTGCGTATGCGTCATGCCTTTACTCCCTTTCATGCTCAGCCTTCCCAGCCTAGCCCCTGCCCCCTGTCACCTGTCACCTACCACCTAGCCCCTGACCCCCTGACACCTAACACCTGACACCTACCACCCAGCCCCTGACCCCTGACACCTGTCACCTAACACCTGA
>PHFO01000158.1 GCA_002861535.1 Cyanobacteria bacterium M5B4 | reverse complement strand
TGTCAACACGGTGCAAGCCCCGTTCAAACGGATCGGCTCGGTGCTGCGCGGGCAATCCTCGGCCGTGGCCACAGAGCGCATCTGGGCTTGCAGGATGTGTCGTTCGAGGTGCAGCACGGCGAGGTCGTCGGCATCATCGGGCGCAACGGGGCGGGCAAAAGCACGCTGCTCAAGATTCTCTCGCAGATCACGGAGCCGACCACCGGCACTATAGACATCTATGGGCGCGTGGGCGCGTTGCTCGAAGTGGGCACGGGCTTCCATCCCGAACTGACCGGGCGCGAGAATGTGTATCTGAATGGGGCCATCTTGGGCATGACCCGCCACGAGATTGCGCGCAAGTTTGACGAGATTGTGGACTTTTCGGGGATCGAGGCGTTCATTGACACGCCGGTCAAGCACTATTCGAGCGGGATGCAGATGCGCCTTGCGTTTGCGGTGGCCGCGCACCTCGATCCCGAAATCTTGATTGTGGATGAGGTGCTCGCCGTCGGTGATGCCGAGTTCCAGAAGAAGTGTCTGGGCAAGATGAGCGACGTGACCAGAGAAGGGCGCACGGTGCTGTTTGTCAGCCACAATATGGGCGCGGTGCAGAGTCTGTGTACACGGGGCGTGCTGCTTGAGGCTGGGCGTGTGGAGTTGGATGATCGCACCGAACGGGTGGTCTCACACTATCTGAACCGCACTAAAGCTGTGCACCCTGAGCGTATCTGGGAGCACCCCGAAGAGGCTCCCGGCAACGATGCAATCCGCTTGCGGCGGGTGTGTGTGCGCCCCGCCAACGGGCAAGTCCACGATACGATCACTGTCCGCACACCACTTGTCGTTGAGTTTGAATACTGGAATTTGGTGCCTGATACAAAGCTCAATCTCTCAGTTGCAGTCTACAATGAGATGGGTACACTCGCCTTCATCACAACTTCAGTTATGGAGCCACATTGGCATGGTAAGAAGTTTCCACGCGGGTTGTTTCAGAGCGTGATGCAAATACCGGGCGATCTGCTCAATGATGGGCTTCACATGCTGACAACCCTGTTTGTGGAGAATGAAGGGCACGTTATTGCCACCTTCACAGACCTCATCTCCTTTGATGTGGAAGACTCACAAGAGCTTCGGGGAAATTGGCACGGCAAATGGAATGGTGTGGTACGCCCCTTTTTGGCGTGGGAGACACGCTTGTGTGCGGAAGTGCAATGATGATCCAGCGCGTCCTTCAGCGTGCAGCCCGTATCGTGCAGCAGACCACAATGACCACCGCCGTGCTGACGGAAAACTGGCAGCATCGTCGCGCCGCCCCACTCGATCTCGTGATCTTAGATGATATTTTCCCCCATCTGCTGTCAGCATTTCGGATCGCCGAATACAATACTTACCTACAGGAGTTCCCACAAAGCAGGGTCTACTCGACTGGAACTGCAATGCGCCTGATCAACGAATCGCGCCGCCTTACGCAAGTCATTGCGGAATATGAACAAACCTACCCACAGTTTGCGCGGCGTGTTGCTCCCTTTCATCCAATGCGACAGGTTCACGCCCGTATCGCATATATGATTTTTCTCAACAACGTTGCTTGCTTTCTACCGTTTCTTGAGCAGCAGCAACTTCCATTTGTCTTCACGCTGTATCCGGGCGGGGGCTTTGCGCTCAATCAGCCAGATGTGGATGCCCGTCTGAAACAGGTATGCGCCTCGCCATACTTGCGCCAGATTATCACCACCCAGACAGTGACCCACGAGTATCTGCTTCAGCACGGGTTTGCATCGCCTGAGCAAGTAACCTTCATCTATGGTGGGGTACTCCCTGATTGGTGGGTTCAGCCAGATATGCCCAAACGCTACTATCCACATAACAAACCAACATTTGATATATGCTTTGTTGCTTATAAATACACAAAACAAGGACGCGATAAAGGCTATGACACCTTCGTTGCCGTTGCCATCCAGCTTGCCCGAAAATATCCGGATATGCGCTTCCATGTGGTCGGGACATTTAGTGCCGCAGATGTTGATGTGCAAGAACTCGGTTCCCGCATCACGTTTTATGGGCCCCAGCAAACACCATTTTTCGATCAGTTTTATGCCGATATGGACATCATTCTCTCGCCGAATGTTCCCTTTGTCTTAGCTCCGGGAGCGTTTGATGGCTTCCCCACTGGGAGTTGTATTGAAGCTGGGCTGCATGGCGTGGCCGTATTCTGCACTGATATATTAAGTATGAATAGAACGTTTCGTGATGGTGTAGACCTCGTGCTGATCGAGCCAGAGGTGACCGCGTGTGTGGCGCAAATAGAACGTTACATAGCTAATCCGGCGCACTTATACCAACTTGCTGCACAGGGACAGCGAACCTTTCGAGATGTTTTTGCCTTGCAGACGCAGATGCAACCACGCCTCGCACTGATAAGACGAATGATAGAGAAAACGAAAAATACAGCTCTTTAGTTTTCACAAAGGAGTGTGACTGATGACAAACCAAGCCTACCAACTCCCATTTGCCCACATCGGGCAGGATGTGACCATCTGGCCCCTTGCTAAGATTGTCGGTGCGGAACGGATCAGTATTGGCAACTCGGTTATTATTAAAGACTGACAGTTTCGTTATGCAAAAAGACCAAACTCACTCTGAAAATATCCGCTTTAGGGTACTTGTCGTGCCGAGCGGTACAGAAATTGGGCTAGAAATTCAGCGGGCCCTGAGTTGCTGTAAAGAAGTTGCGCTCTTCTCCGCTGGTGCTGATGTTTCCAACCATGCACCATATGTTTTTCAGCACCACTTCGATCTCCCCAGCATTCACGACTCCGCGTGGCTCACGCGCCTAAATCAGATTATTGCTCAAGCACGCATTGAGTACATTCTGCCTGCACATGACGATCTACTGGTTGCGCTCGTACAACATGCCGCAGCGATTCCTGCGTACATTGTTACGTCACCGTTAGAAACATGCACCCTCACGCGCTCGAAAAAACAGACTTACCAATGCTTCGCTGATATCTTGCCAACGCCACGAATCTATGCCCATCCATCTGATGTTGATGTGTTTCCAGTGTTTCTCAAGCCTGATCGCGGACAAGGCGCACAACATACAACCCTTGTCCATAATCGTGAGGAGCTAGACGTTGTTTGGCGGCAACGTACAGATTGGCTGATCCTCGAATATCTGCCCGGCTCTGAATATACGATTGATTGCTTCGCTGATCGTGAGCGAGGTCTGCTGTTCTGCCGTGGCCGCCGACGCTTGCGCGTTCGGTCTGGAATTGCTATGGCAAGCCGACCAGAACACCAGCCGATCTTTACAGAGTATGCTCAGCGTATTATGGCTCGCTTGGCTCTGCATGGAGCGTGGTTCTTTCAGCTCAAGCAGGCAGCTGATGAGCAGTTCACATTGCTTGAAATTGCGCCACGCATCGCTGGAACCATGGCGTTACATCGGGTGTATGGTGTGAACTTCGCGCTCCTTAGTTTATACGAACACGCACGTATTCCCGTGCAGGTGCTCTCCAATGATTTGGAGATAACAATTGATCGAGCGCTCACGAATCGCTATCAGCACAACCTAAAGTTTAACTATGTTTATGTAGACCTTGATGATACTTTGATTATCAGAGGGGCAATCAATACAGTGTTAGTGCGTTTTTTGTACCAATGTATCAACCAGCAGAAATATCTCATTTTGCTTACTAAACATCGTGGAGACCTTCATCAGACCCTACAGCACTACCGCCTACGCGAGCTATTTGATACGATTATCCAGCTACCACCTGACGCTGAGAAGGCTACGATGATCCAGCATAAAGATGCAATCTTTATTGACGATAGCTTTCGTGAACGCCAACATGTTCACACTCAGTTGGGAATACCGACCTTCGACTGTAGCATGGTTGAAATGCTACTAGATGAGCGAGGCTAACAATGACCCAGCGTGTTACTCCAAGCCTAATGGACGTGAAACATCTCCAGATCATCCGCACCAACGTGACTGCTTTCATGAATCACGTAGCTGCGACCTACCTACCACCTACCCAAGTCGGTCGCCTACTTGATATAGCACCTCAGGATCACGAAGGTGCACGTCCATTCTTTCCCCACACGATTCGCGTCGAGACACTAGATATAGATCCAAACGCGAATTGTACATATCACGGTGATATTTGCACGTATAATGCCTTCCTTGATGACAACTCCTTTGATTTCATCGTGTGCACAGAAGTGCTTGAACATACGCTACAACCCTTTGCCGCTGCCGATGAACTCTGGCGGCTACTCAAACCAGAGGGTTACTTGTTTGTCAGCGTCCCATTTAACTTTCGCATTCATGGGCCGCTTCCGGACTGTTGGCGGTTTACAGAACATGGGCTACGCGCTTTGCTGCATCGGTTCACAATCTGTGAGATGAACGGAATCGAAACCCCAGAGCGACCTTTAATGCCGATCCATTATACGGTGGTTGCCCAAAAACCTGTGGCGACTACCCCTCTAGAATAGGGCACAGCTATGAGTATGTTCCAGCTCCCCAACTTAGCCATCTTCGGTGCCACGCCCGCCTTTGCCGCGCCACTGCACGTTGGGCGGCCCAATATCGGTGATCGGGATCAGCTCCTAGCGCGGATCAATACCATGCTCGACCGCCGCTGGCTCACCAATCGCGGCCCGTTAGTGCAAGAGTTTGAAGATCGCCTCGCGGCCTACCTCGGTGTCAAACATTGCCTTGTCACCTGTAATGCCACGATTGCGCTTGAGATTGCGATCCGCGCTGCTGGCTTGCACGGCGAGGTGATCGTGCCGTCCTT
>PHFO01000157.1 GCA_002861535.1 Cyanobacteria bacterium M5B4 | reverse complement strand
CCCTCACCCTAGCCCTCTCCCAAAAAGGGAGAGGGAAATTTTCCCTCTGCGTAAGTCCTGTATTTCTTCAAAAATATACAGACATTAAGAATTTCTTACGTATCGTTTTCTAAACCCTCACCCTAGCCCTCTCCCAAAAGGGAGAGGGGACTTCCCTTTTTCTGTCCCTGAGCTTGTCGGAGGGGGAGAAGGGATTTTTCCCTTAATGGATGCCTTGGATAAGGGTTTGTTCGATTTGCTGTAATAATTTATCCTGATGCCATTGGGCGTAAAGATGAGCCACGATCGCGCTCGCTCCTGCTCCTACTCCTTCTTTGACAAATCCCCGTTCGTAGGCGTTTAGCTGGGGATACTTAGAATCGCGCAAATGTAGTTCACTACAAATTAAGGGTATATCTAATTCTTGGGCGAGAAGGGATATTTGACTGCTTCCATCGTCGATCACCCATCGAGTTGTGCCGACTAAAACCCGATCGGGTTGCCACGATCGGTGATGAAATTGGGCTAATTTGCGGGCAAGGGCATAGACGGCGAGCATTTGACTGCCTCCCCCCAACAAAACCCCACAATTCTGACTAGCACCGATCGTCATGGCAGCCACAAATACCTGCATGGGGTCGCCAACAGCAGCCACGATCGTGAGGGGGTCTGCTCCTAATTGGGCTTTTTGGAGACCCTGTTGCACTACTTGCCATTTTTGTTGATGATTACAAATGGGATGGGAACTACTAACTTTAGTATGGGCATCAATTCCCATTGCTGTCAGAATTGCCAGCGCTGTAGTTGTCCCCCCAACAACGCATTCACTTAACAGCAAATAGGGATGATGGCTTAATTTTTGTCCCCATAACAAACCTTGCTGAAATAGTTGCTCTACGACCCCGATCGGTAATGCTTGCCCCGTAGTCAGACATTGAGCAGGCATACCGCCGACATCGATCGTGGGGATGGTTGCCTTTTTGGGGCAAGCCACTGTCAAAAATATAGAGGGCTAAATCGCAGCCGGTCACGATCGCCCTGCTGATAACGACTGGTGAAGCCCCCGCCATCAGAGGCGGGAGGGGAAAGTCAACGTTATAACCCCGATACAAAAATTCCGCATCAGCGATCGCGGTAGTCCTGCGGCTTTCAGGGGTGGCACCGGCTGCCGAAATGCCCTCGATCAAACAGGTGTCCGTAAATCCTAAAACATTGACAAAGGCAGGCTTTTGTCCCCGATGGGTTTCTAGCCACGATCGCGCCCGATCGAATCCCGCAACAATCCTGATCACTCAAACAACGATCGGATCGTTTCAATGCGTTGGCGGTTAACTCCCAAGTCCGACTCTCCCAGTCGGGAGGCTGACCTTACTTCGATCTCGTTCCCCTCCGGCGGAGCATAAAACTCCACATCGTCCACATAGCCCATGAACTTACTGGTAAATTCGCTATAAATGTAGCCGTCCTCAGCTTTGATCACCTCGCTGTTGGGCTGACTTTTAATCACATCCAACAACTTAGCCACAGCCGTGGTGCGATCGGTGTTGTAATGGAGAGGTGCAATCTGATGAAAATCTTCACTCTGGCTAGAAACGCAGTTAGGGGAAGGAGGACAGCCCCCCAAATGACCGTTAATCAGACCCAAGGTGATAGGACGAGTACCAGAAAAGTGGAATATGCTTGCCTCAGCGATCGTGCCCCAGCATAGAACCAGAGTGCACAGGAGGAGCGCCACAAAAGTTTTGCATTTAGTCATAGGAATTGTTGCAGATTTCCAGTTAGATTATTCCAGCTAATAGCAACAAAGCCATCAGCCTAGAGATCAACCTATTCCAAGGCACTAGCCTGGACGGCAGCCGCTTCGTCGGGATGGATGCCCAAGCGCGTCAGGTTGAACCTGCCCCTCTGGTCAATTTCACGGATTTTGATCACAATGTTGTCCCCCACATCAATTACATCTTCCACCTTGGCAATGCGGCTCTCTGCCAGTTGGGAAATGTGCACCATGCCTTCTTTGCCTGGCAGAAATTCCACAAAGGCACCAATGGGGATAATCCTAGTCACTTTCCCTAAAAAGACATCTCCCACAGCAATTTTTCTGGTCATGCCCTCGATCATCTGCTGTGCTCTTCTAGCACTTTCCTTGCTCACGGAAGCGATCGTGACCGTACCATCATCACTGATGTCAATTTTCGCCCCTGTTTCTTCCACAATGCCCTTGACATTTTTGCCCCCTGGTCCAATCACCAGACCAATTTGATCAGGGTTAATCTTCATCGTAGTCAGGCGCGGCGCAAAGGCAGAAAGCTCTGTCCTCGGCTTAGGCAGAGTTTCTAGCATCTTGTCGAGAATAAAGAGCCTACCCGATCGGGCTTGATAGATAGCATCTTTGAGGGTCTGCAGAGAAATGTTAGTAATCTTCATGTCCATCTGTAGCGCCGTAATACCGCTATCAGTGCCAGCCACCTTAAAGTCCATGTCCCCCAAGAAGTCCTCGATCCCTTGGATGTCAGTTAAAACTCTCACCTCTTCTCCCTCTTGGATCAGCCCCATCGCCACCCCAGATACAGGCTTGAGCAGAGGCACCCCCGCATCCATCAAAGACAGGGTAGAAGCACAGACCGAACCCATAGAAGTAGAGCCGTTAGAAGACAACACTTCCGATACCACCCGCAACACATAGGGGAAATCTTTCTCGGAGGGGATCACCGGCACTAACGCCCGCTCCGCTAGGGCACCATGTCCCACTTCCCTGCGTCCGGGCGATCGGAGGGGTTTTACTTCCCCTACAGAATAGGGGGGCATATTGTAGTGATGGAGGTAACGCTTTTTGTCGTCGGTGTAAAGTTCATCGGACATATCCTGGGCATCGGAGCTAGTGCCTAAAGTTGCCACCGACAATACCTGGGTCAAGCCCCGATTGAACAGGGCACTGCCATGCACCCTGGGTAAGACCCCTACCATACAGGAAATGGGACGAATTTCGTCTAGTTTCCTGCCGTCAATACGGGTATTTTGTTCGATCACCTGACGGCGCATCAACTTTTTGGTCAATTCTTTGAACAGGGCGCTGACCACCTTGTTATCGATCGTTTGGAAGGGATGGTCTTCAGGCAGTGCCGCGATCGCAGCTTTGACATCATCTTTGATGGCATCGAGTTTGGCATCGCGAATCACGCGGTCTTTTTCGCAACTGGCAATTACCTCCCGCACCCGATCGGTCGCCTTTTCTTGGACAAATTCCTCTAAATCAGGATATTCATTAGCAGGGGGAGTCAAATCAGGTAGCTCGATGCCCAGGTCTGCCATCAGTTTTTGTTGTGCCTTGAGCAGTTCCTCCACAGCTTCATAACCAAACTCGATCGCTTCGATCATGTCCTGTTCAGGGAGTTGATTTGCCCCTGCCTCCACCATGACTACCCCTTCTAGGGTACCGGCGACGACTAAATCCAATTCCCCCGACTCAATTTCCGCAAAGGTAGGGTTAATGATAAATTCATCATTTAACAGACCCACGCGCACTCCCGCCATTGGTCCTTTGAAGGGCAATTTCGCCAAACAGCAGGCAATGGAAGCCCCCGTAACCGCAATGACATCAGCGGGCACCTTCTCATCTAAAGAGAGGGTAGTTGCCACAACCTGGACATCATCCCGCAACCAGCCAGGGAAGAGGGGACGGAGGGGACGATCGATGAGACGACAGGTCAAAATTGCCTTTTCTGGGGGACGACCCTCACGGCGCAAAAAACCACCAGGAATGCGCCCAGCAGCATAGAGTCGTTCTTCGTAGTCTACTACCAGGGGGAAAAAGTCAATCCCATCCCTAGTTTCCCCTCTGGTGGCGGTCACTAATACGGAGGTATCGCCGCACTGAATCAGCACAGCCCCCCCTGCCTGGGGGGCAAAAGTATTGATGCGTAATTTAATCTCTCTACCAAAAAACGGAATAATTTGTTCTATAGCACCCATTGCGCTCTTCTTTTCTCTCTATTTCTAGGGTCATCCTAACACCCTGCCCCCACAAGTAAGCGCCTATTTAGGAAAATTTTAGGAGAAGGGGTATAAAGCTGTAAAATAGGTCTGGCATTTAGTCATAGTTAATTTTTATGGTTCATACCCTCACTGGCAGGCATATCCAAGTAAACATTGCCGCTTCTCACAAAAGTAGTATTGAGTTAAAACTATTCTTAAATGACCAGGAATTTACTCAGCGACTCATATTATCTTCTCTGAGTAGTGGAAAATTCTATGAAACTCATGTATCTCAGTTATTCCTAAAGCTACTAGAACCAGGAGATACTGTCATTGATATTGGTGCCCATGTTGGCTACTACTCCATCCTATCATCTTACTTAATAGGTGCATCAGGACGTGTGATTGCCTGTGAAATGAACAGGGATAACCTTATCAGACTTTGTTATCATAAAGACCTTAACAATTGTAATAATCTAATTCCCATCGCCGGCGCAATTGGTGATGAATCAAAGGAAGTAACTTTCTTTATCAATCAAGATAATGACGGCGGTCATGCTCTGTGGAATGTAGGAGAGCATTTTTTTAACCAAAAAAGTCTCGCCGAACCTAAACAAGAAAAAGTAGCTATGAGAACTTTAGATGAAATCGTCAAGTGCCACAATCTCGATCGGGTAAAGCTAATTAAAATTGATACAGAAGGAGCAGAACCTCTAGTCTTAAAGGGGGGACAGGCAAGTATTGCGCAATTAAAGGTGCCATTTATCATTTCTGAGATCAATGAGTTTGGTTTGAACCAGTTGGGATTTAACCAAATGAGTGTAAGGAAGTTCTTCTATGATATGGGATATTCCTGTTATTTAATTTTACCGAATGGTTTAACTGAGTTGGCTCCCACGACCTATCATCCAGAGGGTTTATTTG
>PHFO01000156.1 GCA_002861535.1 Cyanobacteria bacterium M5B4 | reverse complement strand
GTAACGGAATCCACTACAGAAGAAAGTGATTCTTTTAGCTCTTTGTTTGAGGAAGAAGAACCGATCGTAGCAGAATCCACTACAGAAGAAAGTGAATCCTTTAGCTCTTTGTTTGAGGAAGAAGAACCGATCGGTGAGCAACAAGAAGGAGAGATACTTGATCTTAATTTTGACTCGGAGATAGAGTCTGATAGCTTGCAACCAGACTTAGAAGAAGCAACTACTTCTGAAGAATTCCCAAGTACTATTACAACTCTGGGAGAAACAGAAGCTTTAATAGATTCACTCCCATCGGAAGAGAGTGAAAATGTAGTGGAAATTTCAGACGCATTTGCATCATCAACACCGAAGAGAAGAGGTCTACTAGAACTTGGCTTGTTGGAAATTGTTGTAGACGCGATCGGGGATGCAGACGTCAAAACGATCGATTACGCTGAAATTATTGGTGATGATTTGACTCAAGTAAGTCAAGAAAAAGAAGTTGATATACAAGAGGTAGGAACTGCTGAAACGATCGAGATGTTCTCTCAAGATGATTATCAAGAGCCTCAAATTATTGCTGAGTCTTCCTTTATTCCGAACGATTTGGATTTCAGTTATGACGAGGATGTAACAATACTTCAAGATGTACCTGAATTTTTCAACTTGGAAACAGAGACCGGCTCTGTAGAACCAATAGACGATTTCAGTGCTTTCGACGTTTCGGCAGAACAACAAGAAGAACAACTGATCGGGTTAGAGCATGAAGAAGTAACTGAAGAACTTTCTTTGGAAGATCAAAGGAGTGAATTTGAATCCCCAGGTATTTCTGAAGAACAACAAGTAAGTGATTTCTCATTTGAAGAAGAAGATGGAGTATTAGCTGAACAAGAATTGTTCACAGCTTCTTTGCAAGAACAAATGGATGACTTCAGTGCCACTAACCTCTTAGATGAAGAACAAGAGCTGCAACAACGATCGCAAGAATTGCAAGATGTGGCAGATGATCAAGAGTTGTTTATGGAATCCCCAGGAGAGCAGTCGGTCGATTTTAGCTCTTTTGATGTTTCCCCTAGAAGAGGAAAGATTACCTGAGTCGCAACTCGATCAAGAAGAAGTCAATGAACAAGACTTGTTTGGAGAGTCTTTGGAAGGGCAAATAGATAACTTTAGCTTCTCTGATACTTCACTAGAGGAAGAAGAATTTGAACATCAGCTAGAAGTTTCTTCAGAAGAACAGCAGGATGACTTTGACATAGCTGACGTTTTGACGGAAGAGCAACCTACTGAATTTCAGTTGGAAGAAGCTCAAGATGATCAACAAGACTCATTCCTAGCATCTTTAGAGGAGCATGCAGATGCGATCGATTCCTCTGATATTTCACAGGAGGAACAAGAATTTGACCAACAATCACAAGAAGAGGTGGAAGAGCAAAACTTATTCTGGGGATTGGAATCTTCAGAAGATCAATCATCTGACTTTAGCTCTTTCGATGCTTCTGAAGCTTCTGTACAAGAACAAGCACCTGAGTTACAACTAGATCAACAAGACTTATTTGAAGTGTCTTTGGAAGAACAAGCTGATGACTACAGTTCCTTTGACATCTCATTGGAGGAGCAAGAAGTTGAACAACAGATAGGAACTTCCCCAGAACAAGATCAAGATGACATTGTGATCTTTAATGATTTAGAGTCAACAGAACAACCGTATGAATTACAGTTGCAATCAGAAGAAGCTCAGGATGAGCAAGACTTCTTTGGAGAATTAGAACAACAGTTAACAGATGCTTCTGACTCTCCTATCTACGAAGAAGAGCAAGATGATATGACAATCTTGCAAGATGTTCCAGAGTTTTTTAGTTCTGTTGGTGAGAGCACTGATACCCAATTTGAAACTTCCTCTATCGATGATTTACTGGTTGAACTATCAGAAGATTTTGATTTGGAATCCGAAGGCTCTGGCATGACTGAAGCAGAAGATACTGACAAGCGATCCTCTGTCAGTACTGTAGAAGAAGGTCAAGAGAGTTCCGAAGAGTCTGATGATATGTTCTCGTTTCTTTCTGATTTAGTTGATAGCATACCCAGTTCCACTGAAACAGAAAGCACTGATTCCGCCAGTAATCCCCCTGAATTTTTTAGTTCTAGCAGTGATAATGATAAGGGGGAAGGTGAGAATGAGCAAATTGACGACTTGCTTAAAGACCTTGATCAACTATCTGATAACTCTGAAGATGACTTTAACCTGCGCACTTACGATCGAGAGACGGAGGTATTTGACTTGGAGAGAATTTTGGAAAATGAAACCCAAAACGAATTAGAAGATGACTTACAGTCCTTCTTAGATAAATCTGATGATGAAGATACAGATGATTTGGCTAAATTATTTGGTGACATTAGTGATGATGACCTAGACGAAGTTGCGAATACTTTTTCTCAGGGAGAAGATGATTCAGGTTTTTTTTCCCAAAAGGATAAAAGATGACGATGAGGATAGTGAAATATCTCTGATTCAGCTTTTTAATGATAATGACTTCGATGACGGCTCTGGCAATGTTATGGAAGAACTTGGTGATCTTTTAGGAGAAACTTCTGCCATGAATGAACAACAACTTGAATCCCATGAGGTACCTGAAGATTACTTTGCTGATTTAGAAGCGCTTCTTAGCGATGATGTTGAGCCCAGTAATGGTGTTAACTTGGATGAGCTAGAGTCTTTACTTGATTCTCCTGCCCCGCTTGTGCTAGATAAAAGTATTGAAGACCTTGAGCAATTGTTAGGAAGTATGCCTGCTTCTAAGGTTGAAACAAAGAATACTCCTGTTGCTAAGACAGCCCTTAACATTGCCCCGCAACCAGGACCAAATACCCGATCGACAATGACTCAAAACATGAGGGTCGATGTCCGTTACCTAGATAACATTAACAACTTAGTCGGAGAGTTAATTGTCAATCGTAACCTTTTACAACAAGACCAGGTAAGGTTAGAAGGTTCGTTAAGTAACTTGTTTAGTCAGATTAACAAGTTGAATGATGTAGCGCAAAAAGTAAGAGATGAATTTGATCGTTCTTTGTTAGAGCGTTCTTTACAGGCTAGTCTTGGTCACAGTTGGATGGAGGTAGACGACATTGAATCAGGTCAAACAAAGACTGTAGCGATAAAGAGTGCCCATAGTCACGATGCTTTGTCTCGTTTAGATGAACACGATGAATTGAATAACCTAGCTTTAGATATTATCGAACTTATTACCAGGGTTAAGGAGTCAGCTTCTGACGTAGAGTTTGTTATTGATGAAACCCAACAAGTAAGTAGACAGCTAGGCATAATCACATCCCAAATTGAAGACGACTTAAAACAAGTCAGAATGGAGCCGTTTTCTGAAATTAGCGATCGTTTACCCAAGCAGGTCAGGGACTTAGCTCTAAAACGTAAAAAGCAAGCTGACATTGAAATCTCTGGCAGAGATACGATGATCGACAAAGCAATCTTACAAGGATTGAATACTCCAATCAACCACTTGATTACCAACGCACTAGTTCATGGAATTGAGGAGCCGGAACAAAGAAAAGCTGTGGGTAAAGACCCAAGGGGTAAAATTACTGTTAAAGCCTACCATCAGGGGAATGAGACTATTATTTCAATTTCTGATGATGGCGGAGGAATTAACCCAGAAAAAGTAAGACAAAGTGCAATCTCAAAAGGGCTTCTAACTTTTGCCGAAGCAAGACTTTTATCCGATCAAGATACTTATAGTTTATTGTTCCGTGCTGGGTTTAGTACTAAATCTGAGGTAGATGAAGAAGGAGGAAGAGGAGTCGGATTAGATGCTGTTATTACCCAGCTAAACTCTATCAAGGGTACAATCCAGGTGGAGTCTGCGATTGGGAAAGGATCAACTTTTACTATTAGATTGCCCCTTACTTTATCAATTTCTAAAGCTATGGTTTGTCTGTGCAATCGCAACCGTATAGCTTTCCCTGTAGATAGTTTTGAAGATGTGGTAGAAATATCCAAAGATCAGGTATTTGTTAACAGTAATGGTCAAAATTGTTTCATGTGGCGGGATATGGAGTTGCCTTTCCGTCATCTGGGAGAGATGTTAGTTTACAACCGCCAAATTGGGAGAACAGGATTTATTAAGCAAGATGAAGATATTATCTCTATTATTATCCTCCGATCGGAACGTAACTTTTTAGCTCTGCAAGTAGATAAGTTTGATGGCGAGATTGAGATTGTAATTAAACAGATTGAAGGACCTGTATCAAAGCCTCCGGGTATTGCTGGAATAACGGTTTTGGGAGACGGTAGGGTAATGGCTATTTGTAATGTTTTGGAGTTATTTGGTATTGCGTCCGGCACGATCAATGTAGCCAAGTATGACACTACTGAGACTGAAACTGTAGATCAAGCTCAGGCGACGACTGTATTGGTAGTTGACGATTCTGTGACAATGCGTAAAGCTCTGGCGCAGACTTTTGAAAAAGCGGGCTACCGAGTGGAAGAAGCAAGAAATGGTAAGGAGGCATGGGATAAACTCAGGGGTGGTTTATTCTGTGACCTGATTTTTTCTGATGTGGAAATGCCACAAATGAATGGTTTCCAACTGTTGGAGAAACTACAAAAAGATGAACAGCTTTCTCGTATTCCTGTGGCAATGTTAACATCCCAAGGTAAACGAGTTCACATTGAAAATGCTGCTAATTTGGGTGCTAAGGCGTATTTTGTCAAAGCCTACACTGACCAAGAAGTGTTAGAGGGGGCAGAAAGACTGTTAAAAGGACAATTTGCAGGTAAGATTCTAGAAATTATGAGTTAAAGTCTTGACGATTGTAAAACTAAGTAAGGGGATCAGGGCAAATGGCAAAAAGTAATAGCAATGAAACGATCGTACTTGGTCTTTCTTTTTTGTTGACAGCAGGAATTGCTGGCGGTGCCCTGTGGATGTTCCGCGATAGTTTTAAGCGTTTGGGGGGA
>PHFO01000155.1 GCA_002861535.1 Cyanobacteria bacterium M5B4 | reverse complement strand
CTGCCTGATTCCCTAACTGATCCCCAAGTATTTGTGGGTCTGCAGACTTAATCGCCATTTGGGATTGTGCAGTATGTAGGAGATTACCAGCTTGTTACTATCTGGCGTGAACCATTCTGGTTGTAAATAGAGGAGGGTAGAGGGTCTTACTTTACTTGCCTGTTGCTCTGCCCACTCTAAATCCCGATCGGATTGAATCACGACCTTGAGTTCTTGTACTTGGTCATAAATATCAGCTACAGGGGGTAGAAAAACTTTAGGGGAGAGAGTAATCCAATCAAATTTACCCGTGAGGGGATGGGCACCGGAGGTTTCCAGGTGCACCCGCCAATGATGGGAGTGGAAAAGGGTGGTCAGGGGTTCCAGATTGTGGAGCAGGGGTTCGCCCCCCGTAATCACTACGATCGTGGGTTTTGCTGCTTCCACCTGGTCTAAAAGCTGGCTGAGGGGAATTGGGGGATGATGGGCAGCATTCCAGGAATTTTTGGTATCACAAAATGGGCAGTGGACATCACACCCCCCAAACGAATAAAGAAAGCACTTACTCCCGCCCAGCCACCTTCTCCTTGGAGGGAGTGAAAGGTCTCCACGATCGGGTATCGAATTTCTGTCATATCGTTATTAGATTGTTTTGTGCAACCGATCGGTTAATACGACAATTCTATTTTGGCACTTGAGTTAACCTAGATTTATGTTTCGGGAGAGAAGACTATGTTTTTTGACCCTTTGTATCTAGTATTTGCAGCACCCGCTTTAATTTTGGGGATGATCGCCCAATTTAAGGTAAAGGCGGCGTTCGATCGTTATTCCCAAGTAAACACCTACAGTGGTCTGACGGGGGCACGGGCAGCGCGGGCAATTTTGGATGCCTATGGTCTATACGATGTGGCGGTAGAGCGGGTGGATGGATTTTTGAGTGACCATTATGACCCCATCAATCGGGTTTTGCGCTTGAGTTCTGCGGTCTATGACCAGCCCAGTTTGGCTGCTGTCGGGGTGGCTGCCCACGAAGCGGGTCATGCTTTACAACATAAAACTGACTATGCTCCCTTACAATTCCGATCGGCGATCGTGCCTGCGGTTTCTATTGGTAGTAATTTAGGACCATTGATGTTTATGTTTGGTCTGTTTATCAATCCTACGATCGCTTGGGTGGGGGTGATTTTGTATGCCTTGGTCGCTGTATTTACCCTTGTCACTTTACCGGTAGAATTTGATGCCAGTAATCGCGCTAAGCAATTATTAGTCGCAGAAGGGATTGTTTCCCCTTCTGAAGTGCAGGGAGCTAGTGCTGTATTAGATGCCGCCGCCTTAACCTATGTGGCAGCAGCAATTCAGGCTATTTCTACGTTGCTTTATTACGTCTTTATTTTGACTAACCGCAGGGACTAACTCCTATTTGTTGAAGGGGGAACATTTACCCCCTAGCCCCGCCACGATCGTGCAAGTATTGTAAATTAACATGCCTTGATAACTGTCTTCTGGAGTGCCAGGTTTACCGATGCCGTCGGCAATTAGTACCCGATCGGATATTTTGACTCCCGCTTCCTTAGCCACATTACGGAGGACTTTATCGTTGGCAGTCAGCTCGGCAAATAGGGTCGGTACCTCGGCACGACGCACCCGATCGATTAAGTTTTTCACCTGAGCCGCCGTCGGTTCTTCTTCTGTAGAAATGCCCAACAGAGTGCCTTCAATGGTTAAACCGTAGGCTCTAGCATAGTAAGAAAAGGCATCGTGGGTAGTGACTAAACGGCGCTTTGTTGGTGGAATAGTAGTAATTTGTTGCGCAATCCATCGATCGAGATTTGTTAATTCTTGAATGAGATTTTGTAAGTTTTGCTCGTAAGTTTGGCTATTGCTGGGATCAATTTGTTGTAGGGTCTGGGCTAAAAGTTTAACTATGGTGATGCCATTCTCCACATCGTGCCAGATATGGGGATCGCCTTGTATGATTTTGATTTTTGGGCTTTCATGGATGGCAATTTTAGGAGCGGGACTATTAGTAGCCCTAATCATTTTGATAATACTAGGTTCAAAATTTAACCCCCCATAAAAAATTACATCCGCCTCCTCGATCGCTTTGCGGTCTTGGGGTGTCCCTTCGTAGGTGTGGGGGTCCCGATCGTAGTTGATTAAACACCGCGGTTCTGCCCCCAACTGCTCCACTAAATCGCATAAAACACTGTAGGAAGCCACAACTCTGATCCCTTTGCCCCGATCGGGACTAGAACATCCCCACAGACAGATGCAAACTAGAAGGAAAGTTAACTTTTTTGTTATGCTTTGCAATGATTGCCTAAATGCCCTATAGTAGTTTTCATATTTAATTCATTTTCTTTTCATTGTCAATTCATTTTGTCTATCATGCTGGAAATTCAAAATCTGTCAGTCAGCTATCGGGGCAGTATCGCTCTCCAGAACATCAACTGCTGTTTTGCCCAGGGGGAGATGGTAGGCATTTTAGGACCCAACGGGGCGGGGAAAAGCACTCTAATTAAAGCGATGCTGGGGCTATTGCAGTCCCTGGGGCAGATTTTATGGCAGGGCAGACCCCTAAAGCGGCAATTAGCCAGGGTTGCCTATGTCCCCCAGCGCAGTCAAATCGACTGGGACTATCCCATCACTGTCTGGAATGTGGCGATGATGGGAAGGACGATCGAGACTGGTTTATTCCAGCGTCCTAGCCGGGAATCAGAGGAATTAGTTAAGGCAGCCTTGGAGCGGGTGGGGATGTATGATCTCCGAAATTGCCCGATCGGGGAACTGTCGGGGGGGCAGCAACAGCGGGTCTTTCTCGCTAGGGCTTTAGCCAAACAGGCAGACTTGTTTTTATTTGACGAACCCTTTGTCGGTGTCGATCGCAGGACGGAACAGATCATGTTTGACATCTTCCACGAGTTGAAAGAGCAAAAGAAAACGCTGATAATTGTCAATCACGACCTGCAAGAAACTCTGCACCATTACGACCGTTTAGTATTACTCAACCGGCGGTTAATTGCCTGGGGCGATCGGGCTACGGTGATGACCAACGAAAACATTGCCCGCGCCTACGGGGTGCCCCTTAATTTATTAGCAGCTTGAGACTGACGGGGGCGTGGTCGCTGGGCTGGGGCAGGCTCCGGGGCAGGACATCGATCGTGCAGTCTTGCACCCGATCGGTCAAAGGCTCTGAGACGAAATGATAGTCAATGCGCCAGCCCCAATTGCGGCGGAAGGCTCCCGCTCGGTAGTCCCACCAGCTGTAGTGCCCTGGTTCGGGGTGGAGCCGCCGAAAAATATCCACAAAACCCAGGTCTAAAATGCTTTGCAAAACCGATCGTTCTGGGTCCGATGCCATTACTTTTTGTTCCCGATCGGTGGGGTTATGAATATCCAAATCTGTCAGAGCGACGTTGAAATCGCCGCAGAGGATGATGTGTTTATGGTCTTGTTTTAAGTGTTGCAGATAATCTCGCAAAACCTCAAACCATTGCAGTTTGTATTCGTACTTTTCACTCCCCACAGCACTGCCATTGGGACAGTAGAGATTGACAACGATCGTATCTTCCAGCATTGCCGCCAAAACTCGTTTTTGCTCATCCCAGGGCGATCGATCGGGTAAAAGGGCGCTAAATCCTGATTTAACCCAAGCAAGCTCCCTTTTACTGATAAAAGCAACGCCATTATAGGATTTTTGTCCATAGGAATAGACGTGATAACCCAAGTCAACAAAGTCCTGGGCAGGGAAATCGGCATCGATCACCTTTGTTTCTTGGAGAGCCATTAGCTCAACATCAGGATGATTGACTAACCAGTCCTTCACCAAGGCTAAACGGGTGCGGATGGAATTGACATTCCAGGTGGCAATTTCCACGCTACTAAGCCCGCAACACCAGGGGGGCAGTAGTCGATACCATGGCGGCTTGCAACTGTTCCGGCGATACCAGGAAGGGCAGACGGTGAATATCCGATCGGGGATTGCAGGCGATTTCCGCCACCTTGCTCAATTCCGCCAGGGAAATATCTCCTAAGCCCAGATCGGTCAAATTGGTGGGCAGCCCAATCTCCCGATAAAATTGTAACAATTGATGACGAGCAGTGGCAGCTAGTTGATTGCCTTGAAATTCCTCTAGGCGCAGTTGCACCAAAATGCCATAGGCGACCTTCTCGCCGTGTAACTTACTGTGGCTCTGGGGTAGATGGGTCAAGCCATTGTGGACAGCATGGGCAGCCACAGTACGACATTGGGCACCGCCTAAACCGCCGATGACCCCTGCCATCACGATCGTGCCATCGATCACTTCTTGCCAGACGAGGCTGCCTGGTTGCTCTAGGGCTGCCTTACTTTTTTGTAACAGAATGTCCCGCAATACCCTGGCTGACTGCACAGCACTGATTACAAGGGTAGCATCACTGTCTCCGCTACTAACGGAGGCTTCGTACCACTTGGCGATGGCATCGCCAATGCCGGCAATGAGAGTAGGCACTGGTGCGGTAGCTAACAATTCATAATCCATCACCAAATAGTCGGGGCACTTGGTCAGAGGAACATCGTAGGCAAAGGCTCCCTCTGGGGTATAGACATTACTGAGGGCAGTCCAAGCGGCACAGGTGGCACCACTGGTAGGAATGGTCACGATCGGTAGTTGATTGCGATCGGCGATCAGTTTAGCGCTATCCATCACTTTGCCGCCTCCCATCGCCATAATTAGGCTGGGCTGGTTCTGCTCCACATCCTTTTGTAACCGATCGAGGACAACTTCACTACATTCGGCGATCGGTTCACTGACCGTAATATCCAAGTCTTGCAATAGGGGCAACACCAACTGGTAAGCACGCTTCCCTCCGATCGTTAAAATTTTGTGGCAACGGATCGTGGCTAACAATTCGGGGATAATGTGTTTACCCCTAAGTACGCGACTAGGAGCGATCGTGAGACTGACTGAATGTTTCATTGCTTGCACTTTTCGGTGTATTTTTTATTTTACTGAACTATCAGAAGACAGGGAGAGAAGTGCAGCAATTTTTTCTTATTCCCTCTCCCTTTT
>PHFO01000154.1 GCA_002861535.1 Cyanobacteria bacterium M5B4 | reverse complement strand
GAAGATACCGGCAGACTGACGTTACAGCCCCCCAAACCACAGTAACCATTGGGATTTTTAGCTAAGTATTGCTGATGATAGGTCTCAGCATAATAGAACTCAGGAGCCGGTAAAATTTCCGTCGTGATCTTGCCATAACCCGCTTGCTGTAAAGCCTCCTGATACCGATCGCGGGAAGACTCCGCCGCCTCCCTCTGCGCCTCATTGTAGTAATAAATCCCCGATCGGTACTGCGTTCCCACATCATTACCCTGGCGCATCCCCTGGGTAGGATTGTGATTTTCCCAGAAAACCCTCAATAGCTCACCATAGCTGACCCGTTGGGGATCAAACACCACCAAAACCACCTCATTGTGACCAGTCAGACCCGAACAAACCTCCTCATAGAGAGGATTAGGAGTCAGCCCGCCGGCATAGCCCACCGCCGTAGTAAACACCCCCTCCTTTTGCCAAAACTTGCGTTCCGCCCCCCAAAAACAACCCATACCAAACAGCGCCAATTCTAAACCTGCCGGAAAAGGAGGTTTAATCTTATTGCCATTCACATAGTGGCGATCCACAACCGGAAGCGGCTCTGCCCTGCCAGGCAACGCTTCCCCAGGAGAAGGGAGAGTTAATTTCTTGCCGAATCCAAATAGACCCATAGTTATTTATCCGCTCTACTCCTACAGCATAGCTGACAGACTAAATCAAGGGGACTGTACCCATAGGCAGGAACTTATCAGAGACTTGAATTGCTAAGCGCAACCTACAGGACTAAATTATAGACACCATAACATGATAGGATTGCCTCGAATTGAGGGAAGCTAATGACTCCTGAAGAACGATCGGTTTTGCAGAGACGGGCAGGTTGTCGCATTTGGGCGCATCTTATTTTCTGGAATTTAATTCCTTTCGGTTGGATTATTAGTGCAGTTAAAACTGGTTCTTGGATTCCGGTTTACATCATGCTCGCAAGTATGACGATTTCTTCTATTACCTATCGTCCAGAGGGAAACGAAGAACCTGAGACTGCATTTAGGAAAGGCTTAGAGCATGGTCAAAAAATTGGAGCACTAGCTAGTTTAGCTGGTTCTGTTGTGACAGCAAACTTAATTATGAACGCCAGAAATCAACTCAAAAATTCACATCCAGAAAATGACGAATAAATCAAATCGGGATAACACGATCGACATCTTGCGGGGCATCGCTATTGTGACGATGGTTTGCGCCAATTCGGCGGGTTATATTTTGCAGGAACCCCATCCCCTGGGCATCAGGCTATACGGTACATGGGCAGCGCCTTTATTTATCTTGTTAGCGGGATTTATGGTAACTTTTACCCAGACCCGCAAAAATATAATTTTAGTCATTACTTGATGCGGGGAGTTTTATTATTAGTAATTGCCTCTTTGTTAGATAGCTTAAACTTTGGCGACTATCCTTTAATTAGTTTTGATGTTTTATATTTGATTGCTTTTTCTATTCCTTTATCCTTCGGTTTCCATCAATTAAAGTTATTACCCCAAGTTGTAATTGTGACACTAATTATTATGATTACCCCTCTCCTACAAAAATTATTAGGATATACGGACATACCGATCGATATTCCCATCTTTCCTGAAAAAGAACGATCGATCGATTTAATTGCAGAAATTCCTACAATCTTCAAGCACTGGCTGATTGATGGCTGGTTCCCATTATTTCCTTGGTTAAGTTTTAGTTTTATTGGCGTGATTTTAGCCGCCTGCGCCAAGAATTTCCTAGTTTTGTGAGTCAGCGTTTTATTCTCAGTGGATTAGCTTGCTTTTTCGGTGGGCTAACAATTTGGTTTGTCGAGTTACAAAACCTCAATACTAATACCAGTTTAGCTCCCTATATGCCCTTGTTTCAATTCCATAAACTATTAACTAGAGATGGATATAGTGAAATGTTCTATCCCCCCACGATCGGGTATTGTTTAGTAGCGATCGGTTTAATTCTACTCCTATTTGTCTTGGTAGATCGTAGTAATAAATTATCATTGTATAAACCCTTAGAGATTTTAGGGCAGTGTAGCTTATTCATGTATCTACTGCACTACATTATTATCGAAAAAATACTATCCAAAATAGTGCCACAAGAACTATTACCGATCGGGCAATTTCTATTAGTTTACCTTGTTTTTATGACTATTTTAACTTTAGCAGCATGGGGTATCAGCGGGCTTAAACAAAAATGGCAAAAGCCTCCCTACATAGTTAAATTTATCCTTGGCGGATAGATATAGAACAGGACTTAAACCCTCTCCCTAGAAAAAATTGATCTACAGCTTTTTCCTAAATTGTTAGTTACGCCCTCACCCAAAATGGGCGAGGGGAGCTATCCCTTGTGAATCATTTTGGGGCTGTAAAGCTGTACTTCCCTTCTCCCGTTCCCTGAGCTTGTCGAAGGGGAGAAGAGATTGAGGGATGGAGGAAATTTTCCTGATAGAAAACATCCAAGATCGAGAAAAGTATCTGCACTTCTAAAGTTTTGCTAAAATCTGACAAATACAAATTAACGATCAAACATAATGAAAATCCTGAAAAAAGAACCGATCGGTAGTCTCCCCGTCTACGATATTGGCTTAGCAACAGATCATAATTTCTTAATAGCAGGGGGAACTTTTGCCTCTAATTGTTTTAACAAATCCCACAGTGTCGCCTACGGCTATATCACCTATCAAACTGCCTATCTAAAAGCCAACTATCCTGTAGAATACATGGCGGCCTTATTATCTTCAGTCAGTGACGATCAGAGCAAAGTACAAAGATATATTGCCAGTTGTAATGCTATGGGAATTGGTATTTTGCCCCCAGATATAAATACTTCTGACGTTAATTTTACACCAAAAGAAGGCAACATTATTTTTGGTTTAGCTGCTATTAAAAACTTAGGCATGGGAGCAATTGAAGCCATTTTAGCTGCCCGTAAAGACGGAGAATTTAGCTCTTTAGGAGACCTATGTAAACGGGTAGAAAGCCGTGCCCTCAACAAAAAAGCCCTAGAAGCATTAGTCCAAACCGGAGCCTTCGATCGGATTCATCCTAATCGCAAGCAAACGATGGCAAATATTGAGCCGACCCTAAACTGGGCAGTTAAAAGGGCAAAAGATAGGGCATCGGGACAGGGTAGTTTATTTGATATGTTCAATGCGGTAGATACCGATGATAGTTTTGATCAACCACCTGTGGCTGAGCCTATGCCCGACTATCTACCTCAAGAAAAACTACAACTAGAAAAAGAATTGCTGGGATTTTATATCTCCGATCATCCCCTCAAATCTATTAGTAAATCTGCTAAACTGCTGTCTCCTATTAACCTGTCTGACCTGGAAGAGGTAAACGAAAATACCACCATAACAGCGATCGTCATGATCACAGAAATAAAACTGATCACCACAAAAAAGGCGACTCCATGGCAATCTTACAAATAGAAGACCTCAGTGGTAGCGTGGAAGCGGTAGTTTTTCCCAAAGTATACGAAAAAGTTAAAGAGTTTTTACAAAAAGATAACCGCGTTGTTCTCTGGGGAAAACCCGATCGTAAAGAAGAAACAGTAAAACTCTTTATTGATGATATGCAAAAGATTGCCGATGTTAGTATGATCCGTCTGCACATCAAACGAGAACAGGCGTTAGACCTGGGCACTTTAGAGCATCTCCGAGAATTACTTAGACCCTACATCGGGGGGAGAATTCCCATCATTGCCCAGGTAGAAGGCATCTCCCAAATGGTACGCCTGGGTAATCAGTATTGGGTGCAGGAGGCGCAGGCGGTGTTACAGGCTCTCCATCGGGCTGGATTTCAAGCCTTTAGCGACTTCTTAGTGCCAACAAATTCAGCACCTTAGCCACACATTCATCGATCGTTTCCCGATCGGTACGACATTCTAAATCGGGATGGAGGGGCGGCTCATAGGGGTCATCAATGCCCGTAAAATGCTTAATTTCCCCCGATCGGGCTTTTTTGTATAGTCCCTTCACATCCCTAGCTTCGCACACCTCCAGGGGGGAATTGACATAAATTTCGATAAAATTTTCCCCGATCAACTCCCGCACCTTCTGCCGAGCATCGGCATAGGGAGAAATTGCTGCCACCAGCACATAAACGCCATTACGACAGAGCAAATGGGCAACAAAACCCAGGCGATGGATGTTTTCATCCCGATCGGCTTTAGAAAAACCCAACCCCCTAGTTAAATTAGTCCGGACTACATCCCCATCTAGTATTTCTACCCTATGTCCTTGGTGCTTTAACGCCTGGGCAACCAATTGGGAAATAGTGGTTTTACCCGCACCACTCAAGCCCGTAAACCAAAGAGTATAGCCCCGATCGTTCATTATTACTGTTGCTTTTGTCGATAACTTACGTTGCTGTTTCTGAAATTGTCACCCAAAAAGGGAGAGAGAACAAGAAAAAATTGATCTACTCCCCTTCTCCCGTCCCCTGAGCTTGGCGAAGGAGGAGAAGGAATTGAGGGGAATTTTTCCTCAGCGTAAGTCTACTCTATAAGTCTCAACAATTGTAAAGGAAATTGACCGCTTAGGCGGCTCGGATGAGCCTCACCAAAATCCGCAAGGCTTCATTTCTAATAAGGATGTTGCTAGGGCTGACCTTAGCCGCCACTGCAAAATATCAATGGTTGCTGGGCAAAATCGGCTTTGGACTTCGAAGCTGGTGAAGGGATTTGAACCCCCGACCGGCTGATTACAAATCAGCAGCTCTACCACTGAGCTACACCAGCGCTTCCTAAAGTTTACCACACTTATTGCACAATGCTCGATCCACGTTGCCAGTGACTCCCGATCGCGCCTTAAAAACGATCGGGGGACAAAGATAAAAAATTTTTGGTCACAGGTGATCGATCGAGTGAAACATCTGGGTAAGTTAATGTTGCAAGGGCGAAAGCCCAAAACCTAAAACTTACACCTCATTTAGGAACCACTATGAAATCCGAATTCAAAGCTAAACTCATCCAACACTTGCTCAACCGCAAGGACTCCGAAAAAGGTTTCACCTTGATCGAGTTGCTCGTAGTAGTAGTCATCATCGGTATCTTGGCTGCTATTGCTCTGCCCACCTTCTTGGG
>PHFO01000153.1 GCA_002861535.1 Cyanobacteria bacterium M5B4 | reverse complement strand
TTCGATGCCCAACTGATGAATCCCCATTTAGAAAGATTTGGTGCTTACGAGGTTCCCGATCGGGTATATCAAATATATTTGCAACGGGCATTACAACGTCAGTGTGTGTTTACTTAAGAGAGCTAAACTAATCAATACCATCACCTTTAATTGCGGTAAATTGAGCTAATTGATGAAACAGGCAACGATCGATTTAATTTTAGGGATGGTGCAAATGGAAATAGAGCACCTCAATGCCCAGATCAATGCTAATGCAGTTAAATTTCGCATCCAATTTGAAGGAATTTGTGCTTCCCTAGAAGCTCTCAAGCAAACAAAGGTCGATTTAGATACAATTTTTGTCAAAACATCAGAAGGAATCATCCTAGACTTCGATCGGTTGCAGTTTTTTAGCAAGAGTGATGGCATGGCAGAGTTGCTGACTAATCCCTTATTAGATACAGAAACGATCGAGGAATTTCGCTGGAAATTTTTATATTATGAAACTAAACTAGAAGCCTTGAGTTTAGAGGTACAGAAACTGCAAAACCGATCGTTAAAACGAGGCAGTCAGTTAGATGAACTAATTCGCAATTGGCTCCATCCACCCGATCGGATTTTGGCAGAATACCGAGAACTTCTGCAGGGCAAGAGACTTCTAAGGGAACAAATTAGGGAAGAATTACTGCAAAATTCAAACTTGGCTAAAAAGTACGTCAGTGGTGGGCTAAAACAAATTCAGCAATTTTTTCGGGGGATTGAACAAATTTTGCCCCAAAATCAGCAGTTACAATGGCAAAAACGGGAATCTCAACCCTACGATCTCCTGGCGGAATTAAAATTACTACACAAAGATGAGTATTTGTTTTTTTACTGTACCTATAGTTTGCATCGTTCTTTTCAATTGAATGCCACCCTAGAAGATAATTGGCACTATAGTAAAGCCAAAGAAAATAATGCCGTCTATCTGGAATCTGTTATTACTTGGATCGCAGAACTGCTAGATATTTATGAAACGGAGACTAATCTGGTGGCAGCAAAGGTTGTCGCCTACGACAAGTTGACCGATCGGGAACGGGTCTACAACATTCCCTGAGTAGGCGGTGACTACCCAACTATGCCTAAAGTTACCTGCCATAATCCCCCTCCTGTGGTATTCTGAGACGAGTGCAATACTTAATAAATTACAATTCCATGACATCTATCGCCAATGCTTCTCCCAAACTCAACTGGGTCAACATTATTTTTTCGCTACGTTTCATCTTGTAGCCTGTGCCGCTCCCTTTTACTTTTCCTGGCAGGGATTGGGAGTGATGTTTTTTCTACATTGGCTTCTTGGTAGTATTGGCATCTGTCTTGGCTACCACAGGCTTTTGAGTCATCGTAGCTTCCAGGTGCCCCAGTGGCTGGAGTATGTGATTACGACCTTGGGAGCTTTGGCGTTACAGGGTGGTCCTATTTTTTGGACGGGCAACCATCGCCAGCACCACGGATTTACAGAGGATGTGGATAAGGATCCCTACTCGGCTAAGCGCGGTTTTTGGTGGAGTCACATGGATTGGGTGTTACGCAGCCGTCCTGAACATTTTGATTTTGAAAACTACAGCCGTTGCGCTCCTGATTTGGCTAAGGACCCTTACTACAACTTTTTAGAGAAGAATTTTGTTCTATTGCAGGTTCCTTTGGCTCTGTTGATCTATGCTATTGGTGCTACTCAGGGGTTGGGACTTTCTTTCCTCATCTATGGGGTGTTTCTGCGGGCGGTATTCCTCTGGCATAGTACTTGGCTGATCAATTCTGCCTGTCACAAGTGGGGCTATCGTAATTTCAATGACGTGGAAGACCACTCTACTAACCTCTGGTGGGCAGCTATCTTGACCTACGGCGAAGGCTGGCACAATAATCACCACGCTTATCCCAAGTCTGCCCGATCGGGTCTGCACTGGTGGGAAATAGACCTTACTTGGTTGGCAATTCGGGCTTTGGAGCAGGTTGGTCTGGCTAAGAAGGTATACTTACCTGCGCCTTGGCAGAATAGTTAATAAGTTTTACAGTCATCCGGAAAGATTCTTAGGAGTGTTAGGATGAGCCGTTAGTAAATTTATTTAATATTTTCTATGGCATATACTCCTACAGCGATCGTGACTGGGGCATCTTCTGGGGTAGGGCTACATACGGCTAAGGCTTTGACCACCAGGGGCTGGCACGTTGTACTAGCCTGTCGCAATTTAGAAAAAACGGTAAAAGTTGCCAGTGATGTGGGCATGGTGGAGGGGAACTACTCGATCTTCCCCTTAGATTTAGCCAGCTTGGCAAAAGTGAGGGAATTTGTCACTGCTTTTCGTAGCACGGGCAAAAATTTAGATGCTTTGGTGTGTAATGCTGCGGTTTATTTGCCCCTGTTAAAGGAACCAATGCGCAGTGTTGATGGTTATGAGTTGAGTGTTGCTACTAACCATTTGGGGCATTATTTGTTGTGCCGTTTGTTGTTAGAGGATTTGCAAAAATCCCAATACCCCGATCGGCGGGTGGTGATCCTGGGAACTGTTACTGCCAACCCCAAAGAATTAGGGGGGAAAATACCGATTCCCGCTCCTCCTGATCTGGGGGATTTATCTGGATTTGAACAGGGCTTCAAAGCTCCGATCGCTATGATTAACGGCAAGCCTTTTAAGGCAGGCAAAGCCTACAAAGACAGTAAGTTATGTAATGTATTAACGATGCGCGAACTGCATCGCCGCTTCCATGAAAGTACGGGCATTGTGTTTAGTTCCCTCTACCCTGGTTGTGTAGCTACAACGGGATTGTTTAGGCATCATTTCCCCCTATTTCAAAAGTTGTTTCCCCTGTTTCAAAAGTATATTACGGGGGGATTTGTTACGGAGGAATTGGCAGGGGAGCGAGTGGCAGATTTAGTTACTGATCCTAAATACAATCGATCGGGTTTGTATTGGAGTTGGGGCAATCGGCAAAAGCAGGGCAGGGAGTCCTTTGTACAGGAAGTATCGGTAGAGGCGAGTGATGATGCTAAAGCGGTGCGCCTGTGGGAACTGAGTGAAAAACTGGTAGGTTTGGCGTGAAAATCTTACTGACGGGGGCAACGGGGCAGGTAGGCTGGGAGCTGCAAAGGGCTTTGCTCCCTCTGGGGCAGGTCATAGCTCCTGGTAGGGACATTTTCGATTTGGCAGAACCAGACAAGATGGTTAATTTTATCCGGGAACTAAAGCCCGATGGCATTGTCAATCCTGGGGCTTATACAGCGGTGGATTTGGCGGAGACCGAACCCGATCGTGCCCATCAGGTTAATGCCGTTGCGCCCGGAATTTTGGCGGAGGAAGCCCAAAGATTGGGAGCTTGGTTTATTCATTACTCTACTGACTATGTCTTTGATGGTCAGAGTTCTACCCCCTACCTCCCAGACGATCGGACTAATCCTTTGGGGGTTTATGGTAAAAGCAAGCGAGCGGGGGAACTAGCGATCGGGTTGGTGGGGAGCAACTATCTGATTTTGCGGACTGCCTGGGTCTATGGCATGAGGGGCAAAAACTTTTTACGCACGATATTGCGGTTGGCGCGGGAACGGCAGGAACTGAAAATTGTCTGTGACCAGACTGGTTCTCCCACTTGGAGTAGGCTGATTGCCGAGGTTACTGCCCAGATTGTACCCCAAATAAAGGGTATCCAGGGGATTTTTCATCTTACGGCAGCGGGGAGTACGACTTGGTATGATTTCGCCCAGGCGATTTTGCGCCTCGACCCCGATCGGGGTCAACAAATTGTCCAAACTGTTAGCCCCATCCCCACAGCGGAATATCCTACCCCAGCCCGCCGCCCCAGTTATTCAGTCCTGGACTGTAATAGTTTGGTGACACAATTTAATCTTTATCTACCAAACTGGCAGGAGACCCTCGCCCTGGCAATGGCGACCTGATGGAAATTGCTCTCCCCATCGATCGGGGGGACTTGCCCCAGGAGACCTACTGTGTGGGAGGATGGGTCAGGGATGCTCTCCTGGGGAGGACAAAGCCCCAACTCGATTTAGATTTTGTTTTGCCTACTGCCCCGATCGAAGTTGCCCGCCGGATTGCCTATAGGTATGATGCTGGGTTTGTAATCCTCGATCGGGAGCGGGAAATAGCGCGGGTGGTGTTACCCCAGGGAAACTTAGACTTTGCCAAGCAAGTAGGAAACACGATCCTAGATGACCTCGATCGGCGGGATTTTTGCATGAATGCGATGGCGCTTCCCGTCTATGCCCCCACAGAAATTATTGACCCCCATGGAGGCAGGCGGGACATTGACCAAAGGATTGTGCGCATGGTATGCCCCGAAAACATTAAAGATGACCCCCTGAGAATTTTGCGCGCCTATCGCCAAGCCGCCCAACTCAATTTCACGATCGAACCCTGGACACGCCAGACCATCAGACAGTTAGCGCCCCTTCTGCCCCTAGTAGCGATCGAGCGCGTGCGGATGGAATTAGGCTATTTGCTTCAATGTCCCAGTGGAGGACTAACTACCTGCATTGAGGACGGCATTTTGGCAACCTGGTTAGAGACAAAGCAGTTAAATCTACCGCGGTTCAGGCGCATCGACCCCACGATCGGGATGTTAGTCCAGCACTATCCCCAGTTAGAACCCTACTTTAGGCAAGAATTAGTTTTGGGGCATAGCATTGCCAGCACCATCAAATATAGCGCTCTGGTGCCCCATGCCTCCCTACTCGACTTTTTAGGGCTAAGCCGCATCGAACAAAAATGGATCACTAACCTGCTACGCTATCTCCCCCAAATCCAGGCAGCCGAGTCGTCCCCCCTCCAGCAATACCACATCTACGATCGGTTAGGCGAAATGCTGCCCGCCCTCTTTACCCTCGCCCGTGCCGCCGACATCCCTTTAAGTTTTACCTGGCTCGATCGGTGGTTCGATCCCCATGATCCCATTGCCCATCCCCCCGTCTTGCTCACCGGCGATGATCTCAAGTCTATTTTAGGGATTAAGCCCAGTCCCAAATTAGGGCAACTCCTTACTGCAATTCGAGAAGCCCAGATCGGGCAGATTATTACCGATCGAGCAGGGGCAATAGAATTTGCTAAAACCTGGTGGCAAGATC
>PHFO01000152.1 GCA_002861535.1 Cyanobacteria bacterium M5B4 | reverse complement strand
CCCCCAAAATAAGAGAGGGAGGAATGATCCTCCCCCGACAATAACATACCTGGCATCGAGCTATCTTCCCATAGAGTCACCCCCATAGTATTGTTGCCGTTACAGCGTTTCACAACTGAGTTCGGGAAGGGTCAGCGTGGTTCCACCGCACCATAGACACCAGGAAACAGGACCCTGAAAACTACACAAACCAAGAGAGAATCATTGTAAGCAAACGGTCAATTAGTACTCCTCGGCTCCACCCATTACTGAGCTTCCACCTAGAGCCTATCAAACAGGTAATCTACCTGCGACCTTAAAAGAGCACTCATCTTGAGGTGGGCTTCCCACTTAGATGCTTTCAGCGGTTATCCACTCCCGACATGGCTACCCTGCGTTTACCGTTGGCACAATAACAGGTACACCAGAGGTCAGTTCTTCCCGGTCCTCTCGTACTAAGGAAGACTCCTCTCAATACTCTTACGCTTGCACCGGATATGGACCGAACTGTCTCACGACGTTCTGAACCCAGCTCACGTACCGCTTTAATGGGCGAACAGCCCAACCCTTGGCACGTACTTCCGCACCAGGTTGCGATGAGCCGACATCGAGGTGCCAAACCTCCCCGTCGATGTGAACTCTTGGGGGAGATCAGCCTGTTATCCCTAGAGTAACTTTTATCCGTTGAGCGACGGCCCTTCCACACAGAACCGTCGGATCACTAAGACCGTGTTTCCACCCTGCTCGACTTGTTGGTCTTGCAGTCAAGCTCCCTTATGCCTTTACACTCTACGACTGATTTCCGACCAGCCTGAGGGAACCTTTGTGCGCCTCCGTTACCATTTAGGAGGCGACCGCCCCAGTCAAACTGCCCACCTGATACTGTCCCCTGCCCGGATTACGGGTCAAGGTTAGAATTCTAGCCCCGCCAGAGTGGTATCTCACCGTTGACTCCCCATAGCCCACGAGCCATGGATCACCATCTCCCACCTATCCTGCGCAAGCGGAGCCCGAACCCAATACCAAGCTACAGTAAAGCTTCATAGGGTCTTTCTGTCCAGGTGCAAGTAGTCCGCATCTTCACAGACAATTCTATTTCGCCGAGCCTCTCTCCGAGACAGCGTCCAAATCATTACGCCTTTCGTGCGGGTCGGAACTTACCCGACAAGGAATTTCGCTACCTTAGGACCGTTATAGTTACGGCCGCCGTTCACCGGGGCTTCGGTCGTCAGCTTCGTTGCCTGACCGACTTCCTTAACCTTCCGGCACTGGGCAGGCGTCAGCCCCTATACATCCTCTTACGAGTTAGCAGAGACCTGTGTTTTTGATAAACAGTTGCTTGGACCCTTTCACTGCGACCACCTCACGGTGGCACCCCTTCTCCCGAAGTTACGGGGCCATTTTGCCGAGTTCCTTAGAGAGAGTTATCTCGCGCCCCTTGGTATCCTCTACCTGTCCACCTGTGTCGGTTTCGGGTACGGGCGTGTGCAATCAACACTACCTGGCTTTTCTTGGCACTACCTTTCCTCCACGAGTTCCGTAGAACCCTCCCAATCCACTAAGGGCGGAGTAATTTCTCATGCGTCCCCAGTTCGCTCCTGCACATCGGTCAGGGAATATTAACCCTATCACCATCGACTACGCCTTTCAGCCTCGCCTTAGGTCCCGACTAACTCCCCATGGACGAGCCTTGTGGGGAAACCCTTGGACTTTCGGGGGATGGGATTCTCACCCATCTTTTCGCTACTCAAGCCGACATTCTCACTTCTGCCTCGTCCACGCCTGCTCACGCTAACGCTTCACACTACTACAGAACGCTCCCCTACCAACCAATACCATTCCCATCAACATTCAACCTCAGCCACCCAATCCCTTCCCACATCAGAAAAGAATGAGAGCAATCAGTTAACCAATCAAGATTGATGTTGATGAGAAGGATCAATTCCACAGCTTCGGTGCATGGCTTAGCCCCGTTCATTTTCGGCGCAGGAAAACTTGACCAGTGAGCTATTACGCACTCTTTCAAGGGTGGCTGCTTCTAAGCAAACCTCCTGGTTGTCTCCGTCTTCCCACCTCCTTTATCACTTAGCCATACTTAGGGACCTTAGCTGGTGGTCTGGGCTGTTTCCCTCTTGACCATGGAACTTATCTCCCACAGTCTGACTGGCTAGGACCAACATTAGGTATTCAGAGTTTGATTCGATTTGGTACAGCTCTCGCCGCCCGCACCGATTCAGTGCTTTACCCCCTAACTTTCCCTAGCCGCTATGCCTCAACATATTTCGGGGAGAACCAGCTAGCTCCGAGTTCGATTGGAATTTCTCCGCTAACCACAGGTCATCCGCCGATTTTTCAACATCGGTCGGTTCGGCCCTCCACTTGGTGTTACCCAAGCTTCAGCCTGCCCATGGTTAGATCACCCGGGTTCGGGTCTATAAACAGTGACCATCGCGCTCTTCACACTCGCTTTCGCTTTGGCTCCAGCATTCCCGCCTTAACCTGCCACTGCCTATAAGTCGCCGGCTCATTCTTCAACAGGCACACCGTCACACGTTCAATCGTGCTTCGATTGCTTGTAGGCTTACGGTTTCATGTTCTATTTCACTCCCCTCCCGGGGTTCTTTTCACCTTTCCCTCGCGGTACTGGTTCACTATCGGTCACAGGGTAGTATTTAGCCTTACCGGGTGGTCCCGGCTGATTCACACGGAATTCCTCGTGTACCGTGCTACTCAGGATACTGCCAGCTCCATTCAACCTTCGACTACGGGGCTTTCACCCTCTCTGGCGTGTCTTTCAAACACCTCGTCTAATCTCCTGGATACATTTAGCAGTCCTACAACCCCGACAGGTCTTGCCCATCGGTTTGGGCTCCTCCCACTTCGCTCGCCGCTACTAAGGGAATCACTTTTGTTTTCTTTTCCTTCCGCTACTAAGATGTTTCAATTCACGGAGTTCGCTCTTCCCATCCTATGGATTCAGATGGTAGTTATTGGGTTGCCCCATTCGGAAACCCCTGGATCAACGTTCGCTTCCAACTCCCCAGGGCGTATCGCCGGTAACCGCGTCCTTCTTCGCCTCCCTGTGCCTAGGTATCCTCCGTAAGCCCTAATTTAGCTTCTCAACTTACTTCCTCTCTTGGCTTATGCAGTTTTCAAGGTCCTGGCTGAGTTCCCCCAGCAATCTTTACCAACCGTAAACATTGCTAAGTCCTCTCTGGTGGAGGTTAGGAGACTCGAACTCCTGACCCTCTGCGTGCAAAGCAGATGCTCTACCAACTGAGCTAAACCCCCCTCCATGGGCCATCCTGGATTCGAACCAGGCACCTCACGATTATCAGTCGTGCGCTCTAACCACCTGAGCTAATAGCCCCCATACCAGTTAAAAACTCATCCCCCACCCCTATCGACCTTGGGATGTCAATCAGCAGTCAGTTATCAATCCCTACTAACTACCCTTGATGGTCTCCCTAAAAGGAGGTGATCCAGCCGCACCTTCCGGTACGGCTACCTTGTTACGACTTCACCCCAGTCACCAGCCCTGCCTTAGGCGTCTCCCTCCTTCCGGTTAGAATAACGACTTCGGGCGTGACCAGCTTCCATGGTGTGACGGGCGGTGTGTACAAGGCCCGGGAACGTATTCACCGCCGTATGCTGACCGGCGATTACTAGCGATTCCGCCTTCATGCAGGCGAGTTGCAGCCTGCAATCTGAACTGAGGCTGGGTTTATGAGATTTGCTTGGTGTCGCCACTTCGCTGCTCTTTGTCCCAACCATTGTAGTACGTGTGTAGCCCAGAACGTAAGGGGCATGATGACTTGACGTCATCCACACCTTCCTCCGGTTTGTCACCGGCAGTCTCCCTAGAGTGCCCAACTTAATGATGGCAACTAAGAACGTGGGTTGCGCTCGTTGCGGGACTTAACCCAACATCTCACGACACGAGCTGACGACAGCCATGCACCACCTGTCTCCGCGCTCCCGAAGGCACCCCCAGCTTTCACCGGGGTTCGCGGGATGTCAAGTCCTGGTAAGGTTCTTCGCGTTGCATCGAATTAAACCACATACTCCACCGCTTGTGCGGGCCCCCGTCAATTCCTTTGAGTTTCAATCTTGCGACCGTACTCCCCAGGCGGGACACTTAACGCGTTAGCTACGGCACAGACAGGGTCGATACTGCCTACACCTAGTGTCCATCGTTTACGGCTAGGACTACAGGGGTATCTAATCCCTTTCGCTCCCCTAGCTTTCGTGCCTCAGTGTCAGTTACAGCCCAGCAGAACGCTTGCGCCACTGGTGTTCTTCCCGATATCTACGCATTTCACCGCTACACCGGGAATTCCTCCTGCCCCTGCTGTACTCTAGTCCTACAGTTTCCCACGCCTTTATGGCGTTAAGCACCATGCTTTGACATGGGACTTGTACGACCACCTACGCACCCTTTACGCCCAATAATTCCGGATAACGCTTGCCTCCTCCGTCTTACCGCGGCTGCTGGCACGGAGTTAGCCGAGGCTGATTCCTCTGGTACCGTCATTATCGTCCCAGAGAAAAGAGGTTTACAATCCACAGACCTTCGTCCCTCACGCGGTATTGCTCCGTCAGGGTTGCCCCCATTGCGGAAAATTCCCCACTGCTGCCTCCCGTAGGAGTCTGGGCCGTGTCTCAGTCCCAGTGTGGCGGGTCATCCTCTCAAACCCGCTACCGATTATTGCCTTGGTGTGCCTTTACCACTCCAACTAGCTAATCGGACGCAAGCTCATCCCTAGGTGGCAAGCCTTTTACTTCTCAGTGACATCCGGTATTAGCGGTGGTTTCCCTCCGTTATCCCGAGCCTAGGGGTAGATTCTTACGCGTTACTCACCCGTCCGCCACTATCACCGAAGTGACCGTTCGACTTGCATGTGTTAAGCATACCGCCAGCGTTCATCCTGAGCCAGGATCAAACTCTCCATAGTGACTCAGATAAAACTGTAGTCAGTTTTAGTTTGTTGTGTTAGAGTTAGGGCAATGCCTCTACTCCATTAATATTTGACGAGGTGGTTGATGAGTTCTTAAGTTTTCCTGGTTCTGGGTGCCTTTGCGAAAGGCGCTCTGCTAGTATGCACTACCCTGTCCTACTTTGTCAATACCTTTATCCTT
>PHFO01000151.1 GCA_002861535.1 Cyanobacteria bacterium M5B4 | reverse complement strand
ATTTGGTAATCTATCGTTTAAGCCTTGTCTAGATAATCCTTTGCCAGTTTCTTTGTAGAGTTTATTAGTCTCAGCTAAAGAATTATTCCAAAACTATCTGGCACAGCCAAAAGCTTGTGACAAAGCTTGTTGCTGTTCAGTAGTTGGATAAATTCTAACTTTGACTACGTTTCTCATACATCTATACTTAGCATAAAACTAATCAATGGTAAATCCTGAATACTTACCAAAATTCATCCCGCCGATAAATCGGGGGACTTCTTTTGGCGGAAAGTTAAAATTACCGAAACAGAAGAGAAATACAGCTTTTACCTTAAAAACTTGGTACAGCCCAAAAATGATTTACAAGGGATTGCTCCCCTCGCCCGTTTTGGGAGAGGGGCTGGGGGTGAGGGCGTAACTAACAATTTAAGAAAAAGCTGTATGAGCTATAATCTGAGTCACTGTTCTATCTTTTTTGTCTATGTCTAGTAATCTTTTGCTTCGTTCTACTGATGTCGATCGGGATTTGCTAACGCCTATGATGCGTCAGTATATGGAAGTAAAGATGGCTCATCCCCACACGATCGTTTTGTATCGTTTAGGAGATTTTTATGAGGCGTTTTTTGAAGATGCAGTCTTACTTGCTAAAGAACTAGAGTTGGTTTTAACAGGGAAAGAAGCAGGTAAAGAGATTGGCAGAGTAGCAATGGCAGGTATTCCCTTCCATGCTGTCGATCGTTATGTAAAACAGTTGTTAGAAAAAGGACGATCGGTGGCAATTTGTGACCAGATGGAAAATGCCAGTCAGGCAAAGGGTCTAGTTAGAAGAGAAGTAACAAGGGTGATGACCCCAGGCACTGTGTTAGAAGAGGAGATTTTAGCGGCGAAACAACATAACTTTTTATCTGCCATCGTCAATAGTAATGACAAATGGGGGCTTGCCAGCGTGGATATTTCTACAGGGGAGTTTTTTACCACACAGTTACAAACGAATGACCAATTAGTACAAGAACTACTCAGACTGCAGCCAGCGGAAGTTATCTATCCGCTTACAACGCCGTCTTTGATTGATCAAGGACAACCATTACCACAGTTTTTACCTAGTCATTTTTGTTATACTCCCTTCTCTCCTTCTGCTTTTGCTTTGGTACCTGCCCGTGAAAGACTGCTCATAAAATATAAGGTGCGTTCTTTAGAGGGTTTCGGTTGTGAAAACCTACCTCTGGCAATCCGATCGGCGGGGGCAATTTTAGCTTATTTAGCAGAAACTCAAAGGACAACCCCGATCGATTTACAGCCTTTATTCACCTATACGGTGTCAGACTACTTAATTTTAGATTATCAAACGAGGAGAAATTTAGAGATAACTCATACAGTAAGAGATAATACAACGACTGGTTCGTTATTGTGGGCACTCGATCGGACAATAACAGCAATGGGGGGCAGAATGTTAAAACAATGGCTCTTACAACCCCTCAAAGATGTAGAACAAATCAGACAAAGACAGGACACGATCGCGGAATTACAGGATCATTTTTTAAGACAAAAACTGCGATCGTTGTTAGAAGGAGTCTACGATATAGAACGCATTGCCGGTAGAATTAGTTCTAACACAGCCAATGCTAGAGATTTGGTCGCTTTGGGTTTATCTTTCGATCGTCTATCTGACATTGGTCAACTATTACAAGACTGCAAGACAAGTTATCTGTTAGCTTTACAAAACATACCCCAACCTTTACTTGAGCTTGCCGATCGCATTGCCCATACCCTAGTGGAAAGCCCTCCCCTCAGTTTGACAGAGGGTGGTTTAATTCGTGATGGTATCAATGAAGAACTCGATCGGTTAAGACAACAGCGCCAGGATGATATAAAATGGCTGTCAGAACTAGAAAAGACCGAAAGAGAGCGGACAAATATCCCTACTTTGAAGGTAAATTTTAACAAAGCCTTTGGTTATTACATTAGCATTTCGCGGGGCAAGAGTAACCTAGCCCCCTCTAACTACATCCGCAAACAAACGTTAACCAACGAAGAACGCTATATTACAGCGGAATTAAAAGAGAAAGAGACAAACATCTTACAGGGAGAGAGTCAGCTAAACCAGTTAGAATACGATATATTTGTAGAATTACGCCATAGTTGTAGTCAACAAATCGACAAAATAAGATCGATCGCCCGATCGGTGGCAATGGTAGATGTGTTAAGCAGTCTGGCAGAAGTAAGTGCCAAATATAACTACTGTCGTCCATCTTTCCATGCAAAAGGAACTTTAGAAATTATTCAAGGTCGTCATCCTGTAGTTGAACAAACCCTACCTTCTGGTTTCTTTGTCCCCAATTCTGTCGTTTTGGGGGATGGAAATCCCGATTTGATCATTCTCACTGGTCCTAACATGAGTGGCAAAAGCATCTTTTTAAGACAGACAGGACTAATCCAATTGATGGCACAAATGGGCAGTTTTGTCCCCGCTCAGTCTGCTAGTTTGAGTATTTGCGATCGTATCTTTACTAGGGTTGGTGCCGTGGATGATCTCGCCACTGGTCAATCGACTTTTATGGTAGAGATGAACGAGACTGCTAACATTCTCAATCATGCTAAAGATACTTCTTTGGTTTTATTAGATGAAATTGGCAGAGGTACTTCTACCTTTGACGGTATGGCAATCGCTTGGTCTGTATCAGAATATCTAGCAAAACACATCCGTGCAAAGACCATTTTTGCTACCCATTATCACGAGTTGAATGAACTAGCTTTACTTTTGTCTAACGTCGCTAACTTTCAAGTCACAGTAAGAGAACTAGAAGATGAGATCGTTTTTTTACACCAGGTGCAACCAGGAGGAGCCGATCGTTCCTACGGTATTGAAGTAGGCAGATTAGCGGGATTGCCCCCTGTAGTGATCAGTCGCGCTAAGGAGGTACTAGAAAAAATCAGTGCTAACAGCCAAATTGCCCTGGGGCTACGTAAAATTGATTGAACAAATGTGGACAAAGGGCTTACTATAGAAGCGAACATTATTCAAATTAGGCAAATGCGTCAACTTAGTTTTCTGTTCATCTTTGGTGTTTTGTTACTCTTGGTTATGTTTGCCATGAAAAACCCCGATCCTGCCACTATTCTTATCTATAAAGACATCAAGTTAGAAGCTCCTATTGCTATCGAGATGATTTTGGCGATGGGAGTGGGGGCATTCTTAGCCTGGATTTTTGCTTTTTGGTCTGGCATTCAAGAGTCTGTCAGCATGAGTAGCAAAGAAAGACAGATCAAAGCTCTGCAAAAAAAGGTGGAAGAACTTTCTGTGCAAGCAGAGAAACAACAACTGATGTTAGAAAGTGCTATCGATGTGGAAGTAGAAGAAAAGACTAAAAGTTAAGCCATGATCCCAGAGTCTGTCACCAAAGAAGCGATCGGTTTGTTAATTGATTTAGCCGAAAGGGGAGAAGTTAACCCTTGGGATGTGGATGTAATTGATGTAGTCGATCGTTTTTTAGCCCGTTTAGTCGATCACGATCGGCAGGGTCTTTACGATTCGGGACAGGCTTTGTTATATGCTTCTATGTTGGTTTTCTTAAAAGCTCAAACTCTTTCCCAAGTTAATCCATCAACTACAGAAGCAGGAGAAGATGGAATTTCTCTGGAATTAGAAGACAGTCCAAAATTACCGATGGATTTAGAAAAACACATCCGTCGGCGCAGTAGTGCTCCTCCTCCTACTCGTAAAATTACCCTCCAAGAATTGATTACCCAGTTGGAGTTGCTCTCTGCGGAAATGAACAAAGAGCCGCGCAAACGAGTAAAAAATTATCGCAAACAACTCAATACTAAAGAGCAAATTAAAGCTATCAATCAGTTAGCCCATAAAGAGAATTTATCAGAAATTGCCCTTGCTTTGGAGCAGTATTTTACTGTTAATACTGGGAGATTTTGTTATCAGAATTAGGAGCAATTTTTAATGACAAAGTCGGTGTTTTTGGGGGTTATTGCTCCTTTCTGCCCAATCTAAGGTGTCTTTGCAACAAACAGATTTCTATGGGGATATTGTGGTTCAAGCTATTGTTCCCGATCGGATGCAGGCGTAACGCATCTAATGCCGACAAAAATATCGCGAATATGGGGTAAATACCAATTTCTAAAACTAGGGCGTATTGTCCATTTTCGACTCTGCCACGATCGCCCTTTAATAACATAGTGACTGTGGTCAAAGTAACTAGCAGAATAGCCTTGATAGGGGAAAAAACTAAAACCAGGATAGGCATCAAATAGGGTTTGAGTCCATTGCCACACGCCATTCAAATCGGGCAGAAAACTGTAGCTCTTTTCCCATTCTGCTTCTGTAGGCAAACGTTTGTGACTAAAATTAGCATAGGCTTCTGCTTCGTAAAAGCTAACCCCATAGACAGGATGACGATCGGTTAAGTTAGGAAAATGCCAGAATCTTGGTGTGTTTATATCTGGGTTTTGTTGCCGCCAATTCCAACCATCTTTTGACCAAAATTCCTGACGATCGTAACCCTTAGCTTCTAGGAATAATTGAAACTGTCCCCTAGTTATAGGATGAACATCGATCGTAAAACTTTCTACATACTGTTTGAAGGGTAATTTTTCATTGTCTAATGCCCAGAAGTTATTATTGCCTTGGCTAAACTCCCCCGCAGGAATTGTAATAGTATGACCGATCGTTTCTGGGGGGATTTCAGGGGGGATGCCTGTGATTTGTTCACCCATCATATGCAAAATAAATGTCATAATTTCTCGATGTTGACTTTCATGTTGTAACAAAAAGGCGAGGAGATTATGTTGGTCTTGTTTCACTAGGGTATTTAGGACTAAATTGCGTACTTCTTGGCAGTAGGATAAAATCCGATCGAGACTGGGCAAATTGACCCGATTTGTTTTAGGTAAATTTTCGACAGCAAAATAGGAATCAGCATTTTTAATTGATAGATTCTGCCTGCATTCAGGCTCTAACAACCAGAGGGATTCTGTGTAGGCAATATGTCCTAAATGCCAACCGATCGGGCTAAATTCGGGATGCGCCTGTATAAAACAAAGATGATCTTCAATCTGATCAAAAAGAGCGATCGTTTGTCTTCGACAGTCGTTCATCTCTTTTATGAGTTGCGCAGTGGTGAGCATAGGCTTATTTTATTCTTCTTGACAATTAAACCAGAGTAAGTTTTTTATGCTTCTTGTCGATAGGCGAAGCCTGTCGGGTGCATGCGCTGGTTAGCCAGCGCT
>PHFO01000150.1 GCA_002861535.1 Cyanobacteria bacterium M5B4 | reverse complement strand
TTGTGTTAAATTTTTCTTCTAGTTACAATCTGGCAAAACTATTTGAGTTTGTCATTAGGGATGGTAGTTAATTTCTTGATAGTTGGGACGCAAAAAGGTGGTACTACTGCCCTAGCTCATTTTTTGAGTGAACATCCAGATATTTGTTTTGCGCCCTCTAAGGAAGTGCATTTTTTTGACTACGATCGGCATTATTCCTTGGGCATTGACTACTATCATAGTTTTTTCCCTAACTACACCAACCAGACTGCGGTGGGGGAGGCAACTCCCATCTACATGTATTTGCCCCATGTACCTGAACGGATTTACTGCTATAACCCCCACATGAAGTTAATTGTTTTACTCCGTAATCCCATCGATCGGGCTTATTCCCAATATCAAATGGAATTAAAACGGGGTTGGGAAACTTTGCCTTTTTCCCTTGCTATTGCTCTTGAACCTCTGCGTCTGCTGTTTTCTTCTAGTGTGGAAAATGAACGCTCTGCCCGCCGTGTGCATTCTTACTGCGATCGGGGGAACTATGTTAAACAACTAAAACTACTCGATCGTTATTTTCCTAAAGAGCAAGTTTTAATCTTGTTACAACAAGACTTAGAACAAAATCATCAACAGACTTTAGAGCGTGTTTACAACTTTCTTGGTGTCAGTGTTCCCGTTAATTTCCCTGCCTGCCAAAAAGTTTTAGCAGGCGAGTATCAACCCCTCCCTCCAGAGATAAAACTTAGTTTAATTAAGCGCTTCACGCCAGAGATTTTGCATTTACAACAACTGATCGATCGGGATTTGCACAGTTGGTTACAATTGTAATGGTCTCATAATTACCACTATGGTCACCGCACAGAGCTATCTCAATCAGGGCTTGAGCCTTGCCAATCAACTACAGTGGCAACAGGCTATCGATCGTTGGCAACAGGCTATTGCCCTAGAACCGAGTTTAATTGAAGCTCATTTTAATATGGGAATTGCCCTGCGCAAGTTGGGTAAAATTCCTGAAGCGATCGGTAAATACCGGCAGGTACTAGCGATCAATCCTAACCATACGTTAAGTTATTTTGGCTTGGGTAATATCTTTTTTGAGCAGGAGGAATTGCATCAGGCTTTAGCTTGTTATGCTAAGGCAATACAGCTTGATCCTAGTAATAGTAATTTCTATTTTCAGTTGGGTTTAGTATGTCATCGTTTGGGTAAGATAGACGAGTCGATGCGGTGTTTTGAAAAAGTGATAGAACTTAGCCCCGATCGGCTGGATGCCAAGGAGAATTTAAATAAACTCCGTAAACAATCTCCTAGTAATTCTACTGTTAAACAAAAATTAGATCGGGGTTTAACTGCCTACAGTCAGGGAGAAATAGAGTTAGCTCTTACTATTTTTACTGAGATTTTAGCGGAACAACCGGACTATATTCCGGCTCTATTTAACTTGGCTGTGATTCACAAAAAGAAGCAGGAACTCGATCGCAGTCTCAGTTATGGGGAACGAGTGCTTGCCATCGATCCTAAGTATTTGGATGCCCACAAATTATTAGCAGATATTTATATTACTAAGGGGGAACCCCAGCGAGCGATCGGGCATTATTTGCAAGCTATTGCCCTCAACCCCGACGATCGGTGGTTACGCTACGCCCTGCGGGGGGCAGAATGGCAGCAGGAAATTCAACACCGTCTGCAATGCTACCCTGGACAGGCTGCGCCCCAATCCTTTAGCGTGCTCCATGTGGGTTGTGGTCCCCAAAATCCCCTTGCCCTAGCGCCAGTGTTTCGCAATTCCGCCTGGCGAGAAATCCGCCTGGATATTGATCCCGCTGTGGAACCCGATGTAATTGGCAGTATTACGGATTTGTCCGCTGTTGCTGATCACTCTATGGATGCCCTTTACTCTTCCCACAATTTAGAGCACATTTTCCGTGACCAAGTCCCGATCGCTTTGGGGGAATTTTACCGCGTCTTGAAACCAGGGGGACTGGTTTTAGTGACTATGCCCGATCTGCAAGCAGTGGCTAAGTTTGTTGCAGAGGGCAAGTTGGAGGAACCGATCGAGACCTATCCCAGCGGTGCCCAAATCACAGCAATTCATGCCATCTACGGGGAGGGGGATGGTTTCATGCTCCATCGCACCGGATTTACTAGCAAAACTCTCCAGACCCATTTAGCGGCAGCGGGCTTTAGGGAAGTAACAGTCTGCTCGGAAGGAATTAACCTCTGGGGCAAGGGCTATAAACCAACAACATCCTGGGAGATTGCCCTGTCTTCTCCATCAGCGCCTATACTTGAGCGGTAATTATCCTATTGCCAGTTAACTATGCGGTTTCATTGCCTGCTCCAAACCTTGGGGCTAACCCCATCCTCTGAGTCTGATCCTGACCTTGTCGGGGTAAATACCCTGGAATTAGCCCAGGAAAATGAGTTGGCTTTTTTAGAAAATAAGAAGTTCTATCCCCAACTGCAAACAACTAGGGCAGGGGCACTCATCTTGCCCCAGGAGGAAGGGGTGATTGCAATTGCCCAAGGGCGACAGATTCCCTACGTGAGCGTGCCTAATCCAAGACTGGTCTTTGCCCAAGCAATCTCCTTATTCTATCCTCCCCCACCCCCCAGAGTCGGTATTCATGACACTGTGGTGTTGGGAGAGGGCGTAACTTTGGGGGAAAATGTTTTTATTGGGGCATACACCACGATCGGGGATCGGGTCACGATCGGCAATGGTGTGCAAATTTATCCCCATGTCACAATTTACGATGAGGTCACGATCGGCGATCGGACTGTGATCTACAGTCAATGCTCGATTCACAGCAATACCACGATCGGGAATGACTGCCTACTCCATAGCGGCGTAGTGATCGGGGATGAAGGTTTTGGCTTTGTGCCTAACCAGGATGGCACTTGGTGGAAGATGCCCCAAGTGGGAAAAGTGATCATCGCCGACGGGGTGGAAATTGGCGCTAATAGTTGCATCGATCGGGGAGCCTTGGGAGTGACCCAGATTGACAAGGGCACAAAAATCGACAACCTGGTACAAATTGGGCATGGTTGCAGGATCGGTGCTAATTCTCTCCTGGCGGGGCAGGTAGGCTTGGCAGGGGGAGTAAAACTAGGGCAAAACGTTATTTTAGCGGGGCAGGTGGGGTTAGTAACCACCTCCATATCGGCGATGGCGCCGTAGCCGCGGCGCAGTCCGGCATTGCCGAAGATGTCCCCCCCCAGGCGGAAGTGATGGGCTATCCCGCCTTCAATAGCAAAGACTTTTTCAAGGCTACCGTCCTCTTCCGCCGTCTGCCAGAACTCTATAAAATAATCAAACAACTGCAAGCAAAACTATGACCAACGAGCCTAGCATCAATGTTGCTGAAGACCTATTCCAGCAAGGATTAGAACGTTACCGATCGGGGGAAGATGCTGCCACTTTGATCCCCCTCTACGAAAAAATCACCGAACGTCAACCCAAAATTGCCAGTGGCTGGATTTGTTTGGCTTGGGTGTATTTGCTCAACAATCAGGCAAACTTAGCCGTCAAAGCCGCCAAACAAGGGGTAAAACTCAGTCCCGAAGACCCCCAAGCCCGCATCAACCTAGCGATCGCCCTCCTAGAAACCAATCAAAAGGGAGTCAGGGAGCAAATCGAAGCCGCCCAAAACTGGCTCATGCTTTTAAGCGACCTTAAACAAGAAGTGATCGAAAACTTTGCCGAAGGTGCCCGCCGCCGACCCGGCTGGGATGCCCTGGAAAAAGTACGCAAGTGGGTTCTAGAAAGCTAAATCAACTAAGCGGCGGATCACCCGATCGGCTCCCTGTTGTCTTAGCACCGCTCCATAACTTATCTCATCCCTCACATGGGGCGGGATCACGCCAATAGCCTCATAGGTGCGACTTTGGTCTTTCTCCCTCGCCCTTGTCACCGTCATCATGTCCGCTGCGGTATCCCCCACATAGATCACGCGGGGACGATCGAGTTGCTGGGCAACAGCAATTAAACCAGTGGGATCGGGCTTGCCTGGGGCATCCTCCATCGCCACCAACACCTGATCCCCTAGCCCCAACCGATCGAGGACAAAGGTAGCAGAAGCCCGCGTAGCGCCACTAAAAAAGCCCCAGGGGAAGTTTTTTGTTGCCAAATCGTCAAAAAAAGCCCGCGTAACTAACAGAGGCTCATCTTTAATATAGCCATCCCAGTTTTGTCCCCGATAACGGGACTGAAAAAAGCCACGATCGTTTCATAGTCAACCTTAACATCGGGCGCAAACCGCCGAATTAGCTCCTGGGATGCCTCCCAATCATTGTTCCACAATCCCTCCTGCTTCAACCGATCGATGTCATCGGGGGAGGGGCGCTTTCCAGTAAACTGCTCCACCGTATCCGCCAGAGCACGGCGATAGGACTGACTCACATCGCGAATAACTCCATCAATATCAAGCACAAGGGCGCAATTTTGCCAGGAAGTCATGGTAAATTAAAAGACTGCAATTAACAGGAGGATAAAACAATTTGACCCAATTCGTCCTAAAAATTCTTTGGCTAGAAGACAATGTTGCTTTAGCAGTCGATCAGATTATCGGGAAGGGCAATAGTCCCCTCACCCGCTACTTCTTTTGGCCCCGCGATGATGCCTGGGAACAACTCAAAACCGAAATGGAATCAAAGCCCTGGATTACAAGTGAAGACCGCATCGAGATTCTTAACAAAGCCACAGAAGTAATCAACTACTGGCAAGAAGAAGGTAAGGGTAGACCCATGGCAGAAGCCCAACTGCGTTTCCCCGATGTCATCTTTACTGGTAGTTCCTAGTCAACTGCCACAAAAGCTTATCTGGATCAAGTTTTCGCTGACTGGCAGTAGCAGCTCCTTCGGGTTTTATTGGGGCTAGTAACATTATCGCCGGCTTTGTAGCCTGCGCAGGGGAACCCACCAGGGGCGATTGCAGGGCATAGCTACCTATAGTGGTAGTCAGAATGGCGTGGCAGGGGCAGTTCAAGGTTTATTCTTGCTCAGTTTTTCGCCCAAGGGATCGGGGTTTATGCAATAGGCAAAATATCTACAGGACTCTCACGATAGCCCTGTGCTCCCTGAGAGGGGCGAAGGGATGGGGGAATGAGAGAAATTTTAAGTCCTGTTACCTAAAAAATTAAAAGTTATGGAACTTTTGCCCAATTTTTCCCCCATCCCTCACAATCAAATACTAAGTACCAATATCAACCCCGATCGTATGGAAACCGTAATTGATTTTAAGAGCATTCTAATCGTGCTTACAGGAATTTTTACTCTGAGTTGCCTGTTTTTTGGCACTCGCAACGGCTTCTATGATACCGATAAATATCATGGCAATGGTTCTGCCCATTAAATTTGTG
>PHFO01000149.1 GCA_002861535.1 Cyanobacteria bacterium M5B4 | reverse complement strand
TTATTTATTTTATAATTTTTGATCTTGACAAACAAAACTTAAGAATCTTTAATACTCAACAAGAAAAAAATTTAAGGAAAATTTAAGATTTATTCTATTGAAAATGTGGTATAATGGTGGTACCCTCCTCTCTCAAAAAACTCCCAAAAATTTTCCTTTTTGCCTATCATTTTAGGTACTGAACAATTCATAGGGAAGGAAATATAATAAGATATAATAAGTCTAGATAATATTTTAGCATAATGATTAGTGATTTTAGGGACAGGTTTTCAAAATGTATCAAGTAGAATTAATTTGCTTAAACAAGGATAGCAATAGAGAGGAAGTAAGAACACTTTTATGTGAGTCTGAAGAACCCTCCTATATTGCCTCTATATTGCCTTACAACATCTCACTAATAGAGATAACAAAAGTAACTCCTATAGTTATCAAAAAGGTCTTTAGTCCTGATTTCCAGGGATTTATGGACAGTTTAGAAGAACTGTATCCTCTTTTAATAGGTAATAGCAAGGTAGTAGATGGGACAGCTCTTAGTGTAGCAATGCTAACTGAGCTTATTTACATAGACCTAAAAAACTATCTAAAAGGATACAATGAAAAAGACCTTAAAAATCTAAGGTTTAAGATAGAGATACTTCTCCCAGTCTTAGGAGAGGAGGAGGGAGAAGTAATTAGGGAGAAGGTAAGAGAATATCTATTTGAAGATTTTTAGTCTAAGATAATTCTTCCCCATCCTGATTTCTTCCCTTCAGGTAACCATCTTTTCTGTAAAACAGTTCTAGGATAGACAACCCCTTTACCATTATAGGGGCTAGAGGTATAACCATCCATTAAGGAACCATAGGGGTCATTAAAGACATAATCTTCCCCTTTCCTGCCTATAACTACTGCCCAATGCCCTCCAGTAGGGTTAGATAGTGTTCCCCTATGGAGGAATCCAATAGCTATAGGATTTCCTTTTTCTAGTTGCTGATCCAAGTCATCAAACCCTAAATCAGTTCTAAACTGACTTTTAAGTCCTAGTTTATTCCAGAGGATTTGATGTCCTTCATGTTCTGTAGAATCATATCCTAAAGCATTAAGTCTTTTAACATATTCATCATCAGAAGAAAGAACTCCAGGGAGCTTGTAATTTAGAACCATAAAAGAGGAGGAGCTATAACATTCTCTATCAGGCTCTCTTAAATTGTTAGTTTGTGGCTCAAAAGGGACAGGAAGGAGAATATCTTTATTAGTATTTTCTTCTCTAAAATGGGGAAGAAAAATATACCAGGTGTTGTAGTTTTGTTCTCCATATCCCCTATCAAGAGTAACCAGAGAGTGATTACTATTTGCTGGTTGTTGAGCTTTAACCCTCAAAACAGTGTTAAAAGGAAGAAAATGCTTAAGGTTAGGAGGAAGACTAGAGGAATCTTCAATACTCTTTTTTAGCCAGGTTCCAGGTTTATTAATAACTTTTAATTCTCTCATCATGCTGTATATTCAATACCTCCCTTAAAAGCATTGGAGATAAAATTAGTCATAATCTCTAAAGTCTCTGAGGGGAAAGAGGTATTATTATCTAAATCATTAGAGTCATAGAAGACCTCTCCTCCTGAAGGGGGAGGAGATGAGAAATCAGAAAGGGAAGGGGTAGAATCTTCAGTTTGTTCAGTTTGTTCAGTTTGTTTTTTCTTTTCTTGTCTTTTCTTTGCTTTTTTAGGCTGGTTTGCTGAAGCATAGACAGCTAAAGCCTCTACTTCTTCTAAGTTATATTTATGATCTGTATAGATTTGAGATAAAGTTTGAAGAGATGTATACTCTGCATTAACTTGTTCCTTGATTGATTCAATATTTTCCAAAATATTGATAAATTTTTTAACTTGCTGAAGCCTTTGATTTACAGAATCCAGAAAAGATTCTTCTTTTTCTTCTGTTTCTAAGTTTCTAATCAAATTTTTAATATTGGTCATAATTCTCTAATTTGGGTTGTTCTTTAATAATATAATACTTTTCCTGGGAGGAAGATATTGTTTTGAAGACACTATCTAGTTCATAGGGAATTTTAGTAAAAAAGATAGGAGTATAGTTAAAGTAGGAAGTAAAGTCTTCTCCTATAGGGGAATTTATAAAAGAATCCCTAAAAGAGGGAAGACATTGTTTATTCCTAGCTAGGTATACAGAATATCTTCTAGTCTTATAGTCACTAGAATAATAATCAACAAAAAATCATAGAAAAACAGTCCAGGGTAGTCCCAAGAGTGTTGAACTGAGAGAGCAAAATCAGGATAGTATTTGTTGCACCAGTTTTCTACTATCTGGTCTGGGAGCATTTTTAGCTCAAAACAGTAACTTCTAAAAAGTTTTTCCATCTTTCTAAGCATATTTTATTCCTTTGCAGTTCAAAACAATTTTCATTTTTATTCCAAACACCTTTTCCACTTTATGTTTTATTAGAATTATATCAATTATGTTGTCAGAAGACAATATTTTTTTCCACAGAGAGTAAGGTTAAAAAACAACATCTGAAATAGTTCTTAAAATTTCAAAAAAAGACTCTTTATCATAATTATCTAAATCCAATGGTAGACTCTATTAGCCTTCCAAGAATTAAATTTAACAGGAACCAATATCATATTTTGGATTGTGGAAAGACCACAGAGATTCTCCCCATTAGAGGGGTCTATGTGGTCTATATTGTAGCTATGGTGAAGAGGGAGATCAGAACATAACTCTTTTATGTTTTTAAGAAAAGAGAGGTATTGAAGGTCTTGTTTAGAAAAATGCTTTCTAATACCTCACCTCTTTCATATTAAAACTTCTTACCTCCAAAACCAGAGCCAGAGAGAGAATTAGTAATAAAAAGACCTTGGATTACCTTACTTGTCTTAACATCATAGCAAATATTTAGTTCTTTCTCTTCAATTTTAGAGATAAGTATAGGCTGGTCATCAAGAGCAATAGTATTTAACTTTGTTATCTTTGTTTGTCTGTCAGAGAACAACCCTACTAAAAGTAGGATACTATCTAGACCATAGTATTCCTGGTTTGTAATGGTAACCTCATCAACACCATCAAAGAATCCAGCCATAAAACCAGCCAAACATTCACTCCCAGTTATTAAAATGTCTCCCATATCAAAGTCTGTAGGTTCCTTTTCTTTAAGATTTTGACTGATTTTATAGAAACTATTTCCTACAGACTTATAAAATTCAAACTGTCCAATAGGCTTTTGAGTGATTCCTGGGATAGGTTTATCTAGTTTTGGAGGAGTATAAACAGCTTTTTGTCCCTTCCATTTTATTCCTTTAGGTAATTGAGGGGTATCTCCTTCTTTAAGGTCAGAGGCTTTTACATATTCCCCAGAGGATAAAAGGATAAAATTATCTCTAAAGACATCAACAGAAAAGCCATTAGAGAGGGATATAGAGATAAAGGGTTTAGGCTCTTTTACTTCTTTAAGTTTAGAAAGAAATGTTTGGCTTTTTTGGTATAAAAAAACCAAATCTGAGTACTGTAGCTTTGCTGTGGAGGGTAAGACCAATCCTTTGGTTGTAGCACAAAAAGAATCTGAAATATACATATAGCCTAGATAGTATTTTTTCTATTCTACCTTAAAAGTCTTCCTCTATCTCCTCTTTTTTCTCTTTAAGGTAATAACATAGTCAGATATTTTTTTAGGGATATTTTCTCTAAGGACATCTTTATCTATTCCAGAGGAATCTATAACAGAGAGGACTTCTGAATAGTTTTTGCACTGAAGGATTTTTTGGTATATCTTATCAAGATTTTCATTCTCTTCTAATTTATTTAGCATCCAAGAATTTTCTCTATTTAGAGTATAAGTTTCATTTTTATAGTCAAGAATAGAAACATCAATCAGATATTCAAGGGCATTTTCTATCTGATCTGTAGAATACTTTCTTTCTAGGGAGGAAAGGTCTTTTTCTGTTATTTGTTTAGAGGTATCTGAAAAGAGAGAAAGGATAGAAGTAGAAACATTTCTAAAAAACATAGAGCTATCTCTTTCTACCTGGATAGATGTTATCCCCCTTCTTTTGATTATACTGTATTTTATTTCCAATTTGTTCCCATGTCTAGGATGGGTAAGCATTTTAATCTTAGTTCCATCAGCATAAAGACCAATAGCTCCATCACTGTTAGAAAAGAGAGAGTTGGTTCCAGCAACATCAATAGAAACATCTCCTGTTACCTCCTTTCTCATGTGATGAACAAGGATTATAGTGGCATTGGTTTCTATAGCTATCTTCTGTATTTTACCTAGGATATAACCCATTTTTGGATCAATCTCAGTCATGCCAGAATCAGTAGTTCCTGCCCTTAAAGTGTCAATGATAACAATGTCAATATTTTTCTCTTCTATAGTCTGTGATAAGACCTTAAGGCAGTTTCCATCACTTAAGGATATAAATCTTTTAGAGTAATAAGAATTTTTGTACTGTTCTACAGACAGTAAGTCTTGATCAACCCCTGATCTAATCAGTCTCTTTCTTCTAAGCCAAGGTGGTTCTTCTAACTGGTAGTGCAGTATCTTGCAAGGCTTTGTATTTCTCCCTAAGAAAGGTTTTCCCTGTAGAAAAGAACTAATCAGGGAATAAGTAAAGATACTTTTACCTACCTTGGGAGCACCAGCAAGGAGATAGAGAGCACCTTTAGTAAACAAGTCTAAAAGTATCCATTCCCCTCCATTACTATTATCATTAAGAACTTCCTCTAGGGTTTCTATTTTGTCTATCTTTTTTGACTCTAGTTGAGATAGATGAGATTTTATATCTCTAGGATAGAAGCCAAGACTATTTCCCCATTTGTTAGCAAGAATATTAAAGGCATACTCCTGTGTTAGTCTATTCAGTAATGGGTCTTTTGAGGGGTCTTTAAGGGAAGAATACTCTTTTAGGTCTTGGATGTATTCCTCTAAGAGATTTTGTCTATGGCTAATATCAATCACAGGATGTCCTCTAAGGCAAAAAGTTTTTCTTCAACAGCATCTGACAAGTCCCATCCTTTAACATTTCTGTCATAGATGGTAGCTAGATTGACAATTTTGGCAGGGATATTTAATTCAGTAAAAGCCTGTTGAGCCTCTTTTGCTTTTTTCTTTCCAGTCTCATCATTATCTTCTATGACAATAACACCTTTAATTTTATTTTTGAATCCCCTAAAAGAGTCAATATAGCCTCTTTTGTTTCTAAGGGGAGCAATAACAGAAACACAGTTTAATCCTAGTGCCTGTCCTGTCTCTGCATTCTTTTCTCCTTCTACAATAATAAGTCCTTCTCCTACATACTCTTTTCTAAAGATAGTGTTTTCACTCCCTATAGAAGGGCAATTTTTTGTAGCAA
>PHFO01000148.1 GCA_002861535.1 Cyanobacteria bacterium M5B4 | reverse complement strand
GCAATTACCTATGTGGGGAAGGACATCAAGGAAGCGCGGGGATTGGCGAAAAACGAGCGGGGGCGCGGGGTCCCGAAAACCTGTGGGGATCGGCAGGAGTAGCCGCAGTCTGCGCCCTTGGCTATGGTCTTTATCCCCATCCCCTCTGGCTACTGGGCTATGTTTCTAGCCTAAGTACTAAACTATCTGACACTATGGCTAGTGAAGTAGGCAAAGCCTTTGGTAAAACTACTTACTTGATTACCAACTTCCGATCGGTGCCGCCGGGCACGGAGGGAGCAGTCAGTTTAGAGGGCACCACCGCGGGAATTGTTGGCTCTATTGCTATTGCCGTTGTCGGTTGGTTGGTGGGAATGATCACCGTGCCCCAGGGGTTATTACTGTGTGTGGGGGCGGCTTTGATTGCCACCAATCTAGAAAGTTTGATCGGTGCCACTTTACAGACTCGTTGGCAATGGATGACCAATGAGATCGTCAACGCTATCAACACTTTCCTGGGAGCGACGATCGCTGTGGGCTTTAGTTATCTGCTACCATAGCCATCCATAAATTCCCGAATAATAATTAAGAAGATAACCATGAGCCATCGCCGCGCCAAAGGGCAAACCAACTCTAATCACCGTCCCGCCAAAGAATTATGTAGTGAATGCGGTCTGTGCGATACCTATTACATTCATTATGTGAAGGAAGCCTGCGCCTTTTTACATCAGCAGTTTGACCACCTAGAAACTACCACCCACGGCAGAAAGCGCGACCTGGACAACGATCGGGAACTTTACTTTGGCGTACACCAACAGATGTGGAGCGCCCGCAAGATTGAACCGATTCCCGGTGCCCAGTGGACTGGCATTGTCACCACGATCGCTACGGAAATGCTCACCCAGGGCTTAGTGGAAGGAGTCGTCTGCGTCCAAGCGGATGAAACCGATCGGTTTAAGCCCAAGCCCATTCTTGCCACCACCGCTGAGGAAATTTTAGCCGCCAGGGTCAATAAGCCCACCCTTTCCCCCAATTTGTCAGTTTTGGAATTAGTAGAACGATCGGGGATGAAGAAATTACTGGTGATCGGCGTAGGTTGTCAAATCCAAGCCCTGCGGGCAGTAGAACAACACCTGGGTTTAGAAAAACTCTACGTTTTAGGTACTCCCTGTGTCGATAACGTCACCCGATCGGGGCTGCAGAAATTTTTAGATACCACCAGTCGCACCCCCCAAACCGTAGTCAGCTATGAGTTCATGCAGGATTTTAATGTCCACTTCAAGCATGAAAACGGCTCGATCGAGAAAGTCCCTTTCTTTGCCCTCAATACCGAGAAGTTGAAGGATGTGTTTGCTCCTTCTTGCATGACCTGCTTCGACTATGTCAACAGTCTGGCAGACCTGGTAGTGGGCTATATGGGCGCGCCCTACGGCTGGCAGTGGATCGTAGTGCGCAACGATCGGGGGCAGGAGATGCTCGACCTGGCAAAATCCGCCCTAGAACTAGAACCGGTACAATCTCTGGGCAACCGCAAACCCGCCGTGCAACAATCGATCAGTGCCTACGACCAGGCTGTGACCCTACCCCTCTGGATGGGCTGGCTTTTAGGTTTCATTATTAACAAGATTGGTCCCAAAGGACTAGAGTATGGACGTTTTTCCATCGATTCCCACTTTATCCGCAATTTTTTATATGTGCGCCGCCACTATGCCCACAAGTTGGCAACCCATGTACCGGAATTTGCCCGACGCATTGTCGAGCAGTACCAACTCCCCAAAGACTAGACTAACCAGACAGATCAACCTATGATTGACCCATTGCCCTAAATTAAGTTTTATGCAGGGGGAAGCAGTCCCTTTTATTGTTGCTTTTGGTATTTCTGCGGTCATTGTGTGGTTGACTACCCCTGTTGTGCGATCGATCGGGGTCAAATTAGGAATTGTCGATAAGCCCAGCAGCCGCAAAATGCACAAAGAACCAGTGGCAAGAATTGGCGGCGTTTCTATCTTTTTGGGTACAGCTTCCGCCCTCCTCCTATGTTGGTGGGCAGGATGGTTTGGTATTTTACCTACTGCTAAAGAATATGAAATTTGGGGCGTAACGATCGGTGGTCTGTTATTTTTTGTATTGGACTAGCAGACGACTTTTTTAATTTACCTGCTCTTAGTCGTTTAGTTTTACAGTTGCTAGTTTCCAGCTTAGCCTGGCTAGTGGGGGTGCGGATTGAGTTTATTACCCTGCCTTTTTTAGGCATAGTGCAACTAGGGCTACTAAACTTTCCCATTACGGTACTATGGCTGGCGGGAATTGCTAACGCCGTCAACTGGATCGATGGCTTAGATGGATTAGCTGCAGGGGTTTCCGGCATTGCTGCCCTAGTTATTTTAATTACCAGTCTGTTTATGAATCAGCCGGCAGCAGGTTTAATTGCGGCGGCTTTGTCTGGGGGGTGTATCGCTTTTTTACGGTATAACTTTAAGCCCGATCGTCCCGCCGAAATTTTCATGGGTGACGGGGGCGCTTACTATCTAGGCTTCACTTTAGCGGGGATTAGTGTGATCGGCGTAGTCAAAACTGTTGCTACTGCCGCCGTGATTTTACCCTACATCATTTTGGCAGTCCCCCTCTGCGATGCTCTCACCGTCATTTTTACCCGCCTGTGGAAAGGACAATCCCCTTTTGTTGCCGATAAACGGCATTTACACCATCGTCTTGTGGCTGCTGGTGTTTCTAAACGGCACACAGTGTTGTTTATCTATGCCCTGACTCTGTGGGTAGGCAGTCTCGCCCTGGCGTTTTCCGGCATGACCGCAGGGGGCACCTACGCCGCGATCGGTACCGTAATTATGATCTATGCTAGTTGGCGTACCTGGCGGCGCGTTCACCAAAAACAAATATCCAAGTAAAATAACAGCGTAGGTCACGATCGGGTTAATGAAACCAGCCCCTATTAACTACTCCCTAGAGGGACTAGCCTTTATTTATGGAGTTTCTTTAGGGTTTGATGCCTACCGCCATCAGCGCTTACTTTGGGTAGCCAAGCACCGCATCTTAGGACTAGATCAGACAATAATCTGGGTGGCAGAGGGAGAATATCGTCCCAACCTGGGGGAAGCCAGGGCATTTTGTGACCAGTGGGGCAGACCCTTCCGCATCGGACTCGATCGGCAGACCCTAGAACAACAGGGCAGTATTGATTGGGAAGGCGGCATCGGCACCAGGTTTTACATAAAAGAAAACAGTTGGAAATATGAAGACTTTCTAGTTAAACCCCGTCGTCTTTTACCTTACTTAGATATTTTATGTTTGAACTATCCTTTTACTTTAGCAGAATTAAAACAAGCATACCGTCAACAAGCCCTGGTCAACCATCCCGATCGGGGCGGCAATGCCGACAAGTTTAGACAAGTACAAGCCGCCTATGAATATCTTTTGCACAATCTCAAAGTCTGACAAAAACAAACAAAACGATCGGTAGAAACTCATATTAGGATCGAGAACAATCTGCAGGAATTACCTAAGTCATGAACTAAATCAGAACGATCGTTTTTTATGTAGAACCTAAAAGGACAGGGGGAATCATTCTTTCAGGAGATTATATGTGACAGGACTTACGTTGCTTTTTCGGAAACCCTCACCCACAAGGGAAGAAGGGAAGTAAATTTCCTCTCCTATTTTAGGCTATTGTGAATGAACGACTCCTGAAACTCATCTTCGTTGAGTAAATACAACTCAGGTAGAGAGCGGGCTACCCACGAGGGAAACTCTCCAGAGATTTAATATGTATGTGTCAATTACATCATAGGCGGCTTTGCATTAGCTAAGTCCAGGGATATTAACGGTGCCATCAATTCACTTTTTAGACCAAGACGTTATTCAAACTATTAGGGCGGCGGCCATCATTGATTCCCCTAAAGCAGTATTGAGGGAATTAGTAGAAAATGCCCTGGATGCCCAAGCCGATCGGATCACAGTAGACATCTGGACAGAAGACGATCTATTTTCTTTGCAGGTGACAGACAACGGTGTAGGGATGGATCAAATCGACCTCAAGCTATCCGTTGCCCCCCACAGTACCAGTAAAATTCAACGCTTAGAAGACCTCTGGACAATTTCTAGTCTGGGCTTTCGCGGAGAGGCACTGCACAGCATTGCTCAGTTTGCCCGACTCACGATCGCCAGTCGTCCCAGGGAAGAAAGCGGCTACATCCTCAAGCAAGGTGAAATTGTTCCCTACCCCATGGCAACCGGCACGATCGTGACCGCGAGGGATTTATTTGCCGACTTTCCCCAACGGCAGGCGGGCTTACCCGATCGGGGGCAGCAACTGCGGCACATCCAACGCCTCATCCAAGATTTTGCCCTCCTCTATCCCGCCATCACTTGGCAGATCAACTTAGACCATCGCCCCTGGTTTCACCTGTGGCAGAGCGCGCAAATGAAAGATATTGCCCTGCAAATTTTGCCCCGTCTCACTAGCGCCGACCTCATCCAAGACCAGCAAAGCCACGGCACAATTCTATTAGGACTACCCGATCGAGTATCCCGCCCCCGATCGGATTGGCTCAAAGTGGCCGTCAATGGCAGAATTGTCAACTCTCCAGAACTAGAACAGAGTATTCTCAGCGGCTTTAGTCGCACAATCCCCCGCCATCGTTTCCCTCTGTGCATAGTTAACCTCACCATCAATCCGGCACAAATTGATTGGCACCGCCAGCCTGACAAGAGCAGCATTTATCTACTCAACCTACAAGAATGGCAAGCTAAAATTGAAGCTTGGGTTAAACAATTGTTAAAATCTCCCCAGCCTAACTTAAGCAGTCATGGTAAGAAATTACTGAAACTAACCGAATCCCAATCTAGTTATCAGACTAATTCCGTAGCTCCCTACAAAATTTTAGGACAACTACACCATACCTATATTATTGTGGAACAAGAAGAAGGCACCTACCTCCTAGAACAACATACAGCCCATGAACGCATCCTATTTGAAAGGCTAGAAACCCTATGGCAAATTGTCCCCCTAGAGCAACCAATCTTAATAACAGACCTCACAGAAGAACAAATAGAAAACCTCAACCGATCGGGCATCGTAGCAGAAAACTTTGGACATAATACCTGGCGCATTAGTGCCCTCCCCCAACTGTTAGTAACCCACCCCGATCCCATCTCAGCCATCTATGAATTATGCCAAGAACAAACCGATCAGGCATTGCGGGCAAGAGTCGCTTGCATTAGCGCCATTCGTAACGGCACTGAATTAGACATATCCACTATGAAAGATATTGTTCAAGGCTGGCAACTCCTACAAAATCCCCATACTTGCCCCCATGGCAGACCAATTTATTTTTACTTAGGCAAACAACAATTAGCCCACTTCTTCCGGCGCTACTGAAATTTGACAGGACTTACGCCCAGTAAAATTCTCCT
>PHFO01000147.1 GCA_002861535.1 Cyanobacteria bacterium M5B4 | reverse complement strand
TTTAGAGTTACAGCCCAGAAATGATTTACAAGGGATAGCTCCCCTCGCCCGTTTGGGGAGAGGGTGTAACTAACAGTTTAGGGAAAAGCTGTAATTCGGGTCAGGACTTAGGTTGCTTTTTCTGAAACCCTCACCCTCTCTCAAAAAGGGATAGGGGAATTTTTCCTTAGCGTAAGTCCTGATGTTGAAGAAGGGATTGAGCTCTCGATCGGGATGTCTCCTGAAGCAATTGCCACTGCCACCGGCTTAACGATCGAGCAAATCCTAAAGCCGGCTCCCAGTTCTTAACTGATCAAAGTCTGGTTCAGATATATCAAAGTGAAGACTAGTAAGAAAATCCCCCCTGCTCCAGCAATGATCCATTCCCAAAGGGGAGAGCGCAGAGCGGGAGGAACTGGCTCTCGATTCATTACCCAAAAGTTCAGCCCTGCTAAAATCGGGGCAGTGACAAAGGAAACGATCGTGGCAAATTCTACTAGAGATTTCATGTTCCCGCTAGTAAAGGAGAGAATCCCTTGAGCGCCCAGTACAGTTACCATCACGATCGCCAGATACCAACGTTTTTCCCTAATATTGGGACTAATCAGACTGATTCCATCCACTACGGTGCGGGCATAGCCATCTAGCACTGTGAGACTGGTGGAAAACATGGTCGTAAATGCCGCCGTCGTAATCACTGGATAGCTCCAATCCCCGATCGTTCTGGTGTAAAGGGAAATCAGTTTAGCGGCAAAGGGTATGCTCTGGGCGGGCATAGTTTCACCTCTACCGTAGAGGGTAAAGTACCCCAGGGCTAAAAACATCACTCCCAAGAGGGTTGTGCCCCAATAACCTACATGAAAATCATGTCTAACTGTAGCCATATCTAGGCGAGGATTTGCTTCCTTTTCCGCTAATGCCCAGCCTGAGTGCCATACGGACAAATCGATCGGGGCTGGCATCCAACCCATCAAAGCAATGAGAAAGCTCACATCTTCTGGGCGCTTCCAGTTGAAATTAACCACCTCAATTTGACTAGAATCAAAGTGTAGGATTGCAGTGGTGAGGGCGATCGTAGTAGTTATTGTCAATAAAATAACAACCCATTTGATTGTTTGCGCCAATATCTGGTAGCCCCCGCTAATTAACAGAAAGGCGCAGACTAGCATGATCGCAAAAGCCAACACATCTACGGGTAGGTCAGCACCGATGATAATGCCCAATAGTCCCGCATTGACTAAGGTTACAGCCGCCTGGATCGTAAACATGGTGCCGCCAGTGATTAGGGCAAAAATACCAAACGCCCATTTGCCCAGGTTATAGTAGCCAGCCAACAGACTTTGACCGGTAGCAATCGCATAACGGGGACCAAACTCAAAGAAAGGATACTTAAAAATGTTGGCGGCAACTACTGCCCATAGTAAATCCCAGCCGTATTCTCCCCCAGCCCTGGTCGATTGCACTAAGTGGGAGACGCCGACTGCTGCCCCCGCATAGAGTAGACCCGATCCCAAGGATGCCAACCATTTGGGTAATCTCATGGTTGCCTGGAATAGTGTAGATGAATGGGACTGACGATCGTTGTCCTCTGGGAAGATGGGTCTGGGTGCACAGGATTTTCTCAAGAAAAGCAATGGGAAGTATACAGCACTTCCAGCTTTGTTGATCAGGGACTATTCCAATCCGCCCCCATCTTATCAAACTCAGGACTTACGCTGAGCAGAAATGCCCCAATCCCTTCTCCCTTTTTGGGAGAGGGCTAAGGTGAGGGTTTCAGAAAAAGCAACTTCCACTGGCTTTGTTAGAGTACAAGAGCTTTTAGGAGAATAACGATCGATGGCAAACCTATCTCTTCGTTATCGTGTGTTGGCATTGCTTACCCTCGGCAAACTCGCTAATGCTAGCGAGAGTAGTTTCAGCAATGTTAGCTAGAGCATTACGGGTAAAAAAACCCTGGTGTGCTGTAATGACAACATTGGAAAAAGACTGTAACAACTGAAAGACATCATCTTGAATGACCGTATCGGACAAATCTTCAAAAAAGAGTTCTTCTTCTTGTTCGTAGACATCAATACCAAGATAACCAATTCTGCCAGACTTAATCGCCTCGATCGCCGCTTTGGTATCGATCAATCCGCCCCTACTGGTATTGATTAACATTGCTCCTGGTTTTAGATGTTGTAAAGTTTCGCCGTTAATTAAATGAAAAGTCTCTGGTAATAAAGGACAATGAAGAGAGATAATATCAGACATGGTGAGAACTTCCTTGAGGGGCATATATTCCACACCTAATTCCAAACATTGGGGGTTTTGATAGACATCGTAGGCTAATAATTTGCATCCAAACCCGTTCATAATGCGGGCAAAACATGACCCGATCGTGCCTGTGCCAATAATACCAACTACTGAACCGTAGATGTCAAAACCAAGTAGTCCTTCTAAAGAGAAATTATCATCACGGACGCGATTGTAAGCACGGTGCAGTTTGCGATTTAAGGTTAAAATTAAGCCCACAGCGTGCTCCGCAACAGCATGGGGAGAGTAGGCAGGAACCCGCACCACGGTTAGACCTAACTCCTGGGCTGCGTCTAAATCAATGTGATTAAAACCTGCCGATCGGGTGGCAATTAGTTTGGTGCCTTGCTGGGCTAACTGTCGCAACACCTCTGCACTTAAGTCATCATTGATGAATACAGAAACCACCGGAAAACCAGTGGCAAGAATGACAGTTTCTAAGTTTAAACGAACAGGGAAGAAAGATAAATCGTGGTTGTGAATTGTATTCGCTTTGGTGAGGGAATCACGATCGTAGGACTTGGCGTTAAAAACAGCAACTTTCATCAGCACTTTGCCTCAAACGGTACCCCCATCTTGACATATTTTGTAACCAAGGGGAAACCAGTAAAACTGACATACAGTTTTACTGGTATTTGGCAAGATTGTAGTCTTGATCTAATTCCCATCTGAGGTTAAGATGGTTCTCACTTTTATTACTATTCTGTAGTAAAAGAAGAAATGGTGCCAGGTATCCTTAACATCTTGTTAACTTCGTCCTGGTGCAACTCCTCTTCCATAATCATCTCACGGGCATACTCTTCGAGTAAAATCGAGTTGCCTTCTACTAACTTCAATAGGTCGTGATAGCAACAGAGAGCGCTTTTTTCATGATCAAGACTTTCCCTCAAGATGTCGCCGATGTCATGCTTTTCCGTCTCTAGTAACTCTCCAATTTTCAGGGAGGGATGACCTCCTAAAAGAGTTACTAATTCTCCTGCTTTGCGAGCATGGGTCAGACTGTCCTGGGCGTTATCTTGCAACCAAGAAACGATCGGAATGCGGTTATAGCCGTAAACCATCAAAGCATAGTGGGTATATCTAACTACACCCGCTAACTCAAGCTCCATAATTTGGTTGAGTTTGTTAATGACTAATTCTGTTTGTGTTGCATTCATAATAACCTTTCATCGGCTTACTGATTTAATTATGCAATAGTATACAATCAATATCGAGATTAACAAAAATAATTTTTATTAAGAATCGTGGTGCTGCCAGCAATGGGGCGAGGGCACAATCATCAGGACTTACGTTGCTTTTTCTGAAAACCTCACCCTAGCCCTCTCCCCAAAAGAGGCAATTTTGCTTGGCGTAGCCTACTCTTGGAGGGAGGAATCACAGGGAAGTCCTGATTTGGTCTCCTTTTTTGAGACTGCCGGTTCAATCAAAAATTTCGTGAAGGAATCCTACAAAAGTTTGCTGTAAGATAGGGTTTGGTTTTTAAGTATCATATGCACGATCGAGTTTAGTACAAGTTATTTTGGGGGAGACTCACTGTAAGGATAACGATCGAGGACTTGGCGCAAAAAACGACCGGTATGGGAACTTTCGATCGTGGCAACCATTTCTGGTGTTCCTTCTGCCATAATTTGCCCCCCCCGATCGCCCCCTTCTGGTCCTAAATCGATGATCCAGTCGGCACAACGAATGACATCCAAGTTATGCTCGATCGTTAAAACTGTATTACCTTTATCTACTAAACGTTGCACAACATCGATCAACTTATGCACATCATAGAAACTTAAACCGGTTGTTGGTTCATCAATTAGATAAAGAGTTTTACCCGTTGCTCTTCTAGCTAGTTCTGTCGCCAGTTTTACCCGCTGTGCTTCTCCTCCAGACAAGGTGGGAGCAGACTGTCCCAAACGAATGTAACCTAAACCCACATCGACTAACATACTTAAACGACTATGAATTTGGCTAATATTCTCAAAGAAGTGCATGGCTTCCTCAATCGTCATTTCTAAAACATCAGCGATCGTTTTGTCTTTATATTTCACTTGCAGAGTTTCGCGGTTATAGCGAGCACCTTTGCAAACATCACATTTGACATAGACATCGGGCAGAAAGTTCATAGAAATTACATTCACGCCTTGACCACCACAAGCCTCACATCTGCCACCTTTGACATTAAAAGAGAACTGCCCTGCTTTGTAGCCCCTAGATTTAGCTGCTGTTGTCAGGGCAAAGGTTTCGCGGATGACATCAAAGGCTCCTGTATAGGTAGCTGGGTTCGATCGGGGGGTGCGACCGATGGGAGATTGATCAATCACAATGAATTTATCTAAGTTTTTTAATCCTTTGATCTCTTTTACGCCCTGGGGAATCGGCAAGTTTTTATGAAAATGATGTTGTAAGTAGGGTAAAAGAATCTCGTTAACCAGAGTTGATTTGCCGGAACCAGACACTCCTGTAATACAGACCAGCTTGCCTAAAGGAATAGTGACATCGATATGCTTCAGGTTATTGCGATGGGCATCTTTGATTTCGATCGCTTTACCATTTCCTTCCCTTCTTACCGCTGGCGTGAAAATTTGTTTTCTGCCCGCAAGATAAGCACCGGTGATCGACTCAGGATGTTGTTCAATATCTGCCACCGTTCCCTGGGCAATGATCTGACCGCCGTGAATGCCCGCCCCTGGACCAATGTCTACTATATGGTCTGCACGACGTATGGTTTCTTCGTCATGTTCAACTACGATCAAAGTGTTACCCAAGTCTCTAAGTTTGAACAAGGTGTTTAACAATCTTTCGTTATCTCTTTGGTGCAGACCAATGCTAGGTTCATCTAATACGTACAATACTCCTGTTAAACCAGAACCGATCTGGGTTGCTAAACGAATCCGCTGGGCTTCTCCCCCCGAAAGAGTCATGGTCGGACGATCGAGGGAAAGATAATCTAAACCCACATCTAACAAAAACTGTAATCGCGCGCTAATCTCCTTTATCACTTGGTCTGCTATTTGGGCAGTGCGATCGGTTAACTGCAGATTCTTGATTCGTTCTAAACAACGATCGATCGATACACTTGTAAAATCAGTGATGCGATAACCACCCACCCTTACCGCTAAAGCCTCTGGTTTGAGCCTGCTGCCACCGCAAGTAGCACAGACTTTAGCAACTAAATATTGTTCTAGTTTCTGTTGGTAACTCTCCGAACTGCTCTCTTGGTATTGTTGTTGCAAAATGTTGATCACACCTTCATAACGTTTGAGATAACTCTGCCGATCG
>PHFO01000146.1 GCA_002861535.1 Cyanobacteria bacterium M5B4 | reverse complement strand
GGGATTGAGGGATGGGGGCAATTTCCCCTCAGGACTTACGTTGCTTTTTCTAAAACCCTCACCCTAGCCCTCTCCCAAAGGGAGAGGGGACAAGAAAAAAATTGATACACTTCCTGTCAATCGGATAGGTCATAGGGGACTTTAGGTATTGCTGCGCAGTTATCGATCATCTGGGCGATCCGATCGGAGGCACCAGGGCTGCCCATTCTTTCTTGTCCCAGCAAAATCGCATTCTGGAAAAAGTCATGGTCGTGCAAAATTCGGTCAGTAATTGCCGCCCCATCTGCAGGGCTTTGCAAGAGGGTGACGGCAGAGCCAAGGAGGTGGACTTGGTCTTGGGCAAAGGTAGGCGTAAATTGGGGACCAGCCCCCGGCAAACTAAATACTGGTTTTCCTAGACCTACCAGTTGTTCTGTTGCCGTGCCCGCCATGGCTAAGCCAAAATGACACAAATGGAGACAGTCGGTAAATGAGTCAACTAATAATAATTCGGCATTTTCTTGATAAAACCGATCGTGATTCTGCCACCCATGATTGACTAATTCCGTGACCAAGATTTCCCGATCGATGTTAGGAGCTAATGCCACTAAAAATATGACCTTAGTCTTCAGGGTACGGCACCAACTTTCTGCCAATTGCCTGAGCAAACTAAAATTGTGATAGGCTTCCGGCGGGCGCGAACCAGGTAGAATTGTCACAATCCAGCAGTCATTTTGATCGATGACCGTTAAGCCTTTAGGCTCTAAATCGTCCATCATGGGATTACCTAAGAAATTAACCCGCAACCGACAATGCCGCCTCAGCCAATCCGCTGTTAACTGATCCCGCACAAACACGCCCCGACAGGACTTCTGCCCCATCAGCCATCGTTCCCAGGGATAGAAAATTGAGCCGCCCCAGGGAACCCGCTGCCCCCGATCGCGCCAATAGTATTCTGACTTCGCCGTTGCCATAAACACATAGCCCGTGCCCCGCCAGCTACAGAGCCAAGCAAATGCCAGGGGGACAATATCGCCCACTGCCAAAATCAACCGATCGGGTCTGCTCCAGCCCCAAGCCGCCCGGAATTGTCGCCAAGTCAAACTAAGCAGCCCCGCTTGCACATCCCGCCACAACTCCTTACCATCCATCCGCAGGAATCCCCCTGTAGGCATGACCCCAGTCACATCCTTTAGTACCGCAAACCCCTGTCGCTGGTAGCTCACCCCCTCCCCTACCAAAGGCAACGCCAAAATGCTATGCCCCAATTTCTGTAACGCTCGGCAAATTCTGACGCCAATTTCATCCTCCCCGTGACCATTACTAATACAGAGAATTTCCACAGCCCACCTAAAAATTTTTGCCCCTACAATAACCGAAAGGAACGGCGGTGTTGATCGGTTAAACCAAGTTTGGCAATACCCTGGCGATGCTTAGGCGTACCATAACCCTTGTTATTTTCCAGGTCATAACCCCTATAAATAGATGCCATCGCCCCAATCAAGTCATCCCGATAGACCTTCGCCACAATACTTGCAGCCCCGATCGCCATTGACAGCCCATCCCCCCCCACGATCGTAGTTTGGGGAATAGGTGCTACCTCCCGCCAGCGCAACCGATCGCGCCCATCCACCAAACAATGGTGGGGCACCACCCCCAGCCCCGCCAGCCCCCGTTCCATTGCCAGTAGACTCGCCTGCAAAATATTAAACCGATCGATTTCCGCCACATCCACCACACCAATCCCCCAGGCGATCGCTTCCCGCTTAACTACCTCTACCAACTGTCGCCGCCGCCGGGGAGACAATTTTTTGCTGTCTGTAATGCCGCTATGCCATCCCCCCAAAGGCATAATTACTGCCGCCGCTACAACTGGACCAAACCAAGCACCCCTACCCACCTCGTCCAAGCCCGCCACCAATTCCATTAAGGATAGCTTTACTGTTTTGTTAAATGCCCTTACTATGTTATATTCGATTTATCCAAGGGGTAAATCATCCAACTTATGGTAACGAATGCTAGTTTACAACTAGAAGACACGCAGGAAAGCGTCATCCAAGACGGGAGCTACTTTTCTCTGTCCGACAACCCCGTTGATTTTGCCATCGCTCCCAAAGAGGAACCAGTAGGTGACCTGCACCTCCGTTTTTTCGTGCCCTCTGGTACAGAGTATGCCCTCCCCGCCGTAGAAATCCGCGAAGTTTTGGAATGCTCCCCCGATCGGATCAATCCCATGCCCAACGTCTCCCCCCTCATTTTAGGGATGATCAACCTGCGGGGTCGAGTAATCTGGGTTTGCGATCTAGGACAATTTTTAGGAGACCCCATCCCTGTCAACACAGACCGCGCCGACATCCCTGTAGTAGCGATCGAGGCAGGGGGAATGGTACTAGGGGCAGCAGTCGATCGTATTGGTGTAGTGGCATGGTTAGAACCAAATCTTCTCAGACCCCTATCCAGAGGCGCCAACCGCTTTATCAAAGGTGAATGGCAACTGCCAGACACCGAACAGACAATTAAACTTCTCAGCGCAGAAGAAATTTTACTATCCCCCCGATGGGTTTCTCAGTAAATCACGTTACCAAGTAGGAGAAGATAATGGCAGCCCTTACTAGAGAGCAAGAAGACTACAAAAAAGCCGAACGAGCATATATTGATGGCAAATATGAAGAAGCATCGGCGCTTACTGCTCTATTAGTCGCCTCCAATCCCAACAATGCCAAGTACCGCCTCCTGCACGGGCATGTCAACCTCGCCCTCAAAAATTCAGCAGAAGCCGTCAAAAACTACGAATCCGCCATCGCGCTTACCCACGATACCAACATCTTGGAACATGCCACTTGGGGCATAACCGAAGCAGAAAAACAACTAGGCAATGGCTTTCCCGAAGAAACGGAAGACAGCGAACCAGGCATAGACCCCTTTGCCAATTCTGAGGAAGATTCAGAATTTAACTTCAACTACGATCAAGAAGAAGCATACGACGGTGGTGATGCCACCATTCTTATCGCCAATCACTCCCAAAGCAAAACCTACATCAGTAATCGAGAAGACGATTTTAGCTTTAGTGATGAAGAAAGCGAGGGAGAATTTTTTAACGATGAATACGATGATACCGGTGCCTTCCATACTCTCCAAGACGAGGACATTACCAGTGGTTTCGCCGCGATCGAGGAAGAAAGTTTTGACAACCTAGACCTGCACTCTAGTTCCTCTGCCACAGCGATCGGTACTCCCAGTCCTGGAGTTGACACAGATATTGGCTTTGTCCAAACCCAAAAAACAGAAGAAAAACTCCCCGATTTTTTACCTGAACAAGCTCCTCCCCGATCGGGAGGTTTGGGCATACTAGACCTAGATAAGCTCAGCATGGGCAAAAAAATGATCGTCATCCCGATCGTTTCCATGCTAGTTGGTGGTATCACCAGTGTAGCCATAGCCCTATCCCCCCTACTAGAAGACAGTAAATTCAAGCCTGTCGCCGTAACCGGCTCAGGTGTTTTAGCATCTGCCCTCACCACCATGACCATGGGTTCCCTGGTTGCCCGCAAAGTCAAACGCACCGCGGACAGTCTACAGATTCAAATGGAAGCAGTAATTCGCAACAACCTCAACGTCAGAGCCTTAGTTCTTTCCACCGATGAATTAGGGCTAATTGCTACTGGTTTCAACCGCATGATGGAAGTCCAAGCCGCGATGGTAGGCGAAATTAAACAAAAAGTATCCGAACTAGAGCAAGCCAAGGAAGACCTGCAACGACAAGTAATTCGCCTCCTCGATGACGTAGAAGGAGCAGCTAGGGGAGACCTCACCGTAAGAGCAGAAGTAACAGCAGACGTACTAGGTGCAGTAGCGGACTCCTTTAACTTAACTATTCAAAACCTGAGTGAAATCGTACAACAGGTACGGGAAGCCGCCAGACAGGTAAACAAAGGAGCGGCAGAGAATGAATCTTTTGCTCGCAGTCTTTCTTCTGATGCTTTAAGACAAGCAGAAGAACTAGCAGTCACCTTACAAAACGTGCAAATGATGACCGAGTCGATTCAACGGGTAGCAGAAAGTGCCCGTGATGCCGAACAAGTAGCTAAGCTAGCCTACAAGACCGCGCATAGGGGTAACGAAGCAGTACAAACCACCCTGGCAGGTATCGTTAACATTCGTAAGACCGTAGAAGAATCCACCCGCAAAGTAAAACGGCTAGGAGAAGCCTCCCAAGAAATTTCCAAGATTGTGGGTTTAATTTCAGGTGTGGCATCCCGTACCAACTACCTAGCTATTAACGCCAGTTTGGCAGCGGCAAAAGCTGGAGATGCTGGTAAAGAGTTCGCCCTAATTGCTGATGAAATCCGTCAGTTAGCCGATCGAGCGGCTAAGTCCTCTAAAGAAATTGAACAGATCGTCTTACAAATTCAGAGTGAAACTAACAACGTACAGTTAACCATGGATAAAGGTACGGAGCAGGTAATTGACGGTATGAGAAGGGCAGAACAAGCCGCTCAAGCTCTAACCGATATTATTACGGTGTCAGAGCAAATCGATAACTTAGTCCGATCGATTACAGAAGACACCATCAGACAAACAGAAACATCCCGGACTGTTTCCCACGTTATGCAATCAGTAGAATTATCTGCCCAAGAAACATCAGAAGAGGCTCGCCGTGTGTCCGACTCGCTACAGAATCTAGTGGCAGTTGCCCGTAATTTACAGGAGTCCGTAGAAAGATTCCGTGTAGATGCTGACAAAAACAACCGACTATAGGAGGTCATATTTTATGAATTCGACGCAAATTGCAACTGCAGAGAAATTAAATTTATTACTTCAAGGACTGTTAGCATCTGAACCTCTACAAGACATTTTGTCATCTTTGACCGAGATAGCCCAAGATGATCTCGTAAGCCGATCGGTTGTTAGTTATATTGCCCGTCATATTGATCAAGCAGGTAGCAAGCTAGCAAAAGATGACCTAGTTATTTTTATTAAAGCCTTCCAAAATCTGCAAGATTCTCCGATCGATGACAAAGACCTAATAGCAGAATTGGTTTTGCAAGCCCAACAGTTAGAAGCGAAAACATCCATCTATCCTTCTAGTCCTGATGGGTTTGATGACTTTACTCAAACCTGCGCCGGATTGTTAGATCAGTTAATTTTAAGTCAACGATCGGGTTTGGATATAGCAGCCAAGATCGAAGAACTACGAGAGGTAGCTTCTTCCTACGGAATGTTCAGACTGATGAAATACATCGATCGTTGGTCTGAGGAAGCAGATGCCCAAGCTGTCAAGACGCTAATTCTACAAGGGCAAGAGCATTTAATTGGTCAGCAAGAGGTGTTGGGCGAGCTATTAGAAAGCACTACTCTAACTGCGACAGCTGCAGATTGGGGTGTAGAAGAATTTCTTGTTGATCCTGTAACAACTCAAGAGACAGATAGCGAATTTGTCTCATTCTTTGATCAAGTGGAGGAAAAAAGTCAATCCTTTGATTCTTTATTCGAGGAAGAAGAACCGATCGTAGCAGAATCCACTACAGAAGGAAGTGATTCTTTTAGCTCTTTGTTTGAGGAAGAAGAACCGATCGTAGCAGAATCCACTACAGGAGAGAGCGAATCCTTTAGCTCTTTGTTTGAGGAAGAAGAACCGA
>PHFO01000145.1 GCA_002861535.1 Cyanobacteria bacterium M5B4 | reverse complement strand
TGACAAAAGTGCTTGTTCGTTTTTGAGGTTGGATAACTCTCGGCTGATGCGCTCTAGTCTTTCTTTGGAGTTGGGATCGGTCTCCTGCTTCAAAGACAGTCTTTCCATCTCTAGCTGTAAAATCTTGCGATCGATTTCGTCCAACTCCTCTGGTTTGGAAGTAATTTCCATCTTCAGTTTGGCAGCAGCTTCATCGACTAAATCGATCGCTTTGTCTGGTAAAAACCGATCGCTGATATAACGGGTAGAAAGTTGCGCCGCCGCAATGAGGGCATTGTCGGCAATTTTCACGCCGTGATGCACTTCATAGCGTTCTTTCAGACCCCGCAAAATTGAGACTGTGTCGGCGATGGAAGGCTGATCGACATAGACCTGTTGAAAACGCCGCTCTAGGGCAGCATCTTTCTCGATATACTTGCGATACTCATCTAAGGTGGTAGCGCCAATACAGCGCAATTCTCCCCTGGCCAGCATTGGTTTGAGTAAGTTACCTGCATCCATAGCACCCTGGGTCGCACCGGCTCCAACTACTGTGTGGATTTCATCGATGAAGAGGATGATCTTGCCGGCCGATTCCGTTACTTCCCGTAATACCGCCTTCAAGCGTTCTTCAAATTCGCCGCGGTACTTAGCACCGGCAATTAAAGCCCCCATATCCAAGGCGATAAGTTTGCGATCGCGGAGGGATTCGGGCACATCGCCACTTAAGATGCGTTGCGCTAGTCCTTCAGCGATGGCGGTTTTACCCACCCCTGGTTCCCCGATTAAAACGGGGTTGTTTTTGGTTCTGCGGGACAAAATCTGAATGGTGCGGCGGATTTCTTCATCTCTACCGATCACGGGATCGAGTTTGCCCGATCGGGCTAATTCTGTCAAATCTCTGCCGTACTTAGTCAGAGCTTCATACTTGTTTTCGGGGGTTTGGTCTGTCACCTTTTGGCTACCGCGAATTTGCTCGATCGTCTGTCTGAGGTTAGCTTCTGTAATGCCTAGTTCTTGGAATAGATTTTTGCCAAAGCGATCGTCTTGCACAAAAGCCAATAACATATGCTCGATGGAAATGAAATCATCCCCCATCTTTTTGCGATTAGCCTCCGATCGATCCAAAAGCGTGTCTAAGCTCCGTCCCAGATAGACCGCACTCTGATTACTACTCTGTACCTTTGGTTGTTTTTGGATAAACTCTTCTGTGCGATCGCGCAGACGTTGGATGTTTACCCCCAGTCGCGAAAAAATGACCGACGCTAGACCCTCTTCTTCCAAGAGCGCCTTCATTAAATGCTCACTTTCAATCTGCTGATGCTGAGCAGCTTTAGCTAACTCTGGAGTCCTGACTATGGCACTCCAGGCTTTTTCGGTAAATTGATTGGGGCTTGTCGGTTGCATAGGTTTGCCTGATAAATTCTTTAGTTTAATTATATTTTTCTGTTTTGTCTTTGATTTTGTTGGTTTCCCCCCTAAAAGGTGAGGATTTCAACATCTTATTTCAGGACTTATGCTAAGGGGAAATTTCCCTCATCCCTCAATCCCTTCTTCCACAGCGGGGAGAAGGGAAGTAGATCACCCCCTTCTAGGCAGAGGGTTTCCGAAAAAGCAACATAAGTCCTGTTATTTTTCAACCCCGATCGGTTTGAACCCCCACACTTTTTGGCAGTAGGTATTCAGTTGTTTGGTGTTGGCGTTGATGCTGTCGTTAGTAGTTTGAAAATAGGGCAACATCCGTTCAACTACCAAATCATCCCCTACCAACTGACCTTCACGGATGTTTTTGAACACCAGACCCATTTCATGGAAATCTGCCACATACCGCCGTTGAATTTCTTGCAGTTGGGGGTCTTCTAAATTGAGGGCACCTATGTCGTTTTCCAACCGGAACATAACTTGCTGTGCCAATCCTGCCTGGTCTAAATTTTTTACCCCCTCGTGGAGACTAGTATAAAGTTTGCTAAATACACGGCATTCCACCGATCGTCTGGGGCTCTGTGCTGCCACTGCTGGCAGACAGACCAACCAGCAGGCTAAAACTACAGCAAGAGCACGATAAAAAATTCCCATTGGATCAAGTTCCCCCTAAAATAAAGTAAAAGTAATTGATGTATTGAGGTATTATGGCAAACCCAAGAAGTAGCGCCGTCACCCAGGGTGTGCAACGATCGCCCAATCGGGCAATGATGCGGGCAGTGGGCTTTAAGGACGAAGACTTTACCAAACCGATCGTGGGGGTTGCCAATGCCTACAGTAATATTACCCCCTGCAACCTGGGGATTAACGACCTGGCGCTAACAGCCATGGCGGAATTGCGCGGTAGTGGTGCCATGCCCCAGATGTTCGGCACAATTACTATCAGTGACGGTATTTCCATGGGCACGGAAGGGATGAAGTATTCCCTCGTATCGCGGGAGGTGATCGCTGACTCGATCGAGACCGTCTGTAACGGGCAGTCTTTAGATGGATTATTGGCGATCGGGGGCTGTGACAAAAACATGCCAGGGGCAATGATCGCCATGGCGCGGATGAACATACCGTCAATCTTTGTCTATGGGGGCACGATCAAACCAGGCAACCTCCACGGTAGAGACTTGACGATCGTGAGCGCCTTTGAAGCCGTAGGACAGTTCAGCGCCGGCAAAATTAGTGAAGCGGAATTGATGGAAGTAGAGCGCAAAGCCTGTCCAGGAGCGGGTTCCTGCGGTGGTATGTACACCGCCAATACCATGTCTTCCCTGTTTGAGGCGATGGGTATGAGCCTGCCCCGATCGTCAACCATGGCGGCAGAAGATGCGGAAAAGGCAATTAGTACAGGGGAATCCGCCAAAGTGCTAGTCAATGCCATTGAACAACAAATTCTCCCCAGGCACATCCTGACCCGCTCCGCCTTTGAAAATGCTATAGCAGTGCTGATGGCGATCGGCGGCTCCACGAATGCCGTATTGCACCTGTTGGCGATCGCCCATGCTGCCGGTGTCCCCCTGACGATCGATGACTTTGAAACCATCCGCGCTAAAGTGCCCGTTCTCTGCGACCTCAAACCCTCCGGGCGCTACGTCACCACCGATTTCCATCGGGCAGGGGGTGTGCCCCAAGTGATGAAAATGCTCCTTAACCAGGGGCTAATTCACAGCGATGCCCTGACAATTACCGGCAAAACGATCGGGGAACTACTCGCCCCCATTCCCGCCGATCCCGATCCCAATCAAGACATCATCCGCCCTTTCTATTACCCCCTCTACAGTTCGGGGCATTTAGCCATTTTGCGGGGGAATTTAGCCTCCGAAGGGGCGGTAGCTAAAATTAGCGGGGTGAAAAATCCTGTCATCACTGGACCCGCCAGGGTATTTGAGTCGGAAGAATCCTGCCTAGCCGCTATCCTTGACCATCAAATCAATCCAGGGGATGTAATTGTCATCCGCTATGAAGGACCAAAAGGCGGCCCCGGAATGCGGGAAATGCTCTCTCCTACCAGCGCTTTGATCGGTGCCGGTTTAGGCGATAGTGTGGGACTGATCACCGATGGCAGATTCTCCGGCGGTACCTACGGCATGGTGGTGGGTCATGTCGCCCCGGAAGCCTTTGTCGGCGGCACGATCGCCCTAGTGGAAGAAGGGGACTCCATCACGATCGATGCCCATCAACGCCTCCTGCAACTCAATGTCAGCCCAGAAATCATCGAGCAACGGCGGCAAAACTGGAAACAACCCCCTCCCCGCTACACCCAGGGCGTGCTAGCTAAGTATGCCAAGCTCGTATCTAGTAGCAGTTTAGGCGCAGTCACCGATCGGTTCGACTAGGCTTTATGAACTTTCTTAACAAATCATCAAGAAAACGATCGGAACGGTTCAATCTAAACCTAGAATAACTTCCAAGTCATTTAGTAATTGTTTATAAATTATGACAATTGATTTTGTTAGTCCCTACAATGGCGATCCCCAGTTGGGTCACCTGTCTACACCAATTAGCGACTCTCCCCTAGTGCGCGCTTACATTGGCAATCTCCCTGCCTATCGTCCTGGACTTTCTCCCCTACTGCGGGGTTTAGAGATCGGCATGGCTCACGGCTACTTTTTAGTTGGTCCCGAAGTAGTGTTTGGTCCTTTGCGGGACTACGCTCCTGCTGCTAACTTGGGCGGCTTGGTAACAGCCATTGTAATTGTACTTTTAGGTACGATTTCCCTCGCTGCTTATGGTAGTGTCTCCTTCCAAAACGGCAGAAGAGATGAAAATGCTACCCTCAAATCCTCTGAAGACTGGAGTCAGTTTGCTGGTGGTTTCTTCTTGGGCGGTTCCGGTAGTGCTTTTGTCGCATACTTCTTGCTGGAAAACTTCTCTGGTATTGATGCCATTTTCCGTGGTTTGGTTAACTAACTTATCTTTCCTCTTTTTGTCCTTTATCTGTTTAACACCATGACTGGAACCTACGCTGCTACCTATTTGCCTTGGATTTTAATACCTGTCATTACGTGGTTGCTCCCTGTAGTAACTATGGCGGTAATGTTCTTCTACATTGAACAAGAGGCATAGCTCTAATTGGGGGAGTTGAGTTTAACTTCCCCTTCAGGGCTAATTTCAATATCAACACCAACTTTCTGGAGTTCTGCCACTGCAATTTTTCTAATTCTCAAATCCGGGGCACTATTGAGGATGAGAAACCAGCCCAGCCGCCTAAATCTGATACTGTCGAACTCCCCTGATAAGAATTCCACTCTCTGCAACAAAATAGTCTTTATTCCTTCGAGGGCTTCCCTATACTCTGGCGGGAATTTTGCCCGATCCATAGCCTCTATTGCCTTAAGGGTAGACTCTTTAGCTTTTTTGTTGTCTCCCAAAAATAACATTTCATCGATCGCTTTTCTTTGCCAGACAGAATAAGTAAGGGGGAAGCGCTCCGGTTCCAGTTTTGTGAGTATTTTATCTAGCAATTCGATCGATGTTTTGGGTTCTCCCCCTAAGATGCCGACACTTGATGTCATGTAAGAATGACTACCAAAGAAGTAGGGCTTCCGATCGGCAATAATCTTGAAGTATTCCTTACTTAGTCCATAGCCGGTTTGATGCTCAACGCGAGCGACGTCATCGCCGTAGTATTGCAAAAAATCAATAAAAACATAGTCGGCAATCAAATTATTAAAACCAAAACCACTGGGGGGTAATTTTTGTAATGCCCGCAGCTTTCTTTGCTCCCGCTCCACCCACAACCGATCGGATTCGGGGGTTTGACTGCGGAGTTGGCGGTTGAGGCTTTGTTGTTGCAACCCGATCGCGCTGGCAGCGGCAAGAGTAGCTATTGCGATGGGAATTAACCAGTTTGGGATTTTCATATGGTATAATTTGTAGCCTGATGCCGATGTAGCACAGCGGTAGTGCAGCCGATTCGTAATCGGCAGGTCAGGGGTTCAAATCCCCTCATCGGCTTGTTGTTTGAGTCTAAAAGCATCCTAGCACAATCATTTTGTGTCGTAAAACGGAAGGTAAAGGAAGAATGCCGATCGATTTATTTTTTTGATGGCAATAAAACTAAACAGTACTTACGTTCACCCTAGCCCTCTCCCCGCTGTGGGACAAGAGATTGAGGGATGAGGGGAATTTTTCTTAGTGTAGACTTCACCCTCACCCTAGCCCTCTCCCA
>PHFO01000144.1 GCA_002861535.1 Cyanobacteria bacterium M5B4 | reverse complement strand
ACACCGGTACCAACACCCGTACCGACTCCAACGCCCACACCAGTACCAACGCCCGTACCGACTCCAGTGCCTACACCGGTACCAACGCCCGTACCGACTCCAGTGCCCACACCGGTACCAACACCAGTGGCAACGCCCTTGCCGACGCCTTCACCTATCTTTATTCCGCCGTTGGATACACCTTCTACGGCTGATCAACTCGATCCCAGACCAGACGGACGAGCCTTTAGGGATTACTACTTCGATCCCCGTTTGATTACAGCGCTGAACCTGGACATCTTTGTGCAGAACCAACTCGATCGGGATGGGGTACCGACCAACGGACAAAACACGATCGTGGACTTCTTTGATGTAGAGTTCTATCTGCGCAACAATCCCGATGTGGCAGCCCTATTCCCCGATCTAGCTCGGCAATTAGGCATTGTCTTCCCGCAGGCATCGATCGATGGACGCTTTACCGATCCGTTAGATCACTTCCTCAAGGTAGGACAGTTTGAGAACCGGATGCCCAGCAACCTATTTGATCCGGAAATCTATGCCCTCTACAATCCCGATGCTGTGGCAGCAGTAGCCAGCGGGCAATCCCGATCGTTGTTTGACTTCTTCATCCAGCGGGGTCAATACGACTGGCGCGACCCTCGTCAACTGGTATTTGATCCTGGTTTCTACACCTTCCGCAACTCAGCGGTAGAAGAAGCGATTAACAAAGGGGAATTTAAGACTCCCTTTGACCATTACCTAGCGATCGGGCAATTCGAGGGACGCAATCCCAGCCTGCTGTTCGATCAGGATTACTACCTGCTGCGCAATCCCCAGGTCAAAGATGAGATTGCTTCTGGCAAGTTCAAGACAGCCTTTGAGCACTTCATCCAAGTAGGCTTACTAGCAGGCTTAGATGCCACGTCCCTATTTGATAGTGCTAAGTACCTCATCGCAAACCCTGATGTAGAGCGGTTGATCGGCGAAGGTAAGTTCCGTAGTCCCTTTGAACACTACCTGCGCCGCGGTCAGTTCGAGTTCAGAGCGCCCCGCCTGCAAATCTTCGATGAAGGCTACTATCTGCTATCCAACCCTGACGTGAAGATTGCGGTTGAAGGCGGCAAATTTGTCAATGGCTTGGAACACTTCACCAAGTTTGGGCAATTTGAAAACAGAGACCCCAGTCCTTTCTTTGATAGTAAGTTCTACTTAGAACGCTATCCTGATGTAGCAGCCGCTGTCAGAAGGGGAGAATACCGCAGTGCCTTCGATCACTTTGTGCGGGTTGGTCGCTTTGAAGACCGTCTCACCCTCGATCCGAATGAGCCTGTTACGGTACTCAACGAAATCGACTTCCGCATCATTCCGCCCAACACACCGGTGACCTACAACATCACCACTGTGAACAACAGCGGTACTGTAGCGCGGGATGTGAAGGTACAAACGATCGTGCCGCCGGGACTGACCAACGTCAATGTTTCCAACAATGGCTTCTACGATCCAGTTACAGGTATTGTTACTTTCCCTGTGATTGAGAGTCTCAATCCCCGCACGATCTTCTCCGGCACGGTGTCCTTTAACAGCCCGACTACACCGAACATCATCACGGGTGGTTTTGCTACTCCCTTCCCCAACAACGATCGGAACATCAGCTTTGGTGGACCCTTCAGCGCTAACTTAGGTACGGTTTCGTTAACCACTGGTAGCAACAACAGTCAACTTCTGACTACAACCTTGATTGGCGTTACCAGAGCTAATCCCATCGTGTTTGCCCTTGCCCCCGATCGGTCTGTGCCGCCGGTAATTCTGCCCCTAGACCAGACCCTGCAAAGCAAGACCAGCAATGGCTTAAACACCGCCGCCGACTATGTAGATAGCAAATTCTATCTTGGTCGCAATGCTGATGTAGCCAGTGCTATTCGTCGTGGGGAGTTCAGGGATGCTACAGATCACTTCTTAAAAGTAGGACAATTCCAGGGCTTACAACCCAGCTTGCTCTACGATGAAGCAGTGTACCGGCAGTACAATCCCCAAGCAGTAGCGGCAGTCCAACGCGGGGAGTTTAGTTCTCTGTTTGACCACTTCCTCAAAGTCGGTCAGTACCAAAATGCTGACCCCAGGTTGCTGATCTTTGATGAGGGCTACTATCTCTACCGCAACTCGATCGTGAAGGAACTGATTCAAAGGGGCGAATTCCAGAATGCCTTTGAACACTTCATTCAAGTCGGGCAGTTTGAGAACCGCGCTCCCAGCGAGTTGTTCGATCCCCAGTTCTACCTCAAGCAGAATCCTGCGGCAGCCCAAGCGGTGCAGAGTGGACAATTCCGATCGGCGTTTGACCACTTCATCAAAGTAGGCTTACAAGCTGGATTACAACCCTCCTCGGGCTTTGTTGCCAGCGAATACCTGCGGATCAATCCTGGGGTAGAGCAAGAGATCAAAGATGGCGGCTTCCGCAGTCCCTTCGAGCACTTCATCCGCAAAGGGCTGTTCGAGCAGCGCCGACCCAAGGCAGAGACACCAGCTCTACCGGCATTTGATGAAGGCTTCTACCTGAGTACAAACCCGGATGTAAGGGCAGCAGTAGCCAGGGGCGAATTCAAGAACGGGTTAGAGCACTTCACCAAGATCGGTCAGTTTGAAAACCGCGATCCTGGACCTGTCTTCGATACCCAATTCTATCTCTCCCTCTATCCTGACGTTGCCACAGGCATTGCCAGGGGCGAGTTTAGGAGCGCCTTTGATCACTACGTGCGCATTGGACGTTCCCAAGAGCGGGTAACCATTCCCACGGCTCTAACGGGAGTGAGCTAAATAACCTAGAATAGAGTCAGGGGGAAGCCTCTGGCTCTTTTTTGTTTTTTATAAAGAAATTATGAAATTAAAACCGATCGATATTGAAAAAATAGAGAACTTCTTAGATAGGATTGCCGCTCAGACCTATCCTGAGCCTCCCACCCCAATACATTCCCAAATTACTAAACAAATGTGGGAGAGGGTCAAAGCAGAGGCTAACGTTACAACCTCCTTTGAGATTTTAGATGTAGGTTGTGGGCAAGGGGTAGCGTTAGAGATTTTCCAATCAGAAGGTATAACAGCTACAGGTATTACTCTTAATTTAGAAGATGTAAGAGTCTGTCAAGAAAGAGGCTTTAATGTTAAAGCGATGGATCAATCTTTTTTAGACTTCCCCGATCGTTCTTTTGACTTAGTTTGGTGTCGTCATTGTTTAGAACATAGCATATTTCATTTGTTTACCTTGAGTGAGTTTTATCGTGTTTTGAAAGACCAAGGTTTTCTATATGTAGAAGTGCCAGCACCAAATACCAGTTGTCATCACGAAAATAACCCCAACCACTATAGCGTTTTAGATAAATCCATGTGGTCATCTTTAATTACCCGATCGGTTTTGCTATCAATAACCTGTATGATATAAACTTACCAACCATGGCAGGTTCTGACACCTACTGGGCATTTACTGCAACCAAAATTTAACATGCAATACCGCACCGACATCGAATACATGGCTTCTTTTAATCCCCGCCAGGCTCCACCCATTTTGAACTATACGGCGGCATTGGCGGGATTTGAGCCGATCGATTTATCGCCGGCTTTTCGCTATTGTGATTTAGGTTGTGGACCAGGTTTAACCTTACTGACCTTAGCGGCAGCCTTTCCCCAAGCGGAATTTGTCGGCGTAGATTTTAATCCCAATCATATCCGCATGGCGCAGGCGCGGGCAGAAGCGACAGGGCTAAAAAATATCAAACTAATTCACAGCGACTTTACAGAATTAAAAGATAGAAACTTACCTGCCTTTCATTTTATTGCCATCAGTGGCACCCTATCATGGTTAGCAGATGCTCCCAGGGATGCGGTTCTAGACTTTATGGGAAATAATTTAGAAGAAGGAGGTCTTGCTTATTTACACTATATGGCTATGCCTGGTCATGTAATTCAACCTCCCCTCTGTCGTCTGGCAAACGATTACTACCATCAGCTAGAAGGAGAGCCAGAAGAAAAAGTTTTACTGACAAAAGAATTTTTGAAAGGATTTCTGAACACGCAAAAGCGCTATTTTGAAGTTTCTCCCACAGCGAAAGACTTTTTGCAAAACATGATTAACTCTTCTACTTCTCTTTTTCTCCATGACTATTTAAGTAATGTTAGAAGAGCTTACTACTTTGCTGATATGAATGAACTGCTAGAGAAAAGAGGTTTGAGATATGCAGGTAGTGCAGAACCTTTCTACAATCATTTACAGTTAGCAGTCCCAATGGAATCAAGGGAGTTATTTAGAGGTGTAAGAGAAAGAGCTAGTGTCGAGGCAATCAAAGACTACATCAATGTCAACGGCGGGAGAACCGATGTCTTTTGTAAAACAACCCGATCGGCGGGGGACGAAAGAGCGCTAGAAACCGTTTTATTAGCAGCCTTGCCAGGACAAGACCAAAATCAAGTAATCAATTTTGCTGGTGCAGCCGTGAGATTAAATGTAGAACCTATGGCTAGTGTGTTGAGAATTTTACAGACACCAAACACCCTAGAGAATCTCTATCACCACCCCGAACTATCTGCCTATCCCCGCCATGAAATCCGCAAAGCTCTCACCTATGGTGTGGCAACAAGAAGACTAATACCGATCGTTAAAGGGTCAATTCCCCATACTCAAATGTCAGACTACAACCGCGATGTTCTCAATCAAGTTGTCCATACTACCCCCGATCTGTTGCCCTCTGTCACCTTATCTTCTCCTACTATGGGCAATGGTCATGCTATCAGTTGGATAGATGCAGTAATGTTGTGGAGTATAGTCAATTATGGTCAAGAAGCACCGCAAAAATCCTTAGAAATCATGCAAAGACGAAATCTTGGCATCAAAATACAATCTAAAGAATCTGACAAAGAATTAACTCCAGAAGAAACCATGAAAATTGCGATACAAAACAGTATCAGGCAATTTAATGTTCTGTTGCCTTTTATGGGTATCACTGCTCAACTATAGCAAGTAAATATAATGCAAACTATTCTGGCAGAGGGGGAATAATGACAGAACAAAATCTGTGGGAAAGAGCGATCGAGTATCATCAAAACCAAGAATGGGAAAAATGTTTAGATAGCTTGAATCAACTAATTCATCATAGCCCTAACCACATTGAAGGGATTAGGTTAAAAGCCAATGTATTAGAGCAGATCGATCGCTGGGAAGAAGCAGTCAAAGCCTATGAAACTGCCTTATCTTTAGCGCCGTCTTGTTTTGAACTTAATCATGAATTAGGCAGATTGTTATGGAAGATGGGTAGGCATCAAGAGTCATTACCCTTATTGGAATCTGCCACTAAAATCAATCCTCAATCCTATCAAGCCTGGGCAGATTTAGGCGTAAATTACTATATCTTAAAAAATTTAGACCAAGCTGCTATCTGTTTAACTAAATCTTTAGAGATTTTACCCGATCGGGCAGACACGATCGCTAGTTTAGCAGTGGTTTATGCCGAAAAAAAGAGATAGAAACAGCCATTAGTTACTTTGAAAAATCCCTTAACCTAGACCCCAATAATGCCCAGACCCTTTGTAACTATGGTGCTTTATTATCCCAAGCTCATCAGCCCGACAAAGCCATAATACAGTATCAAAAGGCAATAGAAATTCAGCCCAACTTAGCCC
>PHFO01000143.1 GCA_002861535.1 Cyanobacteria bacterium M5B4 | reverse complement strand
GTAACTAACAATTTAGGGGAAAGCTGTATTCTTTGGTCATTGGGGCAAATTTCCCCTGAGCCGATCCAAATGATTGGGATTTATAGCAGAGTTTAGTCCCAGGATGTTACCATATACCAACGCTAGGAGTGTCTGGGAAGTTTCCAGGCTGAGAACATATCCTATGAACCTGATCCGGCTCACACCGGCGGAGGAAAGCAAACTATTGAGGATCAATATGACAATTTCTTTAGACAAACCATCAGCCCCCAAACTGCGGGGCGAATTTCAGGGTACGCAGATGCACTGCGCCCGGCAGGGAATTATTACGCCAGAAATGCGCTATGTTGCCCAACGGGAGAGACTAGATGCGGAATTTGTCCGATCGGAGGTGGCGAGGGGCAGAGCCATTATTCCTGCCAATAAAAATCACACTAATTTGGAACCGATGGCGATCGGGGTCAACTTCAGTTGCAAGGTCAATGCCAATATCGGCGCTTCCCCCAATTCTTCCGGTTTAGAAGAGGAACTAGAAAAACTGCGCCAAGCAATCAAATACGGTGCTGATACAGTGATGGACCTATCCACCGGCGGCGGCGACCTGGATCAAATTCGCACAGCAATTATTCAAAATTCCCCCGTCCCGATCGGAACCGTACCCGTCTATCAGGCGCTAGAAAGTGTCCACGGCAGGATCGAGAAACTAACCGCCGAAGATTTTTTAGCCGTAATTGAGAAACATGCCCAACAGGGAGTCGATTACCAGACCATCCATGCCGGTATTTTGATCGAACATCTACCCCTGGTAAAAAATCGGATTACGGGGATTGTGTCCAGGGGCGGCGGTATCTTAGCCCGTTGGATGTTGCACCACCACAAACAGAACCCCCTCTACACCCACTTTGACGAGATTATTAAAATCTTCCAAAAATATGACGTGTCCTTTAGTTTAGGGGATTCTCTGCGCCCCGGCTGTTTGCACGATGCCAGTGATGCCGCCCAGCTAGCCGAACTCAAGACCTTGGGGGAACTGACCCGTCGCGCCTGGGAGCATGATGTGCAGGTAATGGTAGAAGGTCCCGGTCATGTACCCATGGATCAGATCGAGTTCAACGTCAAGAAACAGATGGAAGAGTGCTCCGAAGCCCCCTTCTATGTGCTGGGTCCCCTGGTGACAGATATTGCTCCTGGCTACGATCACATTACCTCCGCGATCGGGGCTGCTATGGCAGGGTGGTACGGCACAGCCATGCTCTGCTATGTCACTCCCAAGGAGCACCTGGGTTTACCCAACGCCGAGGACGTGCGCAACGGCTTAATTGCCTACAAAATCGCTGCCCATGCCGCCGATGTTGCCCGCAAACGCCCAGGCGCTAGGGACCGCGATGATGCCCTCTCCCATGCCCGCTACAACTTCGACTGGAATCGTCAGTTTGAGTTGTCCCTAGACCCCGATCGAGCCAGGGAATACCATGATGAAACCCTGCCCCAGGACATCTACAAAACGGCGGAATTTTGTTCCATGTGCGGTCCCAAGTTTTGCCCCATGCAGACCAAAGTCGATGCCGATGCCCTCACAGAGCTAGAAAAATTCCTGGCTAGTTCTTAGTTCCCAAACCTCAAGTTAATGATAGGGTTATCTGTGACAGATAGCCCTTTGGCGGTAGATTTATGGGACTGATAGAAGACGTAAAAAAATTTTTAGAGCTAAGGCTAGAGGATTTGATCAAACAAAATCCTTGGATTGAATTGCACATTTTAGATGAAAAACTGGAACAGCAGGAAGTAGAAGTTAATAAACTTGTTCTTAGTTTTGCTGACCAAGAAGCCCAATTTCAAAAGCAGATTTTAGCCCTAGCAGAAGATGTCAGTCTGTGGCACCGCCGCGCCCAAAAAGCAACAGCCGCAAACCGATCGGATTTAGCCCAAGCTGCCAAAGAACGAGAAGCATCTTTACTCAAAGAAGGAAATCAACTATGGGCGCAGATGGAACTAGTCAAACAACGATCGGTGCAAGCCCAAGAACTCCTGCAACAGATCAAGAAACGCCGGCAAGAAGTAAGACAAAAACTAGAACAAGTCGAACAAAGCAAAAAGACAAAGACAGAAACCAGTCCTCGGTTTGATTGGCAAAACCTGAGAACCCCCGATCGGGACGAAGACGACCCCCTCGAACAACAATTCCGCCGCTGGGAACTAGACGAAGAACTAGAACAGCTCAAACGCAGGATGAAATAAGTCTCTGAAACCCTCACCCTAGCCTGTAAAGAGCAATCCCTAATCGATCAGACCCTCCTCCCGCGCCCGCTTCCCCGTCTGCACGCGGATATTTTTCCCCGGCTCGGGATAAACCCCCAAAGCATCCTGCATCTTACTCCAATAGTTGCGCACCGTGCGCTCCGATACATTCATAAAATCCGCGATCGCCTTATCGGTGAGGGACTGATTAAACGCCAAATTTAACACCTCCAGCCATTCCGGGCGCACCTCCACCCCCGTCCTAATCTCCCTAGGGGTATAATTCAAGCCCTGGACAGCCCACTCTACCCTAGTCACCATCTCGCCGATCGTCATTGCCTTATTAGCCACCGTAAAGCCCCCCTCATGGGCATCGATCGCGGGGCGGAGCCTGACTAGGGGCATAGGATCAATACTGTGGACAACAATATTGAGTTGCTTATACTTTTCCATCACATTGCGCAACAATTTGATCCCCGTTTCGCTCTGGGGAGGTGCGCCCGCCTCCTCCGGCATCGATAAATCCATAATTAAGAGCTCGGGCTTATAGCGATCCACCTTCTCCCAACCCGATCGTCCCGTCTGCGCCGTCAAAAATTCCGCCTCCTCGTAGTGGGGTTTGAGGGCATTGATCGTCCCTTGCAGAACTGTTTCCTGATCGTCTACAACTACAATCCGCTTTACCATGCTTTTTCCTCCGGAACGGTCACATCCTAACACCGGTTCCCCAGTTTTGTTAAGAAGTGTGAGGGAATGGAGGGGAAGTACATCAATGTATAAAAATATGTTATGACTCTCGATACTCAATTTTGCTCAAGAATTAGATTTTCTAAAACTGGGGCATAAATTTAGTCCGAAAGGACTATGAGTGTCAGAAATCTAACTATAATCAGAAGTGGGCACAAGCCTTTTAGATTCTTTTGGAGGAAAAACTTAAATGAGTGTTATCACGAAATCGATCGTGAACGCGGATGCCGAAGCTCGCTACCTCAGCCCTGGTGAGCTAGATCGGATCAAGAGTTTCGTAAGCTCTGGCGAACGTCGTCTCCGCATTGCCCAAACCTTAACCGAGTCCCGCGAGCGCATCATCAAGCAAGCCGGCGACCAGTTATTTCAAAAGCGCCCTGACGTAGTTTCCCCCGGTGGAAATGCCTACGGCGAAGAAATGACCGCTACTTGCCTACGGGATATGGACTACTATCTCCGTTTGATCAGCTACGGCATTGTTTCTGGGGATGTTACCCCCATCGAAGAAATTGGCTTGGTAGGCGTAAAGGAAATGTACAACTCCTTGGGTACCCCCATCCCTGCGGTAGCTGAGTCGATCCGCTGCATGAAGAATGTAGCTTCTAGCCTCCTATCCGCCGAAGATGCTGCCGAAGCTGGTTTCTACTTTGACTTCGTCGTCAGCGCCATGCAGTAACCCTGCAATCGTTAAATCTCACTGCAAACCGATATAGAAAGAAGTATCCACAATGCAAGACGCTATTACCGCTGTTATTAACTCCTCTGACGTTCAGGGCAAATACCTGGATGTTGCTGCCCTCGAAAAGCTCAAGGCTTTCTTTGCTACGGGTGAACTCCGCGTGCGTGCCTCTAACACGATCGCGGCAAATGCTGCTTCCATCGTTAAGGAAGCGGTAGCAAAGTCCTTACTTTACTCCGATGTCACTCGTCCCGGTGGCAACATGTACACCACCCGTCGTTACGCCGCTTGTATCCGCGACCTCGACTACTACCTGCGCTATGCCACCTACGCCATGTTGGCGGGGGATGCTTCCATTTTGGATGAGCGGGTATTAAATGGTCTCAAGGAAACCTACAACTCCCTCGGAGTACCCGTAGTTTCTACGATTCAAGCAATTCAAGCAATGAAAGAAGTAACTGCTGCCCTTGTTGGTCCTGATGCTGGCAAGGAAATGGGCGTTTACTTTGACTACATTTGCTCCGGCTTAAGCTAACTGCCTGGGGGGGTTTTGCCCCCTATTACAATTACGGAGAACCGATATGCGGATGTTTAAGGTGACTGCTTGTGTACCTAGTCAAACTCGGATTAGGACGCAACGGGAATTACAGAACACTTTTTTTACTAAGTTAGTCCCCTACGAAAACTGGTTCCGCGAGCAACAACGGATTCAGAAGATGGGCGGCAAAATTGTTAAGGTCGAACTGGCAACGGGCAAACCTGGTATGAATACCGGTCTCGCCTAGTTGATTTTTACCCCCGATCGGGGGTTTTAATTTGTAAAACTAAAGGAGATGTTCTTCTCGTCCTCGATCGTTTATGGCTTAGAAAAAATAAGTTAAACTAGACCGATACATAAAACTTAACGGTAGTAATGGTGGATCACACCTACATCCAGGTCAGGGGCGCACGGCAGCACAATCTCAAAAACATCAACTTAAGGATTCCCCGCGATCGGTTAATTGTATTTACCGGGGTGTCTGGTTCGGGTAAGTCTTCTTTGGCTTTTGATACTATTTTTGCGGAAGGGCAGCGGCGTTATGTAGAATCTTTGAGCGCCTACGCCCGACAGTTTTTAGGACAATTAGAGAAGCCGGATGTAGATTACATAGAGGGGCTTAGTCCGGCTATTTCTATCGATCAGAAGTCTACTTCCCACAATCCCCGATCGACGGTGGGGACGGTAACAGAAATTTACGATTACTTTCGCTTGTTATTTGGCAGGGCGGGGGACCCCCATTGTTACATTTGTGACCGCAATATTGCCCCCCAAACGATCGATCAGATGGTGGATCAGATACTAGCTTTACCAGAAAAGACGAAATTTCAGATTTTAGCCCCTGTTGTGCGGGGGAAGAAAGGGACTCATCAAAAGCTCTTGAGTCAATTATTAACGGAAGGTTTTGCTAGGGTCAGAATCAACGGTGAAGTCAGGGAGTTAAACGATAACATCGAGTTAGATAAAAATAAAAAGCATGACATTGAAATCGTCATCGATCGGTTAGTGCTCAAACCAGACATCAACGAAAGACTGACGGACTCTCTGACAACTTGCTTAAAACGATCGGAAGGGATTGTCATGATCGAAGTGATGAACGATGACAACAAAGAGATATTAACTTTTTCCGAGAACTTTGCTTGCACAGAGCACGGGGCGGTGATGGATGAACTTTCTCCCCGCATCTTTTCTTTTAATTCTCCCTATGGTGCTTGTCCTGCCTGTCATGGTTTAGGCTTTATCAAAACCTTTGATCCCGATTTAATCATTCCCGATCCCAGTCTGCCCGTCTATGCCGCCATCGCCCCTTGGTCAGATAAAAGTCATACCTATTATTTATCTTTGTTAGTCAGTGTGGCAAATTATGCCAACTTTGACATCAAAACTCCTTGGGCAGAACTATCTGACTATCAAAAAGATATTTTGCTTTACGGTACAACAGAAAAGATACCGATCCAAACGGACTCCCGTTA
>PHFO01000142.1 GCA_002861535.1 Cyanobacteria bacterium M5B4 | reverse complement strand
AAGACAGACATCAATGTTAGTTATCGCATTGTCCAGCCATCGGGAGAAGTACGTTGGGTATTGTCCAAGGGCAAAGCAGTCTATCGCGATGAAAAACCAGAAAAGATATTGGGCGTGATGATCGATATTACCGATCGGAAACAACTAGAACTATCTTTAGCTAAAAACGAAGAGAGATTAAGTTTAGTCCTAAAGTTAAACAAAATTGGCATTTGGGATTGGGATTTAACTACGAATACAGTCACTTGGAGTGCGGAAAAATACGAACTATTGGGCTTAAGTCCTGAAACTACGGCTAGTTATGATGCTTTCATGGCATTAGTCATACCAGAACACAGAGCAGAAATTGAAGCACAGATACAACAATGTTTAGTAAACCATCAAAACTACTATCACGAGACACAAATTATTACTCCCGCCGGAGAGAAAAAATGGTTAAGAGAACAAGCCCGCTGTCAAGTGAAAGATGGTAAAGTTGTTAGGCTGTTAGGGCTTGCAGAAGACATTACTCTGAGCAAACAAATCGAATTAGCCCTAATTGAAAGTGAAGAACGTTATCGTAACATCACAGAAAATATTCCAGGTGTAGTGATGCGCTACTTACTTAACGATCGGGGGCAAGAAAAAATTATCTATGCCAGCCAGCGCACTAAAGAAGTATTCGAGATCGCTCATAACGATTTAGTCAAGAATAATAATCTATTCTGGAATCTAATGACAGAGAATGAGTTATATTTATTTCATGGTTCGATTTTAGCTTCTGCCCAAAATACTAAAACCTGGAATCGCGAGTATCAAATTACTACACCTTCAGGGATTAAGAAATGGATTCAAGGGGTAGGTAATCCTAAATTGCAAAGCAATGGTACTGTAATTTGGGATATGGTTATGCTAGATATAACCGATCGGAAACAAATTGAAGCCCGTCTCAAACTAGAAGAAAAATTTACCCAACAAATCATGCAGTTAACTTCTGCTATTATTTACATCTATGATAAACAAAGTGATAGCGTTAGTCTACTAAATTCGGAACTTAATAACATCACTGGTCTTGATTTCTCTGTAGCAAAATTATCCGACAGTAAACTGTTTCAATCCCTAATTCATCCCCACGATCGGGAGTTGGTCAAACAGCACTGGCTGCAACTCTTAGATTATGAAACCCCTACGACTAAGGAGATCGAGTTTAGAATTACCGATCGGTCAGGACAGTGGCACTGGCTAACTAGCCGCGATCGTTTGTTTAACTATGATCAAGAGGGAAGACCTACACAAATTTTAGGAGTGGCGATCGATATTACCAAGCAAAAGCAGATCGAGGCAGACTTAAAGGAAAGTAAATCAAAGTTTAAGCAGCTTGCTGCTAACATTCCTGGCGTAATTTTACGTTATTTAGTCCGTCCTGATGGCTCTGATCAAATCCTTTATATCAGTCCTGGTTGCTATCAAATTTTTAACAAGACCGATCAGGAAATTCTACAAAACGATCGGTTATTTTGGCAGTGTGTTTTAGCAGAAGACTTACCTAGTCTTTATTCTTCTTTTTTAGTTGCTTCCCAGCGTCTAGAACAATGGAAAAGGATATGGCGCATCAAAACAGAGAAAGGATTAAAGTGGCTCAGTGGTATTGCTTCTCCAGATTTATTACCCAACGGTAATGTGGTTTGGGATGCTATTATTCTCGATATAACAGACCAAAAAAAGGCAGAAGCACAAAGCAAACAACAAGAAGAAATTCTCAAACAAGTAGCAGAGTCTGCCTCTATCATAATTTATGTCTATGATCTAGTAGAAAATCGCAATATCTATGTCAATCCTGAAATTCAATCTCTGCTGGGTTATTCTCCCCAAGAGGTGCAGGATATGGGAGAACAAATGTTTATCAACCTTGCCCACCCCGATGACTTACCGCGCATTCAAGCGTCTCTGACAAAAATTTTACAAGGGCAAAATCCAGAAATGACCGACCTAGAGTATAGATTAAGAGATAAACAGGGAAATTGGCATTGGTTATTCAGCTGCGATCGGGTTATTCAACGGGATGAAAAGGGCATACCAACCCAGATTTTAGGAGTAGCAGTAGATGTAACAAGACTTAAGTTAGCAGAAACTTCTTTGCAACAAATCAATCAAGAATTAGAAGCAAGAATTGCCGATCGGACTCGCACCTTAGAAGAACAATTAAATCAAGAACTATTACTAAGAACAATATTAGGAAATATCCATCACACCTTTGATTTGTCGGAGGTATTCTACACTGTCCTCAACGAAACTCGTCTTACTTTTGCCTGCGATCGAGTCGCTATTTACCAATTTAATCAAGATGGTAGTGGTAGGTTTGTTGCTGATAGTTTTACCGATGAATTAACTACGATCGTAGGTCATAATTGTTTGGAAGACATTTATCTACAACAGCTTAGTACAGGTAGTTTAGATAACCCCCATGTATTTGTTGTTAAAAATATTTATGCTTCTGTCGGTCAAACCATAGAAATTTTACCAGGTTTAGAGATTAAAGCATCTTTAGTTACTCCTATTTATTTGAGGGAGAAACTATGGGGAGCATTAGTTATGTATGAACACTACCAGCCCAGAGAATGGCAGTTGTGGGAGGTAAATTTAATCCAGCAAATTGCCCTTCATACTGCTATTGCTATCCAACAATCTGAGTTACATTCCCAGCTTGCTGATGAACTTCAACAAAAAAATGTTCTCCTAAAAGAAGTCCATCATCGAGTTAAAAATAATCTACAGATAATGTCCAGTCTATTGCGGATGCAATTCCATCAAACTGCCCCTGATGTTAAAGATATGATCGAGACCTATCAAACTCGTATTCAAGCCATGGCGTTAGTCCATGAGCAACTTTACTGTAGTGAAAACTTCGCTTCAATTGACCTCAAAAGCTACATTACTAAGTTAGCAAGTTATCTGTTATTGACCTATGCTGGTAATACAACAGATATTAAGTTACATCTTCAAATAGAAGATGTAAGCTTGCCCTTAGAAAGGACAATTCCTTTGGGATTATTGGTAAACGAATTGGTAACTAATGCCTTTAAGTATGCTTTTCCTCAACATAAAGGAACGGTAACATTGGGATTATCAAAGCAGGAAAAAATGTTGAAGCTAGTTGTAGCCGATGATGGAGTTGGTCTACCTCAGGGTGTAGATATTTTTAATCTAGGCAGTCTAGGGATGCAGTTAGTCGAAAGTTTAGTTGAACAAATTGAAGGTAATTTAAGCTATCATAGTACTAATGGCACTGAATTTGTTATTAGCTTCCCCCTATGAGCACCGCTAAAATTTTGATTGTTGAAGATGAAAAGTTAATTGCTAGGGACATCGCCTTAACACTAGAGCATGCGGGCTATGAAGTTGTTGACATCTTGAGCAACGGTAATGAAGTAATCGATCGGGTGCCAAAATTAAAGCCCGACTTAGTTTTATTAGACATCAACATTTTAGGTTCGATTGATGGTGTACAGGTAGCAGAATATCTCCATCGGTATTGGCAGACAGCCGTTGTTTTTTTAACTGCAAATAGTGATGAATCTACCTTCGATCGGGCAAAACATACTGGTGCCTACGGTTTTTTGATTAAGCCCTACCACTCAAGACAATTGCTGACAACAGTAGAGAATGCTATTCTGACCCATCATAACAACCAGTCCCGGTTAGCTAATCTGCGACGCAATATTACAGCAGCCTTACCCCACGAATTAAATACGGCTTTGAACAGTATTTTAGGTCTTTCAGAAATTATTGCTACCGAATATAATAACTTGTCTGATGAGGAGGTTTTAGAATTTATTAGTGATATTCAATCATCAGCTAACCGTCTACATTTTTTTACTAGTCGTTATCTTTTTTTTACTGAATTAGAGTTGCTTTTAGTCAATCCCGATCGGGTTAGCATAATGACACAGATGGAGCCGGTTTTACACACTGAACAAGCACTGCTAGACGTATTAGCTGAATTCAAGCAAAAGTCGGATCGGGAGTTTATTTTAGATATTTGTGATACAAATTTACAGGTGCCCTTAGAATTTTTTAATTCTCTGATGCAGGAGCTAATTGACAATTCATTACGCTACAGTATTCCCAACACACCCATAGTAATTTCTACAGCGGAACACTATGACTATTTTAGTATTTTAGTTAGTAATCAAACTGACAGTTTTGATTTAGATAGTATTTCTAGTATTGGTGCTTATGTCAAGTCAAAGTCGTTATTCCAAGATAAGCAGGGGTCATGTATGGGTTTAGGAATTGTCTATCATATTTTAAGTTTGCTGGAAGGAGCGATCGATTTTAATTTTAACAACTCCTGCCTAGAAGTAAAAGTTAAGCTACCAAACAAATCCTGTGTCTTACAGTTGGATTGATCACGATTTACTGATATTAGAAAAGGCAAACTGGCTGCGATCGGTTCAACAGATTCCAGCTAATTTCCTCAATTTTGGGACAAACGACTATTTGGGGTTAGCAGAGGATGAGCGCTTAAAAGAAGCTGCGATCGCAGCAATTCAGCAATACGGTACAGGCTCTACGGGTTCCCGCCTACTATCTGGTCATAGGGAACTACATCAAGAGTTAGAAGATAAAATTGCTCGACTAAAACGATCGGAAGACGCTCTAGTTTTTAGTTCTGGTTATTTAGCTAATATGGGGGTAGTTCCTGCTCTAGTAGGCAAAAGAGATTTAATTTTAGCAGACCAGTATAACCATAGTTGTTTAGTGCAGGGTTGTCGTTTGAGTGGTGCTATTGTCAAAGAGTATCATCATTTAGATTGTTCCCATTTAGAGAGTCTTTTAAAACAAAACCGTCATATCTTTCAACGTTGTTTAATTCTAACCAACTCTGTCTTTAGCATGACTGGGGATATTGCGCCCCTAAAACAGATAACAGAACTTGCCGATCGTTATGCTGCCATGGTGATGGTAGACGAAGCCCACGGCACAGGAGTATTTGGCAAGAATGGCAGTGGTGTTGTGGAAATGTTAGAAATCGACAAACCGATCGTGCAAGTTGGCACTTTGAGTAAAGCGATCGGAAGTTTGGGTGGTTTTGTTGCTAGTTCTGCCAAAGTAATTAAATATCTAAGAAGCCGCACTAGCACTTGGATTTATACTACAGCGCTTTCTCCTGCTGATACTGCAGCTGCCATCAAAGCAATTGAAATTATTACTACTGAACCAGAACGGAGAGCAAGGCTATGGCGCAATATCTTTTATTTGGCTGATCTCTTATCTGTTTCACAACTGAAAAAAGAAAAAAATGATCGTTCTTTTTCACCCATCTTTCCTATCATTACAAAAGATATTCCTGCTGCCTTATCCCTCGCTCAGACCTGTTGGCAGAACGCCATCTACGCCCCGGCAATCCGCCCCCCGACAGTGCCCACAGCTAGAATTAGACTGAGTTTGACAGCAAAACACGATCCCTGCGACATCGATCGTGTTTGGGAAATAATTAACAGGAATTATCTCCCTGAACACAGCTAAGGAGTTGGCAGTTTTAGCATCGGGATGAAAGGACTTGAATTCCTATGAACTAAGTGTTCTCAGCTCGATCGAGCCAGGCATAGAGGTCATCGATCGTGGTGAACTCAAGTAATGCTTCTCCTAGTTCTTCTAACCGATCGATCGAGAGGGCGCTAATTTGGACACACCGATCGGGGGGGAGAGCACCAAACTTGCGTGATATTAGA
>PHFO01000141.1 GCA_002861535.1 Cyanobacteria bacterium M5B4 | reverse complement strand
TTTTGGCGGAAAGTTAAAATTACCGAAACAGAAGAGAAATACAGCTTTTACCTTAAAAACTTGGTACAGCCCAAAAATGATTTACAAGGGATAGCTCCCCTCTCCCGTTTTAGGAGAGGGGCTGGGGGTGAGGGCGTAACTAACAATTTAGGAAAAAGCTGTATTATTAGTAACGCGGCATAGACCGATCGATTTCCTCACTCCAGGCAACGATACCACCCTTGACATTGATCCCTTCAATTCCTGCTTTTTGCAAGATAGCCAAAGCCTTAGCCGATCGTCCCCCCATCTTGCAAGTAGTGATCAATTTGCGACCCTGCAACAACGATCGGATTTTTTCTACCCCTGCCCCCTGTTCAATTTCCGGCAGAGGCACTAGCACCGTATCCGGAATCGCTGCAATCTCATATTCATTGGGATTACGCACATCGACAATTAAATATTCGCCAGAATTGCGATCGATAATTTCCTTTAACTCCCGTACAGTGATTTCGGGGATGTTAGTGCTAGCTTCCACTGCTTTTGCTTGGGGAATACCACAGAATTGTTCATAATCAATCAACTCTTTGATTACAGGACGGATAGGATTAGGACGCAACTTTAACTCGCGGAATTTCATCTGCAAAGCATCGTATAACAACAACCTGCCGCTGAGAGTAGTACCCTGTCCCAAAATAATTTTGATCGTTTCTGTTGCTTGAATCACACCAATTATGCCCGGCAACACCCCAAACACCCCTCCTTCCGCACAGGAAGGCACCAGCCCAGGGGGCGGGGGATCGGGATAGAGGTCGCGGTAGTTAGGGCCATCTTCGTAATTAAACACAGTCGCCTGTCCTTCAAAGCGAAAGATCGAACCATAGACATTAGGCTTACCCGTCAACACACAGGCATCATTTACTAAATAACGAGTGGGAAAGTTGTCCGTTCCATCTACTACGATGTCATAGGGAGCAAAAATATCAAGGGCATTCTGAGAAGAAAGACGAGTTTCATAGAGATCGACTTGACAGTTGGGATTAATATCTAAAATCCGCTGTTTGGCTGATTCAATCTTAGGTTTACCAACAGAGCTAGTGCCATGAATAATCTGACGATGGAGGTTAGAAGCATCAACTACGTCAAAATCTACAATACCAATTCTTCCTACACCCGCCGCTGCCAAGTAGAGTAACAAGGGTGAACCTAATCCCCCAGTGCCGATACATAAAACCTTAGCAGTTTTGAGCTTCTTTTGTCCCTCTAAGCCTACTTCTGGCAAAATGATGTGGCGAGAATAACGTTCATATTCTTCTTTACTAAGTGTACTGTCCATAGATGAATAGATGAGTTGCTGACTTACTAGTCTATTATTTTAACAACAAGTTTGCCCAATGAATTATGAACTTTTCCTGTAAATTAAAAAGTAGTGCAAGTTGCCAGTTTAACAATAAATAGAATAGTAACCCATAATTCAAGCTATTGACAATAGTCAAACACCTAAGACTAAAAATCCATCTTTGCCTGGGCAGACATGAACATTTCATCGGCAATTCGCCAAAGTTCAATTCCTGTATGCAAGTGATAGTCATCATAATTATTGGTGAAATAATAAAACTCCTCAATGCCGTCACCTAACTGATTCAAACAATAAAATAAACACTCGGCAACACCAGCAGTAGCGATCGGGTTAGGTAAGCGGCGAAATATCTCCTGGGCATGTTTGTAACCAGTCTGACAATGTTCTAAATATTGCAAAAATACTGACATTAAATCATCATCAAAGGGATCATCTGCTAGGGCATCTATCTGATCATCCAACTGACCTAAAATATCAGTCACTATACTACAGATTGGCTCATAAACTTTATTCAACCATTCTTGTAGTTTTTCATCTTCAGTTTTACCAGTCTTTCTAATTTCTGGTTTATTTACAGTGGGGGTATAGCCATTGACTTCTTTGGCAAGAGAAATAACACCAATACTCAAGTCGTAGGAAGCTCGACTATTAGGATTACTGAGAATTTCATAGGCAACGTTGATTCTAGCGATCGTTTCATGGTTATCTAAATCATGATTGACATCAGGATGATACTGTTTAACTAATTTACGATAGGCTTGCTTAATCGCAGTTTGCGGTGCATGGTGGTGAATTTGCAGGATTGCGTAGTAATTTTGGTGTTTCATAATCGACTATTCTAAAATTATTGTATGCTGTTTAACAGGATCGAAGGCGAGATGAATCGTTTGCGTCAGACTATCTTTAATATCCTCAATGTGAGTAATAATCAACACTTGTTCAAATTGTGCTTCCAGACGATGTAATAATTGAATGACATTATCACGGCGATTGTGATCCAAAGAACCAAATACTTCATCTAAAATCAACAAAGAGAAGGGCTGCCCCGATCGTTCTGTGATCATCTGAGAAATAGCTAAACGCAGAGACAAGTTAACAATATCTTCTTCTCCTCCAGAAATGACGGGCTTATCTTCTCCCTGGTCTTGTACTATAACTTGATACTTTTGATCGATTTCCAGGCTATCATACCTGCCTTCCGTCAGTTGATGGAGAAATAACTAGCACTCTGAGCCAAGCGAGGTCTGATTTGTTCGGTTAAGTATTGTCTGAGAGCGGAAAATGCTTTGTCTAGTTCTTCCAGAGTGAGACATTCCCGGTTGACTTGTTTTCTTTCCTCTTCCTTGACCAAGGATTCTTGCTTTTCCTGTTCTAGTTTTTGTAATTCTTGTTCTGCATATTGCAAATCCTGCCCGATCGATCGGTATTGGTCATTCACAGCAGTGTAATTTGCAACTGCTTCTTCCCTCTGTTTTTGCAGTTGATTAAAACAAGCTTCACTGTAACCACAAGCATCAATTTCTTGCTGGATCGCTACAATTTTCTGGTTCAGTCCACGGACATCCTGTTGTTTTTGTAAGAGTTGTTCAGTCACCTGCTTAAAGTTGTGGGGAGTTTGAGCCAATTTCAAAAACTCTTCATGGCGGGGGCGCAGTTGCTTAATTTGCTCTTGCACAGTTTGGAAGTACTCGATATTAAATTCCTGGTTTTGGTCCTGTAATTCTAATTCTCCTTGGAGTTTATTTAGTTGTTTTTGTTTTTCCTTAATTTGCTGTTCTAACATTTGTCTTCTGATTGTAGCTTTGTCTAGCTCCTTCTGTCGATTTTCCCTCTGTTTTAACTCTTGCAATAACAAAGTCTGGGCTTGCTCAAGTTCTAAAATGGTAGCAGGTTTTTTCGCCAACTGTTCAATTTGTAACTGCCATTGAGAGATATGTTGCTGACATTCTGTTATTTGCTGTAAGAAGCCGTTAACTACATTGCCATACTCTTCTTGTAATGGTCGTTCGCAAGTAGGACAAACTCCATCTTCTCCTGCGTCAATGATAGTCTGATGCTGCTTTTGCGCTTTTGCTAGTGCTTGTTTTTCTAAGCTGACTTTTGCTTCTAACTCTGCCTTAGTTTGCTGCCATCGAGCCGTCTCTAGCTTAATTTGTTCCTCCCGATCGGCTATTTGGGCACGGTACTCCCCAATTACTTGTTCAATTGCTGACAATTCTAAACCGATCGGTTCTAGGTTTTGTAATTCCGTTGTAGTTGCAGTAATCTCTTGTTCTAGGGTAATCAAACGATCGCGGATTTGTTGCGCCCTTAAAAAAGACTGATAGTTCTGCTCTAAGCCTTGATATTCTTTTTGCAGATTCTCGTAGGGCAAAACTTCCTGTTCCAGTTGCTTAAATTTGTCTAACTCTTGCTGGAGGTCAGCTTGCTTCTGTTCTAGGTTTTTTACTTCTCCGACTAAACTGGGTAACTGGGACTGATGAGCCTGTAGCTTAGTCTGGAGTTGCAAGAAATTTGTCCGCCGATCGTTGATCTGTTGCCATTGGGGTTCAAGTTCATCTTTGATAAGCGCCAATTCTAAGAGGTGACGCTGTATATTTTGCAATCTACTTCTTGTATCCTCAATCTTTAGTTTTTGGGCAGCAATACGATCACTTAACCCCTCAAACTTCTGCATGTAACCATCTAGCTGATTCTTGACTTTCTCCTTTTGTTTGAGATCGTATCTAAGAGTATTAGACTTGTCTGATTTTCCTTGGATTTCTTCAATTTTTTCATAGCCCAGCATCTTAGCGATAAAGCGCTCCCTTGCTGTTGCTCCCTCGATCGAACCTAGAAACTGCAACTGCTTCTGTCCTGTAAAATAACTATTAAAAAACTCCTGATGAGTCATACAAAGCAGTTGCCTAATCTTTTCATCTACTCCTGTTGAGGAGTTAGCAACTAATACTTCATCTTGCCAGAGTTGGGCTGTTATTTTAGATGTAGTTTGACTCCTTTGAATGCGGTAATTATGATTTTGGCAAGCAAACTCAAGATCGACTATTACCTCTGATTTACCAGGGGCTCCCCGCCAAATTAAGTAATCCTTAGTACCTCTTAAAACGCCGGGCTTATTACCATAAAATGCCCAAGCGATCGCTTCTAAAATTGTACTTTTACCCGCACCATTTTGTCCTAAAATTCCCGTAATGCCTTGTATAAACTGGATGTGAGTATCTTTGTGTTGGCGAAAGTTTTGTAGGTGAATTGAAACTAAATACATATTTACCTCCCAAAAAATATGCAACTATACAAATGAAAACTGTTATCCCAAAGACATTCTTTAACGCGAGCAAAATTAACTTTAGGAGTAATTTCTTGTAATGTTTCAGGATAGAGTAATGCCATTTCTGCAAAGGGTAAAAAGTCATCTACAATAGCAAAATTTCCCGTTTGTTCCAGCCAGGCAATGAGTTCTTTCCATCTCGCCATCATTGTTATATTGTCGCCGATAAATCTCTTGCCTTGAATGAATTGATATTGCTGGTCTTGTAACCGGAAGATCATCTGTTGTTGGGGACAATGTAAATCCACGATCGATAAAAAGTCTTTTGTTTGTTCTGCCTTCGCAATTTGATACTTTTTGTCTACACCAATTACCACCTCTTCGATAATTGGTACCTGACCCTTTACCATCCTGGGCAGTAACTGCCAAGGTACATAGAAGTCTTTATCTTTAGTTGTTATGTTTATTCCTTCTTTGTCTTCTTCTAAATAAATAACAGGATAGACAGAAATAGATTCGATCGTTTTTAATCTAATTGGCAGGCTTTCAATGCCATATTTTTTTAGCTCTTCGGCATAGACTTTCATTTCTCCGTATCTACCTAAACGATAGATTTTGAGGTGTTTTGTAGGTAAAACCGATCGGGCAGTGTAAATATCCAAGTTAAAGATGCGGGCTAGACCTTCTGCTTTTTGTTCTCTATCAGAGACCGCTATGGGAAGTAACAGCAAAAGACTATGATCTTTACTTTCTTCCTCTGTCATCTCCAAGGCAATGCGGGCTTCCCTTTTTTGTCTTTCTTGGTCTTGAATTACTTGTAGTCCCTGGCGGGCTTGATTGATGATAGAGTTAGAAGCACTAGACTTCAGTACTTGACGATATAGCTGTTCTGCTTCCGCCGTGCGATTTGTGCACTCATAGATTCTTGCAGTTAACAGCTGGAGTTGGGGTTCTTCCATCCCCAAAACTTGTAATTGTTTTAATGTACGACTTGCTCCTTCATATTCTTGGTCTTGCATTTGTGTTTCAAACAAAGATAAAAATTGGCTGATATTCATCTTCCTTGCCATTCCTCCGGTGTAAAACATTTAAGTGCCAAAGCATGAATTGTCGTGCCCATTTCCTCCTGGAGCGCTTCATAGACCGATCGATGTTGTTGGATTATACCCAAATTTCTAAATAGAGGAGAAACGATCGTGAGTT
>PHFO01000140.1 GCA_002861535.1 Cyanobacteria bacterium M5B4 | reverse complement strand
ATAGAAAATGACTTGACCAAAGTTACCGATCGGGCTAAATTAGAAACACTGAGGCTAAATACATAAACCATGCTACTCAAATCCACCACACGCCATGTCCACATCTATGCAGCTACGGTGAAAGACGACAAATTAGTAGAGAGTACAACAGAGCTGACCCTAGACCTTGATCCAGACAATGAATTTAATTGGACAGCAGGAGCGGTGCAGAAAGTAAATGATAAATTTGAAGAATTAGTCAAGAGCTACCAAGGAGCAGACCTAATTGACTACAACATCAGGCGTATTGGCTCCGACATTGAGCACTACATCCGATCGTTATTGCAGAAGGGAGAAATTACTTACAACTTGAATCATCGCGCTCTCAACTACAGTATGGGTCTGCCCCAAATCGTCAGCACAGAAGCAGAGGAAAAATAAATGACAGAAGCGACCGCACCATCTTTCACTAACTTTATTGAACAAGAACTCATCCCTGCTCTGCAAAAAGCTCTTAACGATCGGGGTATAACTGATATTGTCCTTACCTATCAAGACTTAAAACTCAAGGGGAGTTGGCGTAATAACCAAAGACAGTTTATTCTTTTCTTTGCCAAAGAAGACATCAATGCCCAGAAAGCCTTTGCCTGTAGTGATGGCAAAACAGAACCTGGAACGATCGAGCCATTTTTAGGAGATGAACGTAAAATTGGGATTGAACTGATTATCTTTGGGTTAATGCAGCGCCTCAATGCCCAGAAATGGTTGATGCCTAACTAAAGCTAATGATCGATCGGTTACGGCGGTTTGTTTTCTTCTGTCTATCTTTTTTTACTTGTTATGTAATTTTTACTAACATCTATGGGAGTTGGTCTACGCCGCCGCCCCAGACAAAACTCGATCGGTTACAAACAGACTTATTTCTACAAGCCTTATCTAGCGATTGGGTTAAACAAACTGCGGGTCAAGACATCATCAATATCTTTTATCAAAATGCACTGCAAGAATATCAGCAGGTAAAAGACCAATCACAAGTAATTCATCAGGTTGGTTTATTGTTAATTAAAAACGATCGAGTAGACCAAGCTCTGAACCTATGGCAACAGGAAGATGAATTAACCGCAGTGTTAAAAGCATTGTGGCAGTCTCCACCTTCCGCCCTAACTAATGGTGATAGTTTAATTAAACAGGACTTAAACGGTTGGTATGAGTATTTTGCTCTGCACCGGTTTTATGAAGTTGCCCGACCTGAATCCCTTGCCATACTGGATTTACAACAAACGATCGAGGCAGAAGCGGCTCTCTTTCGTCTCATAATCATAAATCTTATTCCAGTCTGCGGCAGCGTAATTGGCGGGGGGATTTTGTTGTTTTATTTAATTAAGTTAAGAAATCCCTTAGAGTTAGATTGGTCTATACCCTGGAACTTAGAAACCCTGTGGCAAGTATTAGTAAGTTGGTTTGTTTCTTATGCCTTAATTGCCCAGTTTCTACCCCAAGTAATGCGGTCATGGCTGCCCAATTCTGCTAGCAATCAAGCCTTGATAATTGCTACTACTTACTTGGTTTCTATGGTACCGATGATAGCTATTTTTGCTATTAGTTTCAGAAAGTTCTCTGGGTGGCAAAAAGTGTTTAATCTCCAGCCCATAAATCCTAGAGCAATACTATGGGCGATCGGTGGATATTTAGCGGCAATTCCACTAGTTATTACTATCTCCCTTGGGCAACAGTTATTGTTAAAAGGTCATGGCGGGGGCAATCCTCTCTTGGAGATTATTAGTCAGAATCAAAATAAGTTATCAGTATTGCTATTTTGGCTTACTTTGGCAGTTAGTGCGCCTGTATTTGAAGAGCTACTTTTTAGGGGATTTGTGTTTCCTTCCCTCACTAAGTATGTACCTCATAATTTATCTCTTTGGCTTAGTGCAATTTTGTTTGCCCTGGTACATATGAATGTAAATGATATTTTGCCCCTAACTTTACTGGGAGTCGTTTTAGGTACGGTCTACGATCGGAGTAGAAACATATTTACTCCTATTTTGTTGCATAGTCTATGGAATACAGGAAGTTTTTTTCTCTGTTGTTAATTGTTAGTTAACCTGAGTTCCATACTTCTGAAAATGTCAAAAACTTTGTCCAGCCTTGACTTCACGGTCTCATGATCCGCTTGTTGAGGCATGTCGGGCTTCGCACTCAGGTTACTGTAGGGGAGTTTACTCAGCCCTCGGTTCCGGGGAATTAAGGCAGGCACTCAGGCGTTGATAAACGATGACCAAACTATCCCGATCGCCCACATTGCCGGGGAAAAGCACCACAGGTAGGTTAGGGAAGCGGGGATGGTCTGCTTCGGTCTTCACAACAGAAACACCGGGTAGAATCTGCCCTAATAGCCGCACCGATCGCAGGGACAAACCTTTACTTAAGACATCGTTGGAAGTAATGCCGCCCTTACTGATTAAAAAACCCAGGTCTTTAGGTAAACCCTGCACGATCGCCATCAATAGGTCGGATACCAAAGCGCCAAAGGACAATCGTTCTGCCAAATCTGGGAAAGTTAATTCCTCTCTGCTGGTGTAAATGACGGGGGTGAGACCGCTACTGTGGGCTTGGTGCACCTGTTCTAGGACTTTTTGCTCTAAGTCGGCAAACTGGTTATTTAACAGTTGTTTTACTTCTACTTCGATCGGTTTAATTGTGTCTAACGCCAATAAAGGTTGCAGCTGTGTCGTCGTCTTGCTGACATGGGAACCGACAATCACCGCACCGGCGGTTTTTACATCCCTACCCATTGCCTCGGGGGCGATCGGTTGGGGCGGCAGTTGTGCCAGGGCGGTAAGCAGACTAGCAGCACTGCGGCATAAAAACCGTTTCCCCTCACTACTGACCGTCAAAAGGTCTTGGGCAAACCGATCGAGGTCTGTCTGTTCTTTGGCATCTACGACAACACAGGTATTGTGGCTTAACTGTCTGAGACGTTCTGTCACACCCGATCGGATGTCATTTAACAAAAAACGCTCTACTTGCTGGGCTAAAATCCGTCCCTTTGTTTTTTCTGCCACATAGTCCGGCAGATAGCTGGTAGTATAACCAAACACCGAATCCCGGGCAAATTCCGTCAGATGGGTAGGGGTAGGTACGCCGTCCACAATTAAATAATGGGTACTGTTTTCGGTGAAACGCCCCCCCTCCAAAAACGCTGGTACTAAGAAATGAGCATCGAAATTACCCAATTCGGCAGCAATCACATCTGTTTCAATGGGGTAATGCCCTCGTAGGGTCGAATCCGATCGGCTGACAATTAAAAAATTTTCTACCCCCTCCTCAGCTAACACCGCCCGCAAATTTTGACAGACCTCCCTGGTAATCTCGGCAGCCCGATCGGGGGGGACTGCCCGCGTATTAGTCAAGACAAAGAATAGGGGAGAAGCGTCCTTGATGCCCAACCGTAGCGTGTCTTTATCCCACTGGGTCAAGAGCAAACAACTGTGTACCGTCTGGGAACCCGTAGGGTCATCATCTAAGACAATAATTAGGGGGCGCATCATAGGAATAATTAACTTTCGCTTTATGATAGATGATTTTGCCGCTAAACTAAGCCTGGGCACAAAAAATGATAATGAACCTAGAAGAACAATTATTTAGTGGGCAAATTCTCAAAAAAGAGAACCTATCTCTAGTATTAGTACTAATTGCTTTAATTGTATTAGCCAGCTCTTTAATTATTGACCTGATCGAGCCGGATTTTAGCTTTCCTGATGCCCTGTGGTGGAGCATTGTCACTCTCACTACCGTAGGTTATGGCGACCTGACACCCAAAACGATCGGTGGTCGTATCATTGCCATTGTGATCATGATTTTAGGCATTGGTCTGCTCACCACTGCTAGTATTACCATCAGCGCCACCGTTGCCAGTATTTTAATTACCCGCAAAATTAAGGAAGAAACCGGCATGAATTCCTATGATTTGGAAAATCATATTATCTTCTGTGAATGGAATGACCGCGCCCGATCGATTTTATTGCAATTCCGCAGTATTCTCGCCACCAAAAATATCCCGATCGTGTTAATTGCCGACACCGAACGCCGCCCGATCGATGACCGCAATCTATTTTTTATCCGCGGCACAATCAACGACGAAACCCTAGCCAGGGCAAGCATCCACCAGGCAAGCACCGTGATTATTTTGGGGGACGACCACTTAGACCCAGGAGCAAGGGATGCCAAGGTGGTATTGTCTACCCTCACCGTGGAAAGTTTGAATCCCTCCGTTTACACGATCGTGGAACTGTCAGACGAGCGTTATTTGCAACATTGCCAGCGGGCAAACGCCGATGAAATTATTGTCAGTAGCGAACTCAGCGCCATGCTGATCTCCCAGTCCGCCCTCAATCACGGCATCAGTAGAGTATTTAACGAGTTGTTATCCCCCGCCCTTGGCAGTCATACCTATACGATCCCCCTGCCCCCCGAACTAGCAGGTAAATCCTTTGTCGATGCCCTGCCCTTCCTCAAAATTACTCGCCGCAGTATCGTTATTGGTGTGCAGACCGCCCAGGGTAAAGTTATCTGTAACCCTGATAGTGACTACTGTTTCCAAGACCACGACCAACTAATTTTGATTACCTAGCCCATTTTTTGCTAAGATACGACAGCTATGGAGAAAAACAGCTATGAATACAGGTGCTGATGCCGTTGATCAAGCGATCGCCCAGGGGGTAGACCTAGATGGTAGCCCTATTCCTGCTCCCATGCTGGAGCTTTACCGCAAAGTAATGGACCTAGAGGCAGGTCGTCAGCGCAGCGGGGTAAAAAATTCTATGCGTTCCCGCATCGTCCGCATCGGGGCAAAGCACATCGATCGGGAGCAACTCGACCAAATGTTGACTGAGGCAGGGTTTGCACCCCTCAAGGATAAGGAGATCGCCTTCTACTACGGGGGGTAGGCTGTGGCAGAACCCCTCCCTTGCCTGATTATTCCAGTACAAAACCGTAAACAAACTAACCTGCGCTGCCTCGAACACCTCCAAAATATCGGCGAATTGAACCGTTTTGAGGTGATTGTCGTCGATGATGGCTCTACCGATGGCACTCCTAATTCCATTCAAAATCGTTTCAGCAATGTCACTTTGCTCAGGGGAGATGGAAGTTTGCATTGGGCGGGAGCGGTGGCAAGGGGGATGCAGTATGCCCATACCCTCGATGCCCGTTTTATCTTTTGGCTGTTGCCCGATTGCTTGCCTGAGTCAGAGACCCTGTCCCAGATGGTCAAATATCTCCGCGCGCACGATCGGTGTTATGTGGGGGCTAGCTGTTATAGTGAAAAAAATTCTCAGCTACTCGCCACTGCCCTCAAAGGGGGCACCCCAGTCCAACCCAGGGAAGGGCAGGACACGATCGTGGAAAGTATGTACGGTTTCTGTGTGGGTTTTCCTACAGCGATCGTTGACCTCATTGGCACCCCCGATCCCAAACAAATTCCGGGCTATGGTGCAGACACAATTTATACTTTGAGGGCAACAAGGGCGGGCTATAGGGGCATTATTTTAGGCAACGCCATGACAATCCTGTTGAGTAGTTATACCTTTGTTCCTCCCTTTAGCCAATATTTGACTACTGCCTCCGATCGGAGTTTTACTGCCATCTTTGGCAATGCTAGTTCTCCCTTTAACCTGAAGGCGCAGTTTTATATCGTCATGTATCGCTATAGTTTTTGGGGCATTTTTGTATTTGTGGGCAAGTTGTGCTATTTCCTTTTAACCTGGCTGACAGCAAAAAAGAAGTAGAAAACTGAGTCCAATATGCTTGTGCCCGATCGATGTCAAATCATGACTACGTTGCTTTTGCGGAAACCCTCACCCTAGCCCTCTCCCAAA
>PHFO01000139.1 GCA_002861535.1 Cyanobacteria bacterium M5B4 | reverse complement strand
CATCTCACCTGCGGGAGTTTTCTTATCAGACAAAACTATTTTGCTCATTCCGGAGTCCTCGTTAATCAAACAGCGCGTTTATCAGCCTTTAGACATATAAAGGGAGTGCAGATTCTATTCTAATCAGGAAATTTACAAAATAGGCACGATCGGTAGTTAAAACTCTTTTTTACCAAAGATAACGATCGTCAGAGCAAGAACAATCAGGGTATAGCTCAGAGTGTAAACAGCACTTTGCAGGAGTTGGTCAGAGGGGGGCAAATCCCCATAGATGGCTAAGTTTTTCAGATTGGTGCGGGATAAATCGGGCAATAGCAAAAATAGTATCTCCGTCAAGCGCTTAGTCGCCGGATTATTGGAAATTTTACCCAACTGCAACAGATCGGCGCTGAAATGACCAACCAAATAGGTGGCAAAAGTAAGTAAACTTGCCACTAGGGAGCTAGTAAAACTGCCATAAAACAAGGCAAAAGTACCTAACAATAAAAACTGTAAACACAGAAAGGCGCTAGATACCGCCATCGCCCCGATCGGGAGCGCTACCTTCGCCAACCCCATCAGAAGCAACAATCCCGCCGTCATGGCACTAATCAGTACCAGCAAAACTAGCCACAGTCCCAGGAGCTTACCCAATAAAAAATCTGCCCGTCCCAGAGGTTTCGCAATCAAGGGCAAGATTGTGCGTTTGTCAATTTCGCGGTTAATTAAATTTGCCCCCACAAAGGCAACTACTACTAGACTCACCACCTCGATGGCGGCAGTGCCCACATTGGGGATCAAATCTCTTTCGGCTAAGCCTGTAAACTGGGGCAGAAGCGCAAAGGCACTAGCCATAATCCCGCCAAACAATAACAAAAGGTAGAGTACCTGCTCTCTCACTGTTTCCCGAAAGACATTGTGAGCGATCGTGACCACTCTTATGGCGCTGGAGCTTGTTGTCATAGGATAGCTAAGCAAAAGTCAGCTTAAATATTAGCACCACATTCTGTAGAATTTAATGATCGCTGTTGTGACCATCCATAGAGAGGGTGGAGATTTGCCTTAATCCCGATCGAGATATTTTTTGAATATCCTCCCGGATGGACTCCAAATCGATATAACGATCGGAGACGTTAATCAAATGGTCACTGGTCATCGATCGGAGGCTGACCACCTCTACCCTGACCCCGCGATAACTAGCCGCATCTACCGCATAGGCTAAATCCCCGTCCCCACTGACCAAAACCGCTGTATCGTAGGAACCAATCAGAGCCATCATATCCACAGCAATTTCCACATCCAGGTTAGCCTTTTTAGAACCATCCGGCAGCTGCACTAACTCCTTAGAAATGACCCGATAACCGTTACGCCGCATCCACAGCAAAAACCCCTGTTGCTTTTCATTCGTCCGATCGACACCCGTATAGAAAAAAGCCCGCAATAACCGCGACGTACCCGTCAAGCGCCGCAACAATTTGGTATAGTCAATCTCAATGCCTAATTGCAGAGCCGCATAAAATAAGTTAGAGCCATCAATAAAAATTGCCACTCGACCGCGATCCTCTAAGGTTTGCTCAGGGGAGAAAGAAAAGTCGTGATCGATAGAGTTATTAAACATGGGTTTCCTTGGATATAAATTTTTCTAAAATGTCAGCTGTCTTCCTCGAACACTATCCTAAAATTAAGTATAAATGCTTAAATTTTAATTAGCAAATTTTAATTATTTCCTTAAGGTTTTACTTCGATGCGCTCAAAGACTGGCTGGGGCTTGGGCAATTCTGTTCCTGGTACAAGTATGCCCCATTGGCATTCCCAAGTGGAGTGGGGGCTTAAATTCAGTTGCTCAATTATCTTGGTACTGAGGTTAGGAGTAATGGGGTAGAGACAAAGGCTGACAAGGCGCATTGCTTCCAGGATACTATACAAAATTTGCTCCACTTCTTCCTGCGCCCCTGCTTTGAATAGTTTCCAGGGGGCACGATCGTCTATCAGTTTATTACCCTCTCTCACCACCGCTAACACCGCCTGACACACCTGCTGAAATGCTAGGTTTGCATAACTTTGACGTACTTGTTCTACCATTTGGTTGCAGGAATTACTCAGATCGTACCCACGGTTGGGCACTTTGCCATCACAATACTTAAAAATCATACCCAGACTGCGGTTGAGTAAATTCCCCAAGCTGTTGGCGAGGTCGGCGTTGAGAATTTCCACAAATCTGGATTCGCTGAAGTCCCCGTCCCTGCCAAATTCAATTTCCTTCAAAAAGAAGTACCTGACCGCATCAGAGCCGTACTGCTTAACTAAGGCAAAGGGATCGATCGTGTTGCCGAGGGTCTTACCCATTTTCAGTCCATCTTTGGTTAAAAAACCCATGCCCAAAGACTCGATCGGGGAGGGGCAATCCCGCCGACATCAGCATTGCCGGCCAGTAAACGGCATGGAAACGCAAAATGTCCTTACCAATGATGTGTAAATTGATGGGATACCAAGTTTTGAGGGCATTGGCGAGGGTGGGTTCTTCCTCTGGTGCCACCAGCCCCGTTAAATAGCCCAGCAGGGCATCAAACCACACATAGAGGGTCTGCTGCCGATCGATGGGCACAGGGAAGCCCCAAGGCGTGTAACGAGAGATGGAAAAATCCCGCAAGCCCTGCTCCACAAAGGATAACACCTCATTGCGGCGGCTGAGGGGCAAGATAAAATCGGGACGGGTGCGATAAAGTTCTTCTAATTGGCTCTGATAGTTAGACAAACGAAAAAAGTAGTTAGTCTCATCCCGCCATTCGCAGGTCACAGTGGGGTGAATAGGACAGCGCTTATCCTCTAGGAGTTCTCGCTCTTCCTTAAATTCTTCGCAGGCGACACAGTACCAGCCCTGTTGTTGTCCTTGGTAAATATCGCCTCGATCGTAAACTTTTTGAAAAAATTCTGTCACGATCGGTTGATGGCGGGGATCGTTAGTGCGCACAAAGCGGTCATATTTAATATCCAGGAGGTTCCATAGTTCCTCAAAACCCCTTACCATGAGGTCACAATGTTCTTGGGGCGTGCGATTAAACTTAGCCGCAGCCTGTTGAATTTTCTGCCCATGCTCATCACAGCCCGTTACAAATAGAGTTGGTATGCCCTGTAACCGATAGAATCGTGCCAAAGCATCGGCAGCGATCGTGGGGTAGGCGCTTCCCATGTGGGGCAAGTCATTGACATAGTAGAGGGGAGTGGTCAGGGCAACCGATTTCATAGGAAGATTTTTAAATTAAACTAAAACAGAGTAAAATCTAAATGTACCCCATTCTATGCCAGAGTAAGGTACATCCCCTCGGAAAACTATTAGGTGGCTAGACTATGATCGAAATGAAGGTGGCAGGGATCGCCATAGATGCTATCAGTCATCATCCTATTGTCTTTCTCCAAGATACTGCCGATCGTCGCGCCTTACCGATTTGGATTGGGGAAGCCGAAGCCAAAGCGATCGTAACTGCCCTCGATCCCAAGCCCTCTATTCGCCCCATGACCCATGAACTGTTTGTCCACATCTTTGATGTTTGGGGCATGAAACTAGAGCGAGTTGTGATTCATTCCCTCAAAAACAGCACTTTTTTATGCGGTTTTAACTGTCAGTCAGGGAGAGACCAAAAAAGACATTGATGCTCGTCCCAGTGATGCCATTGCCATTGCCCTCCGCGCCCATTGTCCTATTTGGGTGATGGAAGAAGTGATTTTACAAGCCTCCGTCCCTGTCAATCAGGATGCCGATGAAGCTGAGCGCCGCGCCTTTAGGCAATTTTTAGAAAACCTGAGCCCCGATGATTTTGCCAAAGGAATTCAAGGCTAGAAACTACTAGACAACTATAGGAAATGCCCCTAGAATATATCCGCACTTTATGAGCATGGGGGAAGTTCCTATTATTGAGCAACTCGACCTGACCGTGAGCTTAAGAGGTAGACGGGAAATTCAGGATAACTACCAGATTTTGCGTTTTACTGGCTTGCTAGATGCTTTTTCTGAGCCTGCTTTCCGCAAGGTGGTGGGTAAATGTATTGAGGATGGACCTAAAAACGTCATTCTTGACTTTTCTGCGATCGATTTTATTGATAGTTCTGGGTTGGGTATTTTAGTCCAAATGGCAAAGAAGTCCCAAGTAAATGGGGGCACTCTGCAAATTGTGAGCAACCCTAGGGTAAAACAAACGGTTAAATTAGTCCGTCTAGAACAACTACTTTGCCTTAAGTCTTCTGTGGAAGATGCCTTAGAAACTTTATTACCTAAGTCTTCTTGACTGAGAAATGGACTACTATCTTTTTTCGGTTCTTTTAGTTTTTTAGTTGCAGATTACTTTTGACTTTGAGCGCAAGAGAAATGTAGTCACGGCTGTAATTTCCTCCCCAAGGGGGTAGAATCGATCGAAGTCGGGAGGTAGTTCTGTGGTTAGGAAAATTTTACCGGCACTGCTGGGATTGATTGTTATCAGTGGTTTAGGCACGGGCTTAATCTTTTGGCAATTACGATCGAGCTACAGATCAAGAATTATTAAAAAATTAGAGCAGGCTACTCAAAGTATTCCCCACATTTTGGGAAAGGACTACTTAGACAAAATTAAAGATAAAAAGTCTGTAACTGATGCAGAGTATCAAGTAGTTCTTGACAAATTAGAAAACTATGTCAAAGATGTTGGTGAAATTATTTATATCTATGTCTATACCCTAGATGAAAACGATCGGATTGTCGAAGTAGCAGACACACCATCAGCGATCGAAAAAATAGAAGAATCCCCATTTTTTAGTGAATACCGATCGGCTCCTCCTATTTAATTAACATCCTGAAAGATGGGGATAGTTTTACCCCTAGGATAGTCCAAGCAGGAGATGAATACGGAGATTTTCTTTCTTGTTTGCAACTTTATCAGAATAGCGGTGGCAAAAAATTTTTACTTGGGGCTGATATTGAACTTAGCTTAGTAAAACAGAATCTATGGCGGCTATTTTATTTGAGTCTAGCTATTAGTATTACTGGTACGATCGCTTATGGATTTGTCATTTACTTATTTAGGGATAACCCCAGAAAAAAAGTTGCTAGTTTAGTCATTTTTATGACAATTTTCTTGGTTGTTTTGACTATTACAGCAAAAGAGTATAGGCAAAAAATAGAAGATAGATTGTTTATGGCGGCTCGGACAGTGCCAGAAATTCTAGGAGAAGCATATATCGATCGGGCAATTAAACCGGAAAGTGTCAGTCCTAAAGAGTTTAAGACAGTAATTCAACGCATCAATAACTTTACCGCAACCATCGGCGTTACCTACGCCTTTGCCTTGAGGAAACAGGGGGACAAAATTGTCTATATTGCCGATAGTACAACAGCAGAAGAACTAGCCCAAGGTTTTTTGCTGGTTATTGGGGAGAGTATGATACCAGTCCAGACCTGATTTTACCTCTATTTGAAGAACTAGGAAAGGTGACAGGTTCCTATCAAGATGAATATGGTTCTTTCCGATCGGTGTTCTATTCTCGTTATGATAGTAATAATAATATTGTTGTTTTTGGTGCTGATGTATCCCAAAATAAATTACGCTTAGAACAAACCATAAAATTGCTGACAGTGCTTTTAGTTACTATTGGTTACTCCGGGCTGTTAATACTTTGGCAATATTACTTTGGAGCATCTCTTCTCACCCATCAAAGTTATCCGTCCGAGGGCATACCAAAACAGTTATTTTGGAAAACAGCTATTATTTCTAGTAGCGCGATCATAATTTTCTTAGCAGGGTTTTATCTCTTTACCCAAAGATTGCTCTACGACAGTTATAGCAAATTAGAGGGGGATGAATTACGATCGGAAATCGATCGGTTTAAGCGTTTAATTGAAGAAGAAAAAAGATTTATATCCCTTCGTTTTGCTGATTGGGCAGGCTGGGATGATGCCTATCAATTTGTACAAGATGGGAATCAGTCCTTCCGCAAGTCTAATTTAATTCCTGATGTCGCGATTACCTTAAGAATCAATTTAC
>PHFO01000138.1 GCA_002861535.1 Cyanobacteria bacterium M5B4 | reverse complement strand
TTGGGGTTGAATGTGCCCCAGTCTTTCATCATCACCGATCGGCAGCAAGTGATAGACTTCGATTTTAGTCAGTTTGTCCATCCTTTCATTCTCAAAAGCATAAACTACGATGCCGTAAGACGCTTAGATTTAACTAAGTTGCCCTGTGAAACAAAGGAAAAAACGATCGAGTTTGTCAATTCTTTACCCATATCTGCGGAAAATCCCTGGATTATGCAGGAGTTTATTACAGGAACTGAGTATTGCACCCACAGCACCGCCAAAAATGGTGAATTGCGTGTCCATTGTTGTTGTCAGTCTTCTGCTTTTCAGGTAAATTATCAGTCTGTCAAACATCCCCAGATTTTCCATTGGGTAGAGACTTTTATCAAACAGATGAATCTGACGGGACAGATTTCTTTTGACTTCATTCATTCCCCAGAAGACGACAAGGTTTACCCGATCGAGTGTAATCCCCGCACCCATTCTGCTATTACGATGTTTTACAACCATCCCCACTTAGCCGATGCCTATCTTAACGAACAACAAGACAAAACGATCGAGCCTCTGCCAGACAGTTTACCTGTTTATTGGCTTTACCACGAACTATGGCGTTTAGTTACCCATCTGTACGATTGGCAGGAAGTAAAGAAGAGAATAGATATTATTTTGTCTGGCAAAGAAGGGATTTTCTGTTGGTATGATCCTTTACCATTTTTAATGGTTTATCATTGGCAGATTCCTCTGTTAATTTTGCAAGACTTAACGAAACTCAAGGGCTGGATTAGAATTGACTTTAACATTGGCAAATTAGTGCAATTAGACGGCGACTGACATGAAAATCTTACAATTAGTTGGTTCTCCTACCAACGACTTTTATGCCAAACTATCTTTACTTTATGCAAAAGACGCGATAGATGCTCTGTCTGTTAACGATCGTTATACTTTTATTATTGCTTACATCAGTGATAAAGGTTGGCGGTTTCCTTCTTCGTTAAAACAAGAAGACCTCGATCGGGCGGAAGTTTTGACTTTAGCGCAAGGGATCGACAAAATACAACAGATGAAGCCAGACCTAGCTTTACCGCAAATGTTTTGTTTGGCAGGCATGACGACCTACCGATCCTTGTTAGAACTGTTAAACATTCCCTACATCGGTAACAAAGCATACCTGATGGCACTGACAGCAAACAAAGCCCACACAAAAACGATCGTTGCCAATGCTGGTGTCAAAGTACCGAAAGGGGAGTTACTCTATAAAAATGCAAGACCGATCTTAACTCCTCCTGTCGTCGTCAAACCGATCGATGCTGACAACTCGATCGGTGTATCTCTTGTGCGAGAAGAAGCAGAATACGATCCCGCTCTGCAAATCGCCTTCAGTCATAGCGATCGAGTTTTAGTAGAAGAGTTCATTTCTGGCAGAGAAGTAAGATGCGGTATTCTGCAATTACAAGATGAATTACTTTGTCTGCCTTTAGAAGAATATGCCCTTGACGATCGTTATCCTATTCGTACAGTGGAGAACAAGATTAAAACCACGACAGCAGGAGAGCTATCTTTTGCCGCTAAAGACCCTAGCAAATCTTGGATTATCAGTCCTGATCTGGATGATTTAACACCAAAGGTATGGGAAGCAGCTTGTAAATGTCATCGTGCCTTAGATTGTCGTCATTATAGTTTGTTTGATTTTCGTATCTCTAAAGAGGGAGAACCTTACTTTTTAGAAGCAGGACTTTATTGTTCCTTTTCTCCTAAAAGTGTGATTGTCACTATGGCGGCAAACTATGGCATGAAACTAACAATCTTGTTCGACAAAATGGTTGCTTCAATAACAGAATCGAAAAGATCGCTCCCTGAGTCTGTCGAAGGAAGAAAATCTTGACGCTCTCCCGATAAATCGGGGGTCTTCTGACGACATCAAGATAATTTATGTTAGGAACAGGACTTACGTTGCTTTTTCTAAAACCTTCTCCCCAAAAGGAGAGGGAACAAGAAAAAGTTGATCTACTTCCCTTCTCCCCCTGTGGGAGAAGAGATTGAAGAGACTAATTTTTTACTTGCTTTTGCGCCACTGCTGCACTGGGCACAAGTTCATTTCCCGTAGAAACTAACCCACTCAAACCGTTAACTAAACGACGCAAATCCGATCGGAATTTGGCATCACCAGTTAGTTCATTCAAGTCAGTAGTAATTTTTTGCGTATTAGCAAAGGTAGCCCTAGCCGAATCTAAAGTTTCTCGCAGAGTCACGATCGTGGTGGGGTCATTAGCAGCATCAGAGATTTGCCGCAGATTTACGGCAGTTTTAGCGGCATTTTCGGAAAGGATTTGTAAATTGTTGATAAACTTACCATCATCGAGGAGGGGGCGAGCACTGGCGATTAGTTTTTGCGTTTCTTGGGCAGTATTACTAATAGAATCCAGGGTCTGTGCTAAACGCTGCTTGTTCTCCAAAATCAAACTATCGGCATCCCTGGCAGTAGCGCTAATTTGGTTGGCTGCATCCCCGATCGACTGCGCCGTTTTACCAAAGGACTCGATCGTTTCTCCTAGCTTTTTGAAAGGATTTTGCAAAGTTTCCAGGATATTTGTGGCTTTGCCGGTGAGATTTTCTACCCCCTTGGCAGCCTGACTTGTACTTTTAAGGGTCGAGTTGAGATTTTCAATAATTTTCTCATCATTCACCTTTCTCAGTAGAGCACTACTTTCTTGTAACAATGCCGTAAAGCTGGGACCTGGCGTGCCCGCGATCGTGGCATTATTGCAGATAATTTGTTCCTGATCACAATCGGGACTGAGAGGGTCAGACTCGATCGTTGTGGTGAGATTTTCCTGGGGGACAATTTGCACGATCGTGTTACCGAGAATACCCGTTTCAAAAGTTTGGATCGTAGACTTTTTGGGAATAACTAAAGTGCTGTCATAAATACTAACGACTACATCTACATTGTTAGGTTTAGGAGATAGCTTCTGTACCTTGCCCACTTGAACCCCGCGGTAACGCACAGGTGCCCCCTCCGCCAAACCATCTGCCAAAGGAAATTGGACAGTAAACTTGAATTTATTGCCGCCAAATTCTCTGCCCCGGAGCCATAAAATACCGAGGGCTAGCGCTACTAATAGTTCCTAAAATAAATAGCCCTAACAAGCCATCCCGCCATAATTTTGTTTGCATCTTAAACCTCCTTTCCTACAAACTGAATTGGACCAGTCCTACTACCCTGAAAAAATTGTTGCACATAGGGATTATCCACGCGATCGATTTCTTCTATATTACCCTGCCACTGAATTTTGCCCTGGTATAAAAATATGACGCGATCGCTGGTGCGTCTGATGGTGCTGTGTTGGTGGGTCACAACCACATAACTATCGCAAACTTTTTGAGTTATTTTCAAATCGCGGATCAAGTCTTCAATAACCGTAGAAGCAATGGGATCAAGCCCAGCAGTGGGTTCGTCGTAGAGTAAGACCTTTTTCGCAGCTGTGCCACATTTGGGGTCTTCCGTAATGGCGCGGGCAAAACTAACCCGCTTGCGCATCCCCCCCGACAGTTGACTAGGATAACGATCGAGGATGCCCGTCAAGCCCACCAAAGATAGATTACGGGAAACGATCTCTAAAATTTCTGGGGGTTTAAGGCAAGAATTTTGGAAGAGGGCAAACCCCACATTCTCCGCCACCGTGAGGGAATCAAATAGAGCTGCCTGCTGGAACACCATGCCCACATGGACAGAATCAGTGCCCCCTACCCCATCTACCCGCTCGCCGTTGATCCAGACTTCTCCCCGATCGGGAGTGAGTAGCCCGCTCATTATCTTTAGGATGGTGGATTTGCCCGTACCGGAAGGACCAATAATTGCTAGAGCTTCTCCAGGGTAAATATCTAAATCAATGCCGTCCAGAACGATCGTTTTACCAAAGCTTTTAGCAATGTCTCGCAAAGAAATAAGAGGAGTCATTTGTGTTTATCCTGGCTTTGCGCTAAAAAGTTAAACAGGGACTAGAATGGAACAGAAGCTCATTCTTCTAATTTTAACATTCAATAGAAGGACTATGTTCCCATTTTTCAAAAACAAGCAGATTGCCCGCATCGAAATTATCGGTGTCATTGATCGGATGATGCGTAATCGCACCTTAGAGGCTTTAGAAAAAGTCGAGCGGGAAAAATTTCCTGCCCTGGTGGTGCGCATCGATAGCCCGGGGGGAACTGTAGTCGATTCCCAGGAAATTTGCCAGGCATTAAAGCAGCTACAGTCAAAAATGAAAGTAGTCTCTAGCTTTGGCAATATTTCGGCTTCGGGAGGGGTCTATGTGGCGATGGGAACCCAGTATGTGATGGCAAACCCAGGGACGATTACGGGCAGTATCGGCGTAATTTTGCGGGGCAATAACCTAGAGCGGCTTTTAGACAAGGTGGGAGTTTCCTTTAAGGTGGTCAAATCTGGTCCTTACAAAGACATTTTGTCCTTCGATCGTGCCCCTACTGCCGAAGAGATTGCGATTTTACAGCAGTTAATTGACAGTAGCTACAGTCAGTTTGTCAAAGTGGTAGCCCAGGGCAGAAATTTAACAGAAGAAGCAGTGCGCGCCTTTGCCGATGGCAGGGTGTTTACGGGGGAGCAGGGACTGGAGTTGGGCTTAATCGATCGGTTGGGCACGGAAGAAGATGCCCGCCTCTGGGCTGCGGAGTTAGCAGGACTAGACCCCAAAAGCGCAAAGTTCTATACTATAAAACCTCCCAAGCCCCTCCTCAATCGCGTTCTGCCAGGCGGTGCCGCCCTATGGCAATGGTTACGGTTTGAAGTAGAAACGAGTGGTTTACCCCTATGGATGTGGCATGGGTAGGATGTCGTTTAGGGTGTGTGATTGATGAAAACCTGGCTCAAACCTGCCGATCGGTTGGCGAGTTTACCTACCTATGTCTTTGCGCGGCTAGATGAGTTGAAACTAAGGGCGCGGGAGGAGGGCTTAGACCTGATTGACTTGGGCATGGGCAATCCTGACGGGGCGACCCCCAAACCCATCATCGATCGGGCGGTGACGGCAATCCAAGACGGACAGAATCATGGCTATCCCCCCTTTGAGGGCACAGCTAGTTTTCGCCAGTCTATTGCCGCCTGGTACTACCGCCACTATCAAGTAGAGTTAGACCCAGACAGCGAGATTTTACCCCTGATTGGCTCGAAGGAGGGGCTGACCCACTTGGCTTTGGCTTTTGTCAATCCTGGGGATTTAGTTTTAGTGCCCAGTCCTGCCTATCCCGCACACTTTCGAGGTCCTTTGATTGCGGGGGCCAAAATTTATGAAATCCTCCTCACTGCTGCTAACAATTGGCTAATTGATTTAGCAACAATTCCCCCAGAAGTTGCCGATCGGGGGAAGTTACTTTACTTTAACTATCCCCATAATCCCACAGCAGCAGTTGCCCCGCGGCAGTTGTTTGTGGATACGGTAGAATTTGCCCACAAACATCAAATTCTCTTGGTTCATGACCTCTGTTATGCCGAGCTTTCCTTTGACGGTTATCGTCCCACTAGCCTGTTAGAAATTCCTGGTGCAAAAGACATAGGAGTAGAGTTCCATACTATGTCTAAAACTTACAATATGGCGGGTTGGCGTGTCGGTTTTGTCGTCGGCAACAGCCATGTGATTCAACAACTGCGATCGTTAAAAACTAACCTGGACTATGGTATTTTTTCCGCAATTCAAACGGCGGCAGAAACTGCCCTCAATTTGCCAGAATCCTACTTAGAAAATGTAAGGCAACGCTATCAAATTAGGCGGGATTTCTTAATCGATCGGTTGTCTAAACTAGGGTGGCAGATTCCTAAAACCAGTGCCACCATGTATTTGTGGATACCCTGCCCCCCTGGATTTTCTTCCACAGATTTTGCCCTCCATAGTCTGCAATCTACGGGAGTTGTGGTCACACCGGGCAATGCCTTTGGTTCGGGGGGAGAGGGTTACATCCGGATTAGCTTAATTGCTAACCCCGATCGGTTGGGGGAAGCGATCGATCGGTGGGAGGAAGCAGGTATTCATTTTTAA
>PHFO01000137.1 GCA_002861535.1 Cyanobacteria bacterium M5B4 | reverse complement strand
AAGTACTACCGTCACCTACAGTTCTCTGTCTTGTTCTCTCTCGAATAGTTATGAGACCATCATCTCTACTTTCAGTACCGGTAACCGTGTAGGGTGAAAGGACTGTGTTGATAACTCCACACCCTGGAACAACAATATCAGGTAAGTCAATTGTTCTGTCCCAGTTGGATGACGATTGCTGCCGAATAGTGCCAGAACCGGTCATATTTCCAGGAGCAGCAAATACAGGGTTAGATAAAACTACGTTAAAAGTTTCATCTCCTTCTTCCATCACATCCCTTATCACAAGGACTGCTACTCTACAAGTAGCACTGGGAGAGTTTGGACGGAAGAAGACTTTTGTTATTTCTGTACCTGTACTAATTGCAGTTCCAGAAGCATCATAACATTGTCTGCCTCCTCCATTCTCCGCATATATTCTTGTGATCACATCAATCTGAGCATTGTCATTAGCTGTAGTCGTACCAATATTACCTGGATTAGAGCCTCTCGTTGCAGTACCAGTATTGCTCACAGCAATATCTGCAGTTACTGTACCGAGTGCCTGGTTAAGGTTAGTCACAGAAACATCAAATGTAAACCTTGAGTAGGGGAAATTATTATTATTGTTCCCAGCTCCAGTAGTTAATGTGTTCCAGGTAGCAGTAGTTGGTAGTGGAGGAGTAATGGGTAAATTACTAAGATTGTCTCTATTTCTTCCCTCAAACGCTGAAAAGTTGTTAATGTTAATAACAACTGGATCAGGCGGACAGGCTACATCTCCATAAAGTCTTTTGTTTGTACCAGTGAAGGGAGTACTTAGGGAACCTAAAAACTGAGGTACAGTCAAGTTATTATTATTAACGTTGATACTGATAGGCCAGGTAGAACCACCGGTGACGCCTGAAGTATTGCAAGCAGATGCGAATACTAGAGCCTTATTGCCATCTCCGTAGATATCGTCGTACCTCAAAAATGCCAGCCTTCTGGCAAAACGGCGATCTTGGTCGTAGATAAAACTTGGCCGAGGACTAGCAGGAGGGGTAGCAGGGAAAGCAGGTAGGGTTGTAGTACCGCCACCTACACTCTTCCAGTCATCGATCGTGCAACTTTCTAAAGGAACTTTACGACAGACTTCCATGCTACGTTCAATGCCGTCTGCTACTCTACGCTGTACTGGAGTTACTCCATTAGCGTTGTAGGAGTTACGATTACCCATAGGGAATTCGTTCGACTCACTTCCTGGCAATCCGTCAGAGTTGGTTTGTGCCAAGTAGTCCGCACTTGTAAGGAAATTGTTATTGAAAAACCCTTGTTTGCGGCGTTCTACCACATAGAAGCTATCCTTAAATTTATCTTGCCGATTATTGAGAGTGGATTGCCAGTTAATACTTGTCGATGTATTGGCATTGTTACGCAGGTCAAAGTCACCATCATTGCGATAACCATCACGCCAGCCCCCATGATTATTGACTGTTGGGTCTGTTACAACTGGAGCAGATTGAATTGTAATTGCATCTGCTAGCAACGTTGCCGGTCTCCACTGGTCACCATTATTACAAGTAGAGGTCTGCTTTGGTCTACAGGCGAAATCAGGGTTTAACTTATCCGTAGGACCATTATTACGGTGCCTTTTATAGAAGTTATCCCAAATAGCTGCAGGGTTAGCAGGGTCTTCGTTGAGAAGGTAGGTAAATTCTTGTTGGGTATGGACATTGAATCCGACTTGAGTAACTCCACTTATCCTTTGCGCTCTGATGTAAGCAGGCAGATCAGATACCAGAATCAGTCCTTTTTCACCCCTAGTAGCAGGAGTAAAATCGGGCTGGGTTGAACTTGCTGTCACGCGCAAATTACCTAGAACATTGTTAGTAGGATTATCTAGGTTACCTGGATTCAGTCCTGCAGGGTCGCGCCACAAACTTAACCCGTTGATCAACCTCACACCCACAACTTTACGGGTCGGGTCTAACACAAAGTCAGAACTACTCAGTGCATCTCTTGTGGATTTTTTTGTAGCGATCGGGTTACCAGCCGCATCTCTATCGTAGAAGCTTAAATCTTTTAATCCATCTTCTCTAGAGGCATAGACTAAACCACTGTAGGGCAACAAAAATTCTGTTGCTACTCCAGAGTTTATAGGACCTGTGACTGTAGCCCCGCGCATCCGATCGAGGTCTAAATCTGTCACTCTTACTTCTAAAGGTTCGCGTTGTTCAATTTCTAGGTCATAAATGTCAGCCCGATTAGCTTGTCTAGGAATTAAGCCCCCTGTAGTACCAAAGCCTGACTCTGTTACAGACTCATTGCGGTTTAGAGATTTTACTTCCCTAGCATCTAAAAAGGCAGACTCCTTGAAAGTGCCTTGGGGTAGTCTGACTGTTGCTCCTAAAACATTGATGTTGGCAATGTCATCCGTAGCAGTTATTAGTCTGCTTGTACCATCTAAAATCTGTAAGGCGCAAATATTTGCATCTAGGGTAGATCGTTCTGCAATGGAAAGGTTCGCACTGGGATTTGCCTTTAGAAGCCTCAATACATTCCGCAATGGCTCATTGACAAATCGACCATTGGGATAAACTAAGTTTGCTTGATATGCCAAACGTGCACCGATCGGAACGGCAGCATTACGGGGATTAGCAGCATTAAAAGCATTAAAAGCTTGCGCGGGACTGAACACAAACTTTCCATCCTGAAAATCAGGAATACCAGAGATAGCTAAGGGAATGTTTTGAGCACTGTAGACTAACCCATTATTCGATCTTCCTCTAGGATCAAAGTTCCAAGGAGAGTTTACAAATGTTGCAACTCCATTTTCTACCTGACCATTGCGTGCAGTTTCAGGGGTGGAATTGTCATAGTAACTACTGACACAGGCGATCGGGCGTTGGGGTGTTCCAGTTTCGGGGTTAAATACACTAGCTTTATAGTGGTAAACTGCCGATGCCCTCATCTGGAGGTTACCTCTCTTGTTAGCTAGTTGTCTTGCGGTATTCCTTTGAGCTGGAGTTGCCAGATCAACTCTAGTGCCACTACTTGTGCCATCGATCGTAGGTAAACCATTAGGCGCTAGTGGATAGTATCCTGCTTCTGACGCAGGTACCTGAATGTTAATAGGACTACCGGAGTTGTTGGGATCGGGAAATGAACGATCTGTTTCGTTGAGAAATACGATCGAGCCAGACATAGGCATAGAGTCCGGCCAGACTACATAATTCAGTTGATTGAAACCATCGCCAGGATCAGGATCAGGAGCTGCAAAGGTAGCTTCATCTAGGGGTTGCGATAGATTATCCCCATCAACAGTGATGGGATTGTCCTTAGGCAGTCCATTCCACAGGGGTGCAGCAGATTCGTCAATGTTTCGTGTAGGTACATTTGTTACAACAGGATCGTCATCACTGTAGCCTGTGTAAAATCTTGGTAAGAATGTATCTTCAGGACGAGCACTAAAGATACCAGCATTAGTAATTACTCTTAAACCTCCTGTTATAGGTGTCTCGTTAGGGGGAGAGTTGCCATCGCTGGGATCGTCAGCCGCAGAAAGTTCCCAGAAACCACCCCGATCTGTGTCTCCCAAGTTATCCAAACTAAATGCTCTTGTATTTCGAAACCTTGGCTTTGGGGGGGGAGTATTAGCAGGGTTGTTGATATTGTTGGTGGCATTAAAGAATACACTATCGTTTGTAGTGTACTGATTAGGCTCTGATTCTCCGACAAAACCTCTACTACCGGTCACACTGTCAAACTTGAGCCAGCGAACTGGTAAATTGTTACCTACTCTAACTCGATCGCCAATATAAAATTCAGCATTGCTGTTTTGCTGTAAAGTCTCTGACCCCACGGTTGGCAGTTGTGCTATTGTTGTGGGCGGTCTCAAGGTTAGCTTACCTCCACCTCTTAAACCTTTACCATCGTAGTCGAGATAATTACCGATTGCAGTTGCTAAAGCGCCTCCGTTGGAGTAAGCAGGTATTGCCCACTCATAGGGAGGTGCCAGGTCGTTACCACCCCCTGCAGATGCAGGAATTGGCACAGGGGTAAATGTTAAGTCTGGACCTGTAGTACCGTAGGGAACTTCTGCATAGAACACCTTTGCTAGTCTAGCCCGGAAATAAGTCTCCAAAGCTTTTCTCCTAGCAGTTTCAAGAGTTGGTCCCAGACCAAAAATACCTTCATCTCTGATTCTTCCTTTCAAATCAGATTGAACGGCAGGAGGATCAGCGTTCGCTGGTGGGTCATAAGTAATATTGATCGTTCCTCCTGCACGCGTAAGGCTGTTAACACTGCTAAGAGCAATTTGATCATTGACTAGTTTGGTAACCCGACGATTAAACTCAAACTCATTAAATACTGCAACGTTACCGGCTTGGGTGATCGTTTGGTTACCAGGAGTTAGTTGGGGATCAGAAGGCTGGGTAAACGGAGCAGCTATTGGAGCGCCGGGTTGAATACCTTGACCTCGGTTTAGGTCAACAGTTACGGGAGATAAACTGCTAGCAACTGACTGAGGAGTCTGAGCATCACCAAATACTACATTACCAGCAACGTTAATTTCAGCGTTTTCCCGATTATAGTAACAAGAGCCAAACTTATTTTCGTTATTTTTGTCTGTACCCGAGCTACTTACTTGGTAAAGTCGGATTGTATTGGTATTGTCTGCCGCTCCAATGAGAAGGTTTGCGCCAGTGTACATCCTGCCATTGAAACGGAAACGGGCAGGTCTCACAATTTCTAGGTCGCCCTCAAACCATGCTGCGTTATTATTCACAGGATTTCGCGCACGATCTTGCTGTAGCTCTATAGCTGAAATAGTACGTCTACCCCTGAAAACCTCAAATCTACTAGCAGGATTAGGAATAGCTACTGTCGGAGTCGTAGGAAAACTTGCTGTATCAGTAATAGGTACAACGGCGGAGTAAACATAGAATGCCTTTTTAAGCTTGTTACCAGAGAAAGTCCAACCTTCGTTAGTAGCTACGTTTACCCCCGCTGCGCCTGCACACAAACCGGATAAAGAAGTTTCATCAAAGGGTAGGGTTCTGGATTCGATCGGCAAAACTCCCCGATCGGGCGGATTTGGAGGAGTAGAATTCCCATCACTTAGTAAGGGTGGACGGGATCGAAATAAAATACTGTAAATTCCATAGCTGTCAAACAAACCATTATTATCGGTATCGATCGGGAACTTCCAGGCAGAGTTAACAAATTCCTGGTCAAAAACGTCTAAGTCACTGGTGGCAACAATTCTTCCGTCTGGAGTACCCAGGGTGAAGTCAGAGACTCCAATTCTCGTCGGTCTACCAAAGTCAAAAATCAACTGTAGCCTTGTCTCATCGCGGTAAGTGTAGCTGGGTCCATCAAAGACATTCTTAAGAACTTGTTCTGATGGCGTTGCCCTTGGTAGGTTATCATCATTGATTAAGGCTTCGATTTTCGATCGGGCGCGGTCAATGATGGGTGCAGCAGCCGTCTCAAAAACTTGAGCAGCTCTTGCATTTGCAGCTGTTTGGGCACGATCGGCTGATCGGGCTACCACCGTCAGAACCAACAATGTTGTGGCAACTGTGACGAATACTACTGTAGGCAGAATAAAACCTGCTTGGGCAGAGGAACCACTTTGACGCATCAGGTTACGAATGAATTTACGGCTGATGCGGAATGGGCTACCTACCTTAACTAACCATTTCCTTAAGTTGGATAGAAAAGACAGGTAGAATTTACGCATTTTCCTCTGATCACGACTACTCATATCCGAGACTCCACTTAACATATAACTCTGTTGCGCCCAATGATTCCTAATGAGGTCATCATTGCACACCAGGATTGTACCCAGCTCAAATAAAAAATTAACATCCTGCAAATGCTCCCTGCAACTCGGTGGAGAAGATGGGGGACAACGATCTCAACTATGACGAATTTCTTGGGTATAATTACTCAGAACTATGTAATTTGCTTTCTCTTCAGTTGGGCTAAAATGTCATTCTAAGTTTGCAGGGGAACAAACTAATTTCCTATCCCCAATTTAGAAACACGCCAGGTGTTGATTTCTTTGATGCTACACC
>PHFO01000136.1 GCA_002861535.1 Cyanobacteria bacterium M5B4 | reverse complement strand
TGCTTCTTGCTTTTGGTCTTCTAACAGATCGTTCAACTGCGCCGCTAAGGTGTTGATGTTTTGCCCCAATACTGCTAATTCGTCTTCTCCTAACACTGGTAAACGAGTGTCAAGATTGCCTTCCCCGATCAATTTGACTGCCTCTGTTGCCTGTAATACTGGCTTCACCGCCCGATCGGCTAGATAGATTGCCAGAACTGCCACCAAAACTGTTACCGCCAATGACACTGTGATCATCAGCAATCGGATTCTGTATAACCCACTAAAAGCTACGCTCTCTGGCACGTTGGCAATGATACCCCAGCCCAGATCCGGCAGAGTTTCACTTTGCAAAGGAGTATAGGCACCGACAATATAACCATGTACAGGGTCTTGGATGCCAGTAAAGGTAGTAGGTTTCCTTGCTTGGTGGGCTTTGGTGACACCAGGAATGTGTTCTTCTACATTTTTGCCAATTAAATCCTCATCATTACTCAAAAAGATCAGTCCATTCTTATCAAATAAGATGTATTCGTAGCCTGCCCTACTCCTCGTTGCATAGTCTGCAAACTTTTTCTCGAGGGTCGCAACTTCTAGACGGGTACGTACTGCCCCTATAACTTCGCTGCCATCTAGGATCGGAGCGGCAAAGTGCAACTCTGCTTTTTTTGTCACATCAGAGATTTTAGGTTCCGCAATCACTGGTTTGCGGGTGGCGATCGCCTGCTCGAAATAACTGACCCCTTTGAAATTATCCCTGGCACTTCCCACTTTTACCAGGGTTTTTCCCGATCGATCGATCACAGCAAGGCTGTTGTAAACCCCATAGGCGCTGCTGTATTCAGCCATTACCCTGGTTTGCTCTTGCGGGGAGAGATTGCGTTCCCGCAGAATTTTGGCTACCTGGGCAACTGCTTGAATATCGGCGTTACGCTCAAAGATAAATTCTTCTACGATATTCTCAATCCCCAGGACATCACGTCCAAATCTGATTAAAACCTTATTCTCAATTTCGCGGCTGGCTAAAAAGTATGTGATACCACTGATTACAAGCACCGGAATTACCCCGATCGCTACTGCCACTGCTGTTGCCTTATTCCTGATGCTCGTGAAGAATCCCTTTGTTTGTTTTTGGGGGGAAGTTTGAGGTTTGAGGATACCTTCAGTTATGTCTGCAACTTCAAGTTTGTTTTCGGTAAGCATGGTTTAATCCCGTGTAGTTACAATCAGTGGAAAGTTTTCGCAATTTTACCACATAACTTACCGCAAGAAGAATTAAATCTTTCCTTTGAGAAGGCGGGGAAATATCCTTACATATTTGGTCTCGATAGTCTGAGGGTTTAAGAGTTTCATCTTTGCTTTTCTACAGAAGTCTGTGTAAGTTCTGATGGACTCAAGGACTGATGAAATTGTTTTGTCAGTTGTTCTACAGAAATACTGGTTTTGAGATGATGCCAGGGTAAGACATCATCCTCTTGCCACCGATCGTGGATGTAATAGTCCAGGGGGGGGATTTGTCCCTTTAGTTCCTTAAATGCCCGTTTATACATACCATCGCTGGGCACAGCTCCGTTGCTATATTGCCAGACTAATTCCAACAGGGCGGTAAGCCTGCGATCGCCCCTAGATAGCAGTCCCTGAATTAGGGAGTCTTTGTAGCTTTCGGGGCGGAATTCAATCCCTTTGGGGGCTAGGTGTTTGTGCAGATATTTGAGTTTTTTATCCCCTTCCCGATCGATGGGACACCACTGCCAGGGGGTATGGGCTTTGGGTACAAAGGTGCTACAACCAAGGGTGAGTTTTAGTTTCGGGGCGGTGCGTTTTAGTTCTCCTAAAAGAGCGATCGTGTGGTCTAGGTCGGCGGTAGTTTCTTGTGGCACTCCCACCATGCCGTAGAATTTGATCGCTTTCAGCCCTCCCGCCTGGGCATTGGCAAGGGCAATGTGGATTTCCTCGTTGGTCAATTTTTTATTGATTATTTGCCTTAGTCTTTCCGATCCACTCTCGATCGCAACGGTGACCGATCGGCTGTCATGGCGGCTGAGAATACGGGCTAGTTTGGGAGTGAGGGTATTAGTACGTACAGAAGCCAGGCTGAGACGCAGGTCGTCGAATTGGGGCTGGTCGATGTAGTCTAGGACGGTCTCAAACTCTGGATGCTGGGTGATAGAAGCCCCCAAAAGCCCTAGCCGGTTGGTAACGGCGACACCCCGATCGATGGCGGGAATTAAACTCCCTGCTACACTGGCAACACGAAAGGGCAGGGTCAAATAGCTTGCTAAGCAGAAGCGGCACATTTCGGGGCAACTGCGCACTACTTCCACCATATAGATGTTCTCCCAGGCGCTGTGGGGCGTAACTACTGTGGAGGCAGACAGGACATTGGCGCGATAGCTCCTTTTGCCGATCGTGGGAGGAAATTTGTCGTTGACGGGGGTAATGTCCTTAATTTTGGGACTATTTTGTGCGTAGCTGACGGTATAGCCACGGGGTATATAAATGCCCGGCACTTGGGCTAAGCGCTGTAATTTTTCCTCCCTGGTTGCCCTTCTCACTTCTTTGTAAGCTTCGATCATCTCTGGCAGCAGTTCTTCCCCGTCCCCCAGCAAAATGAGGTCAAACCAGTCGCAGTAGGGTTCGGGATTAGCTGTCAAAACTGCGCCGCCGCCAAAAATGAGGGGATGGCTTGCCTGCCGATCGGTGCTACGCCAGGGAATAGCTGCGCTCTGGAGAGCGTTCAAGATGTTGACAAAATCTAGTTCCCAGCTAAAGGAAAAGCCCCACAGATCAATTTGAGCCGGTAGGTTGTCTGCCCCGTCAGTAAACCAACGGTGAACCCGCACATCCGATCGGGTGGCAAGACTAGCCCAGATCATCTGATAGCCCAGGCTAGTAATGCCGACGCTATAACAGTTAGGAAAAGCATAGACAACTTCTAACCAATCCCCTTGGGCGGGAACGGGTTCAAATAGCAGAGTCTCTGCCCTTGTCTTGCTACTGAGGGAGGACATCCCGCACCCGATCGACGTAGTAACTCAATTGCTCCCGATCGAGACGATAGCTGAGGGGATGGGCAATCAAGCGCGCCGTACTATGAAACAACACTTCAATTTCGATCAAGCCATTGTCCCGGAGAGTGCGCCCAGTCGATACCAAATCCACGATCGCGTCCGCCATGCCCGTAATTGGTGCTAATTCCACTGAACCATAGAGGGGAATAATTTCCACGGGCAAATCCAAACTTGCAAAATAATCTTGGGTGATGCGGACAGACTTGGAAGCAATGCGACTGTGGGGTAGCAAACTTAACGCCGATCGGTGGGGGCTATCCTGGGGAACCGCAATCGACATCCGACAAGCGCCGAACCGTAAATCCAACAATCTTGCCACCCTGGGCATCTTCTCCCTGAGTACATCTTCTCCTACAATCCCCAAATGCGCCTCCCCGTATTCTACGTACACCGACACATCCTGCGCTCTCACCAACATTGCTTTCGCTATGCCCTGGGGTTCAGTAATTTGTAACAAACGGTTGGATTCATCTAAAAATGCGGAAAAATCTAAACCGATCGCTTGTAGTAAAACGATCGAGTCCTTGAGGAGAGAGCCTTTAGGAATAGCGAAGGTGAGCATGGTAAATCACAAACAAATGAGGCACTCCATCAATTCTACTGTCCCTTGAGATGTTTCAGGACTTGCGTTGCTTTTTCTGAAACCCTCTCCCCGCTAAAAGGGATGGAGGGGCAATTTTGTTTGGCGTAAGTCCTAAATCCGTCTCCAGATGGGGGGCAGGAAATCACTTGGTTGTAGTAATTTATACCTAATAACAAACAATGATATAATAGGAGAAAAACACCCATGACTGCCACTCTTACTGCTCCTAGACTTTCTTTACAAACCCTTGCCATTGCTGATGAGACCACGACGATCCGATCGTTGGATTGGGACAGGGATCGTTTTGATATTGAATTTGGTTTACAGAACGGTACGACTTACAATTCCTACTTAATCTTTGGCGATAAAACAGCTCTAGTAGACACGTCCCATGGCAAATTTCGGGAAATTTATTTAGCAGAGCTACAAAAACAGATTGATCTTTCATGTTTAGATTATTTGATTATTAGTCATACAGAACCAGACCACAGTGGTTTAGTGAAAGATGTTTTACGTCTTGCGCCCCAGGTGACTGTAGTTGGTACTAAGGTGGCTTTGCAGTTTTTACAAGACCTCGTTCATCACGAGTTTAAGCAACAGATCGTGAAAAATGGCGACCAGATTGATCTTGGTAAGGGGCATGTTTTACAGTTTGTCAATGCGCCCAATCTCCATTGGCCCGACACGATGATGACCTACGACCACAAGACAGGAGTGTTATTTACCTGCGATATTTTTGGTATGCACTACTGTAGATCGGAGGTCTTTGATCAGAGTTTGACGGCGATTATGCCCGACTATCGTTTTTATTATGAATGTCTGATGGCTCCCAATGCCCGATCGGTTTTAGCGGCAATGAAACGCATGGATGAACTCCCTCCCGTGACGATCGTGGCGAATGGTCATGGTCCACTGTTGCGGTACAACGTCAAAGAATTGACAGAAAACTATCGCACTTGGAGCCAATCCCAAACTAAAGGGGAAACCAATGTGGTGATTTTCTATGTGTCGGACTACGGCTACAGCGATCGGGTCTCCCAAGCGATCGGGCGTGGCATCATTAAAACCGGTGTAGCGGTGGAGATGCGGGACTTACGCACTACAGATTTGCAGGAAATTCGCGAATTAGTGGAACATGCCAGTGGGGTAGTATTTACCACGCCTCCCCAATCCCTAGAAGTTGCCCAGACTGGGGTAGCTACCATCATTGCTTCCCTCAAAGCTAAGCAGGGGGTAGGCATTTTTGAATCTTTCGGCGGTGAAGACGAAGCGATCGATCTGTTGGCAAATCGTTGTCAGGACTTGGGGACGGTGCTGGGCTTCCCTCTCATTCGCCTGAAAGCAGCCCCCACAGAAGCAACTTACCAACTCTGCGAAGAAGCGGGCACTGACTTGGGGCAACTCCTCAGCCGCAAGCAACAAATCCAGCAGATGAAAGCGATCGACAACGACCTCGACAAAGCCATGGGCAGACTGGCGGGGGGGCTATACATCATCACCGCCAAAAAAGGGGAACTCACCAGTGCCATGTTAGCTTCTTGGGTGTCCCAAGCCAGTTTTAAGCCGATCGGGGTCACGATCGCTGTCGCTAAAGACCGCGCCATCGAAGCCCTGATGCAGGTGGGGGATCATTTTGTCCTGAACGTGTTGGAAGAAAACAACTACAGTCACCTAATGCGCCACTTTTTGAAACGCTTTGCCCCTGGCGCCGATCGGTTTGCCGGAGTCAAGACCCAGCCCTCTCGTTTGGGAATTCCGATTTTGACGGAGGCGCTGGCATACCTAGAGTGCCGAGTAGAAAGCCGCATGGATGCCAACGACCATTGGATTGTCTACGCCACCGGCGAAGAGGGCAAAGTCTCCAAGCCCGATGCCCTCACCGCTGCCCATTATCGTAAAGTAGGCAACCACTACTAACGTGGTCAAAATTATCCTCTGGTTCCGCAACGATCTGCGCTTGCACGACCACCAACCGATCGTTAGTGCCCTGAAGCAACAAGCCCTGTTGATTCCCGTTTACTGCCTTGATCCCAGGCAGTTTGCCACTACCCCCTTGGGTTTTCCTAAGACAGGGGCATGGCGGGCTAAATTTTTGCTGGAAAGCTTGGCAGATTTAAGGGAAAACCTGAAACAAAGGGGTAGCAATCTATTAGTTTATCGGGGCAAACCGGAGGAAATTTTACCAGACCTAGCCCAATCCCTGGGGGTAACGGCAATTTACTACCACCAAGAAGTTGCCTCTGAAGAAACCAGGGTCGAAAAAACTTGCCCACAACTTGCAGCCCCTGGGGATCAAATTAGTAGGCTTTTGGGGACATACTCTCCACGATCGGGAAGACTTACCCTTTAGTATCGATAACTTACCGGAAGTTTTTACCAGCTTCCGCAAACAGGTAGAACAAACCCCCCCCCT
>PHFO01000135.1 GCA_002861535.1 Cyanobacteria bacterium M5B4 | reverse complement strand
TCCGTGATTGCATAGACCATGATCCTTTCAGGTCTTACTATAGCATAGCTTGGTGGCAAGCATTGACTGCTTTAAGGCGACCTCTCTACAGTGGCTCACGGCTATGTGGCGGCTGGTCAAGCACTCTGGCATTCAGAGTCTGTGTCGCCGCAACGGTGCGGAGCAGACCGACTGCTCTTGTACTGGTGTGAGGGAGTTCTGGTACAACACGCACCTTGTGCATCCAGAATCAGCACGTTACGAGCCTGCTCGCTGTCTGGATGCAGCTGGGGTGTGGTTAGGGAAGGATACGTGAGTCTAGCAGTGCGTTGATAGTAAGGCTAGGGTTGCTTGATACCAAAAAATATAAGCCACTCGTGTATAGTCCAATCCGATCAAGGATAAGTTTCGGCAACATCCATAGAGTAGCGCGGCAGGCCGTCTCAAGCCCGAACGACTGCGACCGTAGCCCGTGAATCTGATAGAGGAGATGCAATGTGCGCGGGGTAAAGTAGTTGATATGATACTTTGGTATCCAGAGATGTTTCTGGCGCAGATCAGGCCGTAGGTAGTAACGAAGATCGTGCAGGCTCGGCACAATAATAATCAGTAGCCCTTGTGGGCGCAACTTCGTCAAGGCATCCCGTATCAGCGTCTTGGGCTCCATCACGTGTTCAATCACATTATCGAATACAATCACATCTGCTGCTGGTATAGCAGTATCTTTAGTAAAGAATTCACAGCGCACGTCAAGCCCTGCCTGTTGGCACGCTGTTGCGCGTACAGGGCTTGGCTCAAAGCCAGCGATAGCGGGCAGAGTGCTGGATGAGCCGTGCAAAGGGCCCATATCCTGCACCTACCTCGATCACGTCAATCTGTGAGTGCTGGCTGAAGGGAGCATACTGCTCAAGGAGTTGCCGCATTTGGTAGTGGCGACGGCGTGGTGTTCCATAACGAGACACCATCTGCGGGTCAACTGTCGTCTGGGTGAGATTTTCGTCGACCGTGGAAGAGCGGGGGTTGGCTACGTAAACGAAGCCGCAATTACAGCAGCGCACAATCTGATAGAGATTCCCTCCTTGTTCAATGGCTTTCAGTAACCCTGCGCGGGGATGATCGCATAGGGGGCAAGAGCGGTGGGGCGCGGCAGTTTGGTCATACGAAGAAGATTGCATACTAGTTCTCCTGTTAAACTCTCATAACCAGTGGCACATAGCTAGTGCATTCTATTATTTATTGATCTTGGCAGTTTTCACGCCGCGTTACCCTTGCAGTTCACCAATCTGGACGAGCGGCCGGTCGAGTGGGAGCGTACCATTGGGCAGCGTGAGCAGGCGCAGTGAGATAGCATCCACCCAGATTGTACCATCATTCCACAACAGGATCATTGGCTGTACACTGGTTGCCGCTGTGCCAGTAGAAAAGACGACACTCACCCGCTGCCACGCTGCGTTCGGCGCAAGTTTGAAACCATCACGCCCACTTTGATTGAAGTAGAAATAACTAACTCCATTGCTTTGGGTACGATAGACAAAGCTCAGCACATATGATGTGTCTGGCTGTAGCGCAATTCGCGGGCTAATGATCCCTGCCCGAACCACCTCGCGCCCATCGGCGGGGCTATGCCAGACAGTTTCGATTCGCATTGCCGCATTGCCGTGCCACGCCTCGCCTGTGCGTCCACTGATCATCGCAGTGTTAGTGCGTTCTCCGACATATTGTGCCACCCAGCGCAATGACCAGCGTTGCCAGTGGGTGGCAAAGTCAGTCAGTGCATCGTGCTGCTCAAAACTCCCATTCGGCACTAGTTCATCGCCCCATGAGAAGGCATCAGGCGATAGTTCAAGTAAGTCGGCAAGTGCCGCTGGGTCTGGTGCAGGTGCAGTAACTGCGGCGAGGGGGGGCGCAGAATGGGTCAGCCACAGCAATGTGGCTTGCAGTTGTTGCCCCCGCGAGCTATCCCAGAAATCAAGTGCTTGAAGGGTCTCGTGCAGCAGGCGTTCATTGGGGTCATTTGTATCTAGATCAAAGAGATCGATCAACAGGGGATATGTCAGCGTAGGATCAGGCGCATCCGCTTGCTTCAGGATCGCCTGTAGCAGGTGCGCGGCTGTTGTCGCAGGCATACGCGGAATGCGCTGCTGGTGCGTCTGCCAAAGTACAAGTGCATCATCGGCGGCTCCCTGCTGTGTCAGTAAGATGATGAGCAGGCGTAGCGCATACGGTGATGCTGTGGGATCATCAGCTAATGGACGTAACGTAGCAATTGCCGCTTCCAGATTACCTGCGTGTGCATGTGTCTGCCCCAGTTGCCAGATCACAAAGGGGTCTTGTGGTTGTCTATCGAGGGCTTGCTGCATAAGCGGCACGGCTTGTGCAGGCTGTCTGTGCAAGAGTGCCAACGTCCCCCGGTTGAGGGGCAGTGCGGGGAGGAGTAGAACTACTATCACTACTGCCCCGATCACCCCCAGTATTCCTAGCAGCCACTGCTGACGCATGCCATGCCCTCATATTTGTGTTGTGTTAGCCGCGTAGATATTTGTAGCCCCAGCGTTGCACCTGTGGCGGGGTCAGGCGGAAGGCGATGGCAGCGATCTTGAGCAGGTTAAGACGCGGCGAGCGGGTGTTATAGCTGTAGCGGGCGTGAGCTTGGCGCAGTATCCGTTGCCACTCGGCGCGGCGTGTCTCAACCCCTAGACTACGGTGATAGAGCAACACCTCCGGTAAATTGGTCAAGCCTACGCCGTACCTCAGCGCACGTCCCCACAGTTCCAGATCTTGATCAGTGCGGAAATTTGCTCGATATAAACCAATGCGTCGAAAGACCGCATGGCGAAACATCACCGAAGGATGCGCAAGCGGGTTGCGATAGTGGAAGAAAGCTTCTACCTCTGCGGGATCGGTTGGCAGACGTTTCAGTTGTCCTGTCTCAGTGTGTGGATCATGGTGAAACTCACGTACCCACGTGCCGAGAATGTCAATCTCTGGATGGGCATCGAGAAAGGCAACCTGCTTGGCAAGCCGTTCGGGGTGGGCAATGTCATCAGCATCCATACGTGCATAGTAAGTCGTAGTGGTCATCAAGATCGAGAGGTTGAGAGCCGTCGGCAAGCCGTAGTTGCGTGGCAATGTGAGCAGTTGAATCTGGGCGTGGGCAGTGGTGTAGGTATCAACCAAAGCGGCTAGCTCAGGACTGACTGGTCCATCTTGCACCAGATAGAACACCTGCGGCGTGAGGGTCTGGGCAAGGATCGAGTCAATCGCCTGCTCTAGCCATGCCGGATGGCTCTTGGCATAGAACGGGATGGCAACGGTGACGGCTGATGCTGGATGCGTGTGAGACACTAGTTCATTTCTCCTCTCCTAGCTACCTCGCCGCGAATTATAGCGCAGTCCTGCACACTTGACAAGAATTGCAGTCACACCCATAATAGTCCGAAGAATCGAACTCATTGGGAAACATAGCCGATGCTCAGATCTGCACAAACAACCCAGCCTCAGCCAACTAGCACTATGTCACCGCGTCCGCTGTGGCTGTCCAAGGTAGATACGACCTCGCTATTCTTCAATCTACTGGCACTTTATTTGATTACCTTCTTATACACTTACCCCTATGGTATCAAACTCGGTGGTACGGCATCCTTTCGTCCGGTAGACATCTTCACGCTTTTAATGATAGGGCTAGGGGGGCTATTGCTGCTCCAGTATGGGCGGATCAACGCGACCGTGCTGATCTTCTGGCCCCTGCTACCGCTTTTCCTCTTTGAAGTAACCGCGCCCCTGCTCAGCGTGCCCGTGTATGGTGAGGTGGATGGCATCAGCAATGCCATCCGTATGGTTCTCCTGCATGCGCCAGTACTGATTGCCGCGTCATTCTGTGCATCCCAACGGCTCGACGAACTGACCCAGCGCATTGCCCGTATCTTCCAGATCGCCTTGATCGCCAACCTGATCTACGCGAGTATGCAACTCAGCGTGCGTTTTGAGGTGCTGCCTAGATCGGTCTTATTTACCGAGCAGTTGCAGCCTTTTGCAGTAGACACGCATCTCCAGATCGGCGCGTATGATCGCCCACCGGGCTTCTTTCACAAAGTCACCGAGCTATCCCAGTTCGGTTTTACTGCCTTCGCCTTTTTCCTTGCCCGCTACCAAGAGCGCGAGCGTGGATCAAATCTATTCTGGGCGATGTTTGGGGCAATGTTTGTGATTGTATCAACTGGACGCGCTGCTTACGTTGCCTTGTTCCTTGTCGTGCTGTGGGTGCTCGGCAGTTATCTGCTCTCCTTCAAACTCCGCAACCTGCGTCGCCTGATCCAGATCACGTTGGTCGGGGTGTGCTTCATCGGCTTGGTGATCTGGTTGCTCTCGCTTGTGACCGATGTGAATATGTTCTTCGAACGTGTTTTTGTCTTGACCAACCGCGATGAACTCGAAAGTGATTCCTCGTTGAGTGCCCGCATGGAGATACACTGGCCTCGGGCCCTGCGCCGTGCGGAAGCCTACCCATTTGGGACGCTGCGCCCGGCTGGGGAGCTTGTCGGCTTAGTTGATTCAGGATTCTTGAGTTACTATATCCAAGCTCGTTGGTTTGGTGTTCTGATCCTGCTTTTCACCTTCAGTGTCTTGTTTTACAAAACGATTCTGATCAAACCCCGCTATCGAACATGGGCACACCGCTTTGTGTTGTATCTTTTGTTTTACATTGTTCCCAGTATGATCGTGTTGAACCCAACGCACGTTCCGCTGTTTATCTTTATGCTCTACTATGGCATTTGGGTAATGAATATGGAGACCATATGAAAAAAAGCTCAATTCGAGTTCTCTACGTGATTTCCACGCTCCGACGATGCGGGCCCAATCAAGTGCTGCTGAATATTCTGCGTTATCTGGATCGCCAGCAGATTACGCCAGCGATCCTCACGCTCTCACCAGAGCCAGCGGACAGTTTTGTCCCCGCAATCGAATCCCTTCAAATTCAGTGGGCTTCACTAGGGTTACCCCGTTGGCATGGTATGGTTGGCAAGCGGCTGCGTCAGTTCGTGGACGAGCATGCCCCCAATGTAATCCAGACGCACGGCGTGCGTGCTGATTGGCTTGCGGCAACGGTACTGCATGGTTATCGGCGTATTGCGCGGATGGACAACTATCCTGTTGAAGATTATCGCATGAATTTTGGTTGGCTACGTGGGTCTCTTATGGTACAGCAGAATATATGGGCGTGGCAACGTATTGAACAAGTGATTGCCTGCTCTCAATCAGTCGCTGACCAAATCCATCCACATGGAATCCATCCATATGTTATTCCGAATGGGGTAGATACAACCCATTTTTTGCCGCTTGATCCGGCTGCCCGTAAACAGCTACGACATCAGCTTGGGCTGCCGCAAGCGCAACCCATTATAGTAAGTCTCAGCTCGCTCATCCCGCTCAAAGATCCGCTAACGTTGATCGCGGCGTTCCTAAAGAGCCGCCTCGCACAAGATACATTGCTGCTGCTAGTAGGCGATGGGGTGTTACGACAGGCGTGCGAACGGCTCACTGCCGATCACCCGCAAATCCGCTTTGCGGGGCGTGTCAATAATGTGCGTGATTATCTACAAGCTGCCGATCTGTTCTGCTCAACGTCCTATACTGAGGGCTTACCCAATGCTGTCCTTGAAGCGATTGCTTGTGGTTTGCCAGTATGTCTCTCTGATATTGCTCCACACCGTGAGATTCTACGGTATAATCAACGGGCGGGGGTAACCTTTCCGGTGGGCGATGTTCCCCGCTTGACAGCAGTGCTCAACAGCGTGCCCGGCTGGCGGTTAGATGTGATGGGCAAAGCCGCCCGCGCAATTGCCACGGAGCATCTCAGTGCAGAGAAGATGGCTGCTGCGTATCAGCAACTCTATCTCCAGATTGGGCGTGGCTAAACATCATCTAATTTGTTGGGCAGAGGTGCTGAATAAGCTCAAGCTTAGCCTGCACCATTGTCTCGAGCGCAAAGCGGCTCGCAGTGGCTTTGATCTGTTCCGCATCCCACGCGGTATCCAATGCGCGTAGCAATGCCTGTGCAAGGGCGGGGATGTCGTCCTGTGGCACGAGATAGCCGTTTACCCCTTCGATGATAATCTCTGCTGGCCCGAAATCGCA
>PHFO01000134.1 GCA_002861535.1 Cyanobacteria bacterium M5B4 | reverse complement strand
GAATTGCTTTTTCCTGAAACCTCACCTAGCCCATCTCCCAAAAGGGAGAGGGACAAGAAAAAATTGATACACTTCGCCTATACCAAGACTGGTAAATGTAGCCGAGATTGAGGAAAGATCATTTGAGTTGATGCCTGCCATTCACTCAAAACGCTAGTAGAAGGTTGGCTGGCAGTGTTAGAATGACGCTCGATCAAAGGAAAAGCGGCAGAACTGACAGTCACACCTAAACGATGACCTGGCTTAAAACAATGATAAGTTGGGCGCAAAGGAATTCTGTAGCAACCCTGGTCTTGGCTGGGCAGTTTACCCCCATAACTAGCTCTAAGTACGCCCATTGTTACCAATATCTCTCTGTCATCGCTGTAAACATCTAACAATTTCACTACCCAATCTGTATCAGGAGCATTGGTGCTGGCTTCTAACCAACATTCTGCCACGCCCCCGATCGATAATTCTCTTTCTAAAACTCCACTATAAAAGGTAAGACAGTCCCAACGATCGTTGATATTTTTTTGATTGACCGGTGCATAATCAGTGCTGGGAGTGGGATTCCATGGTTCGTAGACATAGATGTTGGGATGGGGAGAGGTTGGTTTAACAGTTGTTAAACTCCGATCGGAGTCGAGATAATAGACTACGATCGATGCCGATGGTTCTGTAGTAATCCAAGTGTTTTCACCCATCAAGAAAAAGAGGTTTGTCTTATTTTTAGCAATACCGTTATCAATGTCTTTCAGCCAAAAGTTAAACCAGTCAATTTGCATTTCATCCACCGATCGGTTAGCAGCACTGCCAAAATCTAGTTCCCCCACCCGTTGCCGCCAGGGGAAATGCTTCCAGGGACCAACGATTAACTTTTGTGGTTGACTGGTGACAGCACAAGCTCTTTGATAGGTCTGCCAAATACCAGTAATAAAAGGATCGTACCAACCGCCGATGTGTAAGGCAGGTAAATCAAACCGATCGAAGTGAGCCAGGGGATGAAGAGCTTGCCAGTCTTCTTGTTTGCGGGCATTCAACCAATCTACATAAAACTGACCGATGGCAGTTGTCGTTAAAAGGGGAAAGTTTCTAGGTGAAACCGATCGGAGTAAATGGGGAATGTTTTGTTGGGCTTGAAACAATTCTGTTTTTAGGGGTTCAGTTGCACCAATCTGGGCTAATTGCAACGCCCAGGTAAAAACAAACTCCCAGCAGAGCGCCCCGCCCCAATAAAACCAACCATCAAATAAGTCCGCCGATGCCATCCCTGGGCAAATTGTGACCAGACCCTCTGGCTCCATAACCGCCGCCTGAAATTGATTCACCCCTGATAGGAAAACCCGTACATTCCCACCCTGCCGTTATTTTCCGGGATAGACCGCACACACCAATCGATCGTGTCTTTACCGTCGGTATATTCCGATCGAAAAGGATAAAACTGCCCCCCCGATCGCCCGCAACCCCGCACCTCCTGAATCACGACAATGTAGCCCTGGAGCGCATACCAGCTAGGGTGACGATAGGCAACCGTAGAAGCAATATCCCTGCCGTAGGGCAAGCGCATCAACAAGATGGGTAACTTTGTCCCCCTTTCCGCCGGACGATAAATATCCGCACAAAGACTGACACCATCCCCCATGGGAATAAATACCTCCCGCTCGATCGTTACTCCAGGGAAAAAAACAGCACCAGCCATCGCGGGTTAACCTACCGCACTAACCGCGGCGAAGGTTGCAACAACTTGGGTAAGTTTTGGTTAGCAGCAAATAAGTCCACTTCCTCCGAGGGCGAAGATTCCACTACTACACGCCCCCCCACTGCAAATAGGCTATCTGCCCAGATGTCGCGACGGGAAATAAATACAAGGTTTCCTCCCGCCCTAATCGTGCTTTCAGGAAAATTAACTGCTAAGAAATCAATCCTGCCGTCTCCTCGTAAAACTAAATTACTATTAGCACGTAGGTTAGAGGCAAATTCCAGGCTGTCGCGGAAGGTAATGGTACTGCCAGCATTGAGAGAAATGCCCCCCGTAGCGCTGATCTGAGGTACTAATAAAACAATGTCACTGGGAGCCTCTACTTGTAAATTACCCGCCTCGATCGTTTTTAATGCCACATCCCCTGGCAGTAAGGTAAAGCCGCCCGTAGTACTAACCCTACCATCGGGCAAAACTTGGTCTACAAGTCCTAAATTTTCGGGCACTAGGGTGATCTTGCCGTCCGATCGGGCCACGATCGTTTTTGCTTCAGGGGCTGACTCCGGCAAAGCGGGACGGAGGACATCGGGGTTTTCAGTTTCCAATACCCCCATTTTGCTTGGCTCTAAGACCCCCGTGATGGTGGTCAGTCCCAAACTCGTCTCCCTGCTCCGGACTTCCACCCTACTGCCGCCGATCGGGGCACTAACTACCACATTGCCATTGGGAGCACGGAGGGCACCATCACTAAAAACTGCTCCCCCCACCAAAACCAGGTTTTTGCCAGGATTAACAACTAATTCCCCTTGATTGAAGATGGGCGCTGGGCGATCGAGAGCAAATTCTAAATTTGTGACTTCGTCCGCAGGAAAAACAGCAGAGGCGGAGGGGAAGACCTCAAGACGCGACTGCTCCTGAAACTGTAAGGTTGTAGTGGTCAAGCCCCAAAAGGAACCGCCCACTGCCAACTGCCCCTGGGGCTGAAAGACGATCCCCCGCGCATTGATCAAATAAAGGTTAGCATTAGGGAAAGCAGACTTAGTATTGATTTTGCCCTGGATGTAGGTAGGACTGGTGCCGGTAACACGGATAAAAATATTGTTGATTTTGGTGCCGCTGATATTGCCTGGAGTCAGTTCCAGACCAGTTTCTGGCACGTTCAAATAGCTAAAGCTATGGAAAAGATTAGCACCGCTTACAGTCCCCCCCCCGATCGTGGTGGCAGAAACGACGGTATTTGTAGTATTGTCAGGGATAATTTGGCTAAAACCGGGCAGTGCCAGTGCCGTGGCGATTCCAAGGGCTAGTATTTTAGGGGAAATCATGGCAGTTGTCCGATTTAATCACTTAAATCTATACTAACAATTGCCCTTGGGGCGTGGGAGCGCTCTAACTGTAGAAACTCCTGCGGGAAACAGCAGATTGCCGATAAAATTTGAGGAAAGATGAGGAGGAAAAGGCATGGATTTGACCGATCGACGCATTTTAGTCACGGGGGGCGCTGGCTTTTTAGGTAGGGCAGTAGTAGAGCAACTGGTAGAAGCGGGAGCAAATCCCGATTTAATTACCATCCCGCGCTCCCAGACTGATGACCTCAGAATTTGGGAGAACTGCCTCCGATCGGTGCAAAATCAAGACATCGTCATTCACCTGGCTGCCCATGTGGGAGGGATCGGCTTAAACCAAGCCAAACCAGCGGAATTGTTCTACGACAATTTAATTATGGGGGCGCAGCTAATCCATGCTGCCTATTTGGCAGGGGTGCAAAAATTCGTCTGTGTTGGTACCATTTGTGCCTATCCTAAATTTACCCCCGTTCCCTTCCAAGAAGATGATTTGTGGAATGGTTATCCTGAAGAAACTAACGCCCCCTACGGCATTGCTAAAAAAGCCCTTCTAGTCCAGCTCCAGTCCTATCGCGCCCAATACAACTGGAATGGCGTTTATGTTTTACCCGTTAATTTGTATGGTCCTGGGGACAATTTTGATCCCCAAAGTTCCCATGTCATTCCTGCTTTAATTCACAAGATTCATACCGCCCAAATACAAGGACAAAACACGATCGAAGTTTGGGGAGATGGTACACCCACCAGAGAGTTTTTATATGTCACCGATGCCGCCCAGGGCATTGTCCTAGCCACCCTCAAATACAACGACAGTGACCCCGTTAATTTGGGCACAAATTTTGAAATCTCTATTAAAGATTTAGTTAATTTAATTGCCAGACTGATGGAATTTAATGGGGAAATTGTCTGGCGGACTGATAAACCTAATGGTCAGCCCCGCCGTTGTTTAGATACCAGACGCGCCCAGGAACGGTTTGGCTTTGCCGCTCAGGTGAGTTTAGAATCAGGACTAAGGGAAACGATCGCTTGGTACCGGTCAAAACAACTTGCGGTTTAGCAGAAAATCTTTTATCATAAAAAACTGCGCGTTTTAATTCAACTATGCCTAAGCCCAACATCCATCCCACTTGGTATCCCGAAGCCAAGGTATTTTGTAACGGTGAGGTGGTTGCCACGATCGGTTCCACTAAGCCCGAACTCAACGTTGACGTCTGGTCAGGGAATCACCCCTTCTTCACCGGTACGCAAAAAATCATCGATACAGAGGGTAGAGTCGATCGGTTTAACCGCAAGTATGGTATTGGCGAAGGGGAAAAACTCCAGCGTCGTGGCATTCGTACCAAAAAAGCGGAAGATGCTACCCCCAAAGCCAAGTCCACCAAAAAGCGTAAGTAAGCTATGCCCGCCCCCTACATCCTGGAAAAACTCAAGTCCGTTGAAACCACTTTTAACGAGCTGACTCGTCGCCTAGCCGACCCCGATGTCGCCACCGACCCCGATGAGTTACAAAGAATTGCCAGGGCACGATCGGGGCTAGAAGAAACGGTGCTCCTATTCGAGCGGTGGCGCAAAGTCCAGGCAGAACTAGAGGAATCCCTAGAACTGATGCGGGAAAGCGATGACCCGGAAATGCGGCAGATGGCGAGCCTAGAGGTCAAAAGCCTAGAAGAGCAGTCCCAGCAACTGGAAAAGCAGTTGAGTCTAACCCTACTGCCCAGCGATCCCAACGATGAAAAAAACATCATGCTAGAAATTCGCGCGGGTACAGGGGGGGATGAAGCCAGCCTGTGGGCAGCTGATCTATTGCGCATGTATACCCGCTACGCCGAGTCCCAAAATTGGCGGGTGAAGTTGCTCAGTGAGTCCCCTTCAGAGATGGGAGGATTCAAAGAAGTCATCCTGGAAATCCAGGGGGAGCGGGTTTACAGTAAACTCAAATTCGAGTCGGGGGTGCATCGGGTGCAAAGAGTGCCCGCTACGGAAGCTTCGGGGCGAGTTCATACTTCCACGGCAACGGTGGCGGTCATGCCGGAAGTGGATGAGGTGGAAGTCCAGATTGATCCCAAAGACCTAGAAATTACTACTGCCCGATCGGGGGGAGCCGGTGGACAAAACGTCAACAAGGTAGAGACTGCTGTTGACCTATTCCACAAACCTTCAGGGATTCGCGTATTTTGTACGGAGGAGCGCTCCCAGCTCAAAAACCGCGAACGGGCGCTACAAATTTTAAGGGCAAAACTATACGAACTGAAACTGCAAGAACAGCAAGAGGCAGTTACTTCAATGCGCCGCTCCCAGGTGGGTACAGGTTCCCGATCGGAAAAGATTCGTACCTATAACTACAAAGACAGTCGTCTGACCGATCATCGCTTGGGGCAGAATTTTCCCCTGCAAACGGTACTAGAGGGAGATTTAGAAGATGTCATCCAGAGTTGCATCACCCAGGATCAGCAAGAACGTTTACAGGAACTATCCCAAGGGTAACATTTGTTACCAATGTGAGATATTCATTCATAGTAGAAATAACTAAATTATCTAGGAGTAGGTCATTGAAAAAGATTGAAGCTATCATTCGTCCCTTTAAGTTGGATGAAGTTAAAATTGCCCTGGTAAATGCTGGTGTGGTGGGCATGACAGTGTCGGAAGTGCGGGGCTTTGGCAGACAAAAAGGACAAACCGAGCGTTATCGTGGGTCGGAATACACGGTGGAGTTTTTGCAAAAGCTCAAGGTGGAAATTGTGGTAGAAGATGACCAAGTTGACTTGGTAGTGCAAAGTATCACTAATTCCGCCCGCACTGGCGAAATTGGCGATGGTAAAATCTTTATCTCTAACATCGATCGGGTTATTCGTATCCGCACCGGTGAAACGGACTTAGAAGCTATCTAGGACTACAGCCTTTACCTGCCCAAAAATGATTCACAAGGGATAGCTCCCTCGCCCGTTTTGGGTGAGGGCGTAACTAACAATTTAGGGAAAAGCTGTATTGTCTTGCATCAAACCGATCGGACTCAATATAACCGATCGTTGCAACTTATTCAAAATAGAGCACACGCTGACTAGTCTTATCGAGCATATTTTCTTTTACAAAAGAATATCTGCC
>PHFO01000133.1 GCA_002861535.1 Cyanobacteria bacterium M5B4 | reverse complement strand
CACATTTTAATTGTCATAAAATCAATAAGACAATGTTACCCAACTACGATCGGATTTCTTCAATCTGAAAGCTTTGAGAGCCGCTACAGATTTGGGTTATATTGATAGACAATTCCCTGCCTAAATGTCATGTCAGATTCTAAGATTTACATCAAAAATGCCCTGGAAATAGTTGTAGTCGAAGAGGCTAAGACTCAATTTGCCCAACTCGATCGGGCAAAAAGAAAAGATATAAATCTCAGTGAAGTGATCGCTTTTGTTCTCAATCGTCTGCCCTGCCTCTATGCCAGTTCCGATCGGGGGTGGTTACAACAACGCAAACGGGCTAATAACGAGTTTCGCAAACAGGTAGTGGCACTATTGCACCAAGGTTTTTTACGGATCGGCAACAACCCCCTAGTTAGAGTTTCCCCCCTACCCCTCTATGAAATTGAACGACCAGACTACTGTCTGCAGCAATTGCGAGAGATATTACACCGCCCAGAACTAACTTGGAAAGAAGTCCCCGCTATTGTCCAAGATAGTATCTCCAGAGGTACAGCCTCTTCCCTTGATCATTTGAGTGTGTATGAAAGAAGAAGAATTTTAGAAACCAAGAACTTTATACGTAAGTCGAAAAGTCAAATCACTAAAAACATCGACCAAGAGAAAAAACCAGACCCGATCGAAATTCAAGAATTTAACTCCTACATGCTGACGGCAGAATATCAGTTTGTCAATGTCTTAGAAAGACCAGTAATTCAAATTGTAGAACGACAGCTAGCACAAATGAAAGACAATCTATCCCGTCCTTTAGAATTGGCAGATGTAGCAGTTTACGTCTTAAATCGTTTCCCTGCTATGTACGCTACCAATGCCAAGGGGTTTCATCAACAGCGAGAAAAAGTCCGATCGGAGTTGATCAACGATTTACAGTCTGCCACAATTCAAGCTATTTTAGAACTAAGTAAAACTCCCCGTCGTCTTGTCGGTCCCTTACCTTTCCTTAAGTTTGAACAAGAACACGAACAAGCACTAGAAAACCTCAAAGAAATCTTTGGCACAGAAGAGTTAACCTGTGGCAAAGCCGTTGAATTAGTCTCTAAGGCAGTTGTGGGCAAAAATTTATCTAACCGCATCAAGACACTCCGATCGAATTTATTACAGGATTTAATCAAGAGTTTATCGCTCCATAGCGAACGCCACGACCTCAATGTGGAAATAGGAGAAGACCAAACCCAAGTTATATTTACAACTAACAACCAAGACACCTTTTGGGCTATGATCGATAACCCTGAAATTATGTCCAGGGCTGTGTTAGAAAATTTCCCAGAAACTACAGGTATGGAACTACAATATCAACGTCTACCTTTTCCCCTGTTTTTAACAAAACACGAAATGGAAGAAGAAATTATTCATCATTTAGTTAGTTAAATATGCTACCTTTTTTGTTGTTAATATTTCAAACTCCCTTTAGTTTCATCTTACTTTATCGCCTTAGTTCTGCTCCCCGTCGCATCCCTCCCCTAGAACCAAAACTAGATAACAAAAAACGATCGGTATCTGTAATCATTCCCACCCTCAACGAAAGAGAACGTCTGCCCAACTGCCTAGAGGCTTTGAAAGACCAACCGATCGGGGAAATCATCGTAGTCGATAGTCGTTCTACCGACGGCACCGCCGCCTATGTGGAAGAGCAACAAAATAACTATCCTATTCCCCTACGCCTTGTCACCGATGATCCCCTGCCCCCCGATTGGGTCGGTCGTCCCTGGGCATTAAACTATGGCTTTTTCCAGTCCGATCCCCAGTATGAATGGGTTTTAGGACTAGATGCTGATACCATTCCCCAGCGCGGCTTAGTAGCTAGTATCTTGGATGAAGCCGAGCAAAACAACTGGGATATACTCACCCTCGCCCCCCAGTTTATCGTCAAACATCCAGGGGAGCAGTGGTTACAACCCTCTTTGTTACTGACTTTGGTCTATCGCTTTGGCGCTTCCGGCGATCGGGCACAATTTTCTGAGCAGAGGGTAATGGCAAACGGACAATGTTTTTTAGCCAAAAAATCCGTACTCCATAGTTTAGGCGGCTATAGTTCGGCTAAAAGTTCTTTTTGTGATGATGTAACCTTAGTGCGAAGAGCAGCACAGCAGGGCTTTCGGGTCGGCTTCTTGGATGGAGCCAAGTTACTCCGTGTGCGCATGTATACTTCCATGGCGGAAACTTGGCGAGAATGGGGACGCTCCCTAGATTTGAAAGATGCCTCTACCCCCCTTGCCACCTGGGGCGATTGCCTTTTCCTCACCGCCGTGCAGGGACTACCGATCGTTGTCCTGCCCTTTTTCCTGGTTTTAGAACCCGCCACGATCGTGGCAAAACTAGCATTAGACCTAAACTTGGGGCTAGTTTTAATTCGCTGGTTAATGCTAATTGCCATCCGCCCCAGCTACACCGATGTGGGGCTATGGTACTGGCTTTCGCCCCTATCCGATCCCCTAGCCGTGCTCCGCATTTGGCTTTCTGCGCTGGCTCAACCAAAACGATGGCGGGGTAGAGTTTACGGCAAAATGGGGTAAACTATTCTCATGAGATAGGAAAAACTTATGTCTGACTTCAATCGTGGCATCATGAAATTCGACAATGCCGATAGTCCTGTCGTCATTGTCCTTTCCGCAGTGTTCATTTTGGGTACGATCAGCGCTTTACTGTGGTGGGGCTACACCAGCGCCTATCTGTAAAAATATAGATCAATGCCGCAATAAAGTGCTACAATAACAAGATGTGGCGGTCGTGGCCAAGCGGTTAAGGCGGAGGTTTGTGGCACCTCTATTCGTGGGTTCGAATCCCATCGATCGCCCTTACTTAGTGAATAGAGTAGAGATAGATTAAGTTCTTAACTAGTTCATTTGCATTATTTGCGCAAAGTAGAAGACAACCAAAGACTGATGCCATTGATCATCTACCAATAAATGAAAGAAGCACCTGACATACAGAGAATTTTGCACCAGGGAGTAGCAGAGATTTTTCCTGCCAGTGCTATTCAAGAATTAACCGATCGTTTAACAAAGCCCGATCGTCCTTTACGAGTAAAGTTAGGTATTGATCCGACAAGACCCGATTTACACCTGGGTCATGCTGTCGTGTTAAACAAAATGAGACAGTTTCAAGATGCAGGACATACAGCGGTTTTAATCATTGGCGATTTTACGGCTCAGATTGGCGATCCCACGGGTAAATCAGAGATGCGTCCTCGTCTAACAAAAGAAGAGGTAGAGTACAACGCCAAGACCTACTTTGACCAAGCGCGCAAGATACTTGATTTTGATACACCAGGCAGACTAGAGGTTAAATTTAATAGCGAATGGCTAAGCAACTTAGATTTATCTGTGATTATTAGTCTATTAGCGAGTATGACAGTGGGGCAGATGTTAGCGAAAGAAGATTTCAGCGAAAGGTATAAGCAGGGTACGCCCATCTATTTACATGAGTTTCTCTATCCTTTGATGCAGGGTTATGATTCGGTTTTGATTGATGCTGATGTGGAGTTGGGAGGCACAGAACAAAAGTTTAACATCTTAGTCGGGCGTGATCTACAAACTCGATTTAATAAACCTGGTCAATGGGGGATGTTGTTACCTTTGTTAGTTGGTTTAGACGGTGAAAAGAAGATGTCTAAATCTCTGGATAACTATGTTGGTTTAACAGAGGAACCCTTATCAATGTATTCTAAATTAGAAAAGGTACCCGATCGTTTGGTAGACAGTTATTTTGAATTGTTGACGGATATTGATCCCAAAACGATTACCGCAGATGCCAGACAAAAACAAAAACGATTAGCTCTAGAGATTGTCAGTCGTTATTATGACCCCGATCGGGCATTACAGGCGCAAAGGGAAGCAGAACAGATTGTTCTTGCTGGTAATACCAGTAATTTAGAAGCAGTGCCAGAATTTTCCTTACAGGATGTACAGTTTCCAGTGCCGTTATTTTATTTACTGAAGATAACAGGTCTGTGCAAAAGCAATAGCGATGCCCAAAGCCAGATCAATAACGGTGCAGTCAGAATTGATGGCGAAAAGATGACAGACCCTAATCATGCTTGGACGACGATCGATAGTCTAGCTAACAGGGTCTTGCAGGTAGGAAAGAAGAAATTCCTCAAGTTAACTCGCTAGGTTGAAATATATCTCCAGAGTGTGTCACCGCCTTTTTGATCGATCAGTTCGATGCCCTTGGCTTTAAGTTCATCCCTAATCCGATCGGCTTCTTGGTAGTTCTTCTGCTTTTTCGCTTCTTTCCGCTGTGCAATTAGCAGTTGAATCTCTTCTTCTGGGATTGTTTGGTTTATGTGGTGGTTTGTATCAAGAAGTTCTGCCTGGATTGTTAGAGTACCTGACTGTCTTGTTGCTGAATTTGCTGCTGTCAAACCTAACGTGTCACATATCTTTTGTAGTGTTTGCTGAATCTGAATAACTTCATGACTATTGAGATGATTGGCACTGCCATGTTCTAACATGTTTCGTTCTTTTTTGAGGATTTTTGCTAACTCAAACACGATCGATAAAGCAACAGGAGTATTAAAGTCGTCATCCATCGCCGCTCGGAAGTCTTGTAAATACTGGTTATCTTTTAGTTCTTGATCTTTGCACCAGTCCATCTTTGCCGCAAAATCCAGATTAAATCTTAAACCCTCATGGATCAACTGCCATGATTTAGTCGCACTGTCCATCGCTTCTTCTGTAAAATCGATCGGTTGTCGATAATGAGCCTGCAAGATAAATAAACGTACAGCCATTGGATCGTAGTATTCCAACACCGATCGGATCGTCTTAAAGTTTTTCAAAGACTTCGACATCTTTTGCCCGCCAATGTTGACAAAACCGTTGTGCATCCAATAACGAGCCAGAGGTTTACCTGTATGAGCTTCTGACTGGGCTATTTCGTTTTCGTGGTGGGGAAATTGTAAATCAGCACCGCCAGCATGAATATCGATCGTTTCACCTAAACAACTCTTGACCATTGCCGAACATTCAATATGCCAACCAGGACGACCATTTCCCCAGGGGGAAGACCAGTAAGGCTCCCCAGGTTTTGCCGCCTTCCACAGAGCGAAGTCAAAGGGATAACGTTTTACTTCCCCCTCACTATCGGCAACTCTGCCACTCGCCCCTGCTTGCATACTATCTAAGCTGCGATGAGATAGTTTGCCGTAACTAGGGAACTTCTGCACAGCATAATAAACATCTCCTCCAACAACATAGGCAATATCTTTGTCGATTAAAGATTGAATAATCTCGATCATGCCTTGAATATGTTCTGTAGCTTTGGGATAACGATCGGCAGTTTTTATATTCAGACTTGCCATGTCTTTGTTATATTCTTGAATGAACCGATCGGTTAGTTCCGTAATAGTGACATTCTCTTCCTGAGCGCGTTTGAGGATTTTATCATCTACATCAGTGATGTTTTGCACATACTCGACATTGTAACCGCAAAATTCTAAATAGCGTCTGACAACATCCCAGACGATGTAAGCACGAGCATGACCCAAATGACAGAAGTCGTAGACTGTGACACCACAGACATAAATTTTTACTCGTTTGTCTGTCAAGGGGATAAAGACTTCTTTTTGACGGGATAGGGTGTTAAATAATCTGAGGCTCATAGGTGGGTTTGTTGAAAGTAGAAGGGATAATATAACTTAGAAAACGATCGTTTTTGCATAAACTGAGAAGCTATCTACATCGTAATCTGTAGTCATTCACTTTGTTATCTACTTCCATCCTACAGCAATGAATGAGCCTAAACATTTCACAGCCCCCTCACGATCGATAGGATTACTCCCGCCACAATAGCAACAGTAGAGCCGGCAATCAAAGCTATGCCCAAATTGAACAACTTATCTGAACCTTTTTGATAGTTCTCCAACCGATCGTTGAAACGAGCATTTTCCTCTGTCAGTTTCCTGATGTTTCCATCTAGTTCATTAACCTTAGATTCGATGGAAGATAATCTTCCTCCCTGTTCTTTCAGTTCCTGCCGTTGGGCTTCCATCTGCTGTCGTTGGAAATCCATTTGCTGCCGCAGAATGTCTACCTGCTGTCGTTGGAAATCCATCTGCTGCCGTAGAATATCTATCTGCTGTCCTTGTAAATCCAACTGTTGG
>PHFO01000132.1 GCA_002861535.1 Cyanobacteria bacterium M5B4 | reverse complement strand
TTTTGCTTAGCGTAAGTCCTATAAAATTAACCTTCAAAGGGTTTTGGATCGGGTTTAGATGCGGGCTGAGTACCCTTCAAATAGGCAAGCACCGTATCAGCATCGGATACTTCAAAGGGATCGGTGGGGCAGTTGTCGCTAAAATCTGGTTCAATAAACATCTTCTCGATCTTGCAGTCATTGACAACCATGGCATAGCGCCAAGACCGCATGCCAAAACCCAGGTTGCTCTTGTCAACTAGCATACCCATTTTGCGGGTAAATTCACCGTTGCCATCGGGCAGTAAAAAGACATTCTTTGCCCCTTGTTTGAGTCCCCATTGATACATGACAAAGGCATCATTTACCGAAAGGCACACGATCGAGTCTACTCCCACTGCCTTAAACTCATCGTAGAGTTCCTCATAGCGGGGCAAGTGGGTGGAAGAACAGGTAGGCGTAAATGCTCCAGGCAAAGCAAATAACACTACCTTCTTGCCGCCAAAAATCTCTTGGGTGGTCAAGTCTTGCCAGCGAAATGGGTTGGGACCTGGCACAGACTCGTCCCGTACGCGGGTCTTGAATACAACATCAGGAACACGTTCAATAACCATGATTACCTCTTGTTTTGCTTAAATGATCGATGCAGCAGTGCTGACTACTTCATAATAATTCTTAAACAAGAAAAATACAATCCTTAAATTTTCTGGCATATTTGAACTATAACCGTATTAAATCTGCTAGCAAACCTGAACTGCATTTAGGTTGTTCCTGGATAGGTAAAGATAGATTAGGATAGATGACCACTATGGCAATTGGTTCTAAACTATGGCGGCAAAAGTAGTGATTGACCTGCTCAAGTCAAAAGGATTAAGAGTAACGCCCCAGCGCTATGCAGTTTATGCCCATCTTTGCGCTCGCTCCGATCATCCTACGGTGGAGGAGATTATGATCAGTTTGAATAAGGACTTTCCCGTTTCTTCTCAAGCAACGATCTACGCTACTTTGCAAACGCTCAGGCAGGTGGGGCTAGTGCGTGAAGTGCTCCTAGAAGAAGGGGTATGCCGCTATGATGCTAATATGCAGCCCCATCATCATTTTCGCTGTCGCTTGTGTGGCAAAATTGAAGATATTCCCTTTGATGCTTTCCCCAGCTTAGATTTTTCCCAGCTCCGATCGGGTTTACGGGCAGAGCGCTACGAAGTAATTGTGGAGGGAATTTGTGACCAATGCTGATCAGTCTGACTAAAACGATCCTATATTTTGCTAAGTTAAACAAGGTTGTATAGCACTTTCCGCCATGAACCTATCGCCGCAACTGGCAAGGACAATTAAAGCTTTCCGTACCCTGGGCTTTGTCGGTCTGTGGGTGCATGGAGTTCCTGGGGTAATAGCAGGGGTGCTTTTAATATTTGGGGGCTTTCGGGGGGGCGGGGCAGAAACCGCCAATCCTGGCACTTTGCCTGGGGTAGCTGCCGCTTGGATTGGCTGGGTATTGATATTAGCTGGCTTCGGCTGGAATTTCTTTTATATCCGCTGGGCAAAGCAGTTGCAGGGGGGACAGCGTCCCAGTCGGGCACAGACATTAACTCAGCTCAAAATTGGCATTGGTATTAGTTTGGGCGGGCAGGTTTCGGCGTTATTAGCTTCCTTTGCCATTGTCGGCACTCTGGCACAGCGGGCACTTTTTCGGACTCAGGGAGCGATCGTGGCTGACCCCAGTCGTTTTGTGGAACCGATCGATTTATTTACTGTGCAGGCAAGTCTGCTAATTATTCTTGCCCACTTTTTAGGATTGCTAATTTCCCTGTGGTTACTTGATGGGGTGACTCGTCCCAGGGAAGATTAGATGATCTATAGGAACTTTCTTATCTGGGTAGGCTATGCTGGTACTATGGGGAATGTGATCAACCATGAGTTACTGTTTTAATCCTGCCTGTCCACAGCCGGTCAACCCCAACAAGGTGACTCACTGCCTGGCGTGCGGCAGTTCCTTGCTTTTGCGCAACCGCTATGTGGCAATTAAGGCTTTGGGTAAGGGGGGGTTTGGGCGCACCTTCCTCGCCGTAGATATTGATATGCCCTCCCGCCTCAAGGTAGTGATCAAGCAATTTTTGCCTGGTAGTCTGCCCCAAGAGATGCTGGAAAAAAGTATCAAAATGTTCCAGCAGGAGGCTGTGTTGCTAGAGAAACTGGGCAGACATCCCCAAATCCCCACCCTCTACGCCTACTTTACGATGAGGAATCAGTACTACCTCGTCATGGAATTTATCGATGGCAAAGACCTCCTCAAGGAATTAGAAACTCTGGGGGCTTTTAATCAAGATAAAGCGATCGAGTTATTGAAGGGGTTGTTGCCGGTGATTGACTTTCTCCACGGTCATAATGTCATTCACCGCGATATTAAGCCCGCCAATATTATCCGCAGCAGTAACGGGCAGTTAGTTTTAGTGGACTTTGGGGCTGCCAAACAATTCACAGAGGCAACGGCTCAGGCAGGCACGATGATCGGCAGTATGGAGTATGTCCCGCCGGAACAGGTAATTGGCAATGCGGTGCCCGCCAGTGACCTCTATAGCTTGGGGGCGACCTGTGTTCATTTGATTACGGGCAAGAAGCCCTCCACGATTCGCGACCTCTATACTGACACTTGGAAATGGCGGGAAAATTTGCCCCCCGGCAATGAAATCGATGATTTTTTGGGGCAGATTTTAGACAAGATGCTCCAGGGGGCGGTTCTCGATCGGTATCAAAAGGGGGCAGAGGTGCTCAAAGATTTGGAAATCGGCATTCTGCGGCAACAGTCTAAGGCGATGGTGGACTGGTATCCCTCGAAGCTAGACTTTGCTAAGTTAGAGTATGCCCTCTCGATCGGGGATTTTAAGTCGGCGGATCAAGAGACCTGGAACTTAATTTGTCGCGCCCTGGGTCGTCCCTTGGGCAGTAAACTGTCGGAGAGGGATGTAGCCCGCATCCCCTGCAATGAGTTGCTTAATCTGGACAGTTTGTGGTTGCGTTATAGCAATAATCGTTTTGGTTTTACGGTCAAATGTGAAATCTACGAAGCCGAGGGCAAAAACTATCGTGCTTTCTGCGAGAAGATTGGCTATCGGGTGAAGCGGGGCGGCTCGATGGGCTGGATCAGTGGTAACCGGATCAATTACAGTCAGGAAGCTCCCAAGGGTCATTTGCCCTGGGTAAGTGGCTTTTATGAGGCTGATAGCCCCTTTGGTCAGGAGGGGGTAATTAGGGAATTAGTAACGGCGGTAAGGACTTGTCAGCGCAAGCTGTCCCGCTTTAGTGTAGTTAGTTTATAGTAATGGCTTTGCGGCTAAAATCCGATCGGGAGGGATGCAGAGATGACTTTGCTAAACCCTGTTATTTTGCTCAGGCACACTACAGCTCTTTCCTAAATTGTTAGTTACGCCGTTGCTTTTTCTGAAACCCTCACCTATCATTTCTGGGCTGTACCAAGTTTTTAAGGTAAAAGCTGTCAGGACTTACATTGCTTTTTCTGCAACCCTCACCCTAGCCCTCTCCCAAAAAGGGAGAGGGTACTTCCCTCTTCCCCCCTGTGAGAGAAGGGATTGAGGGATGGGGAATTTCCCCTCAGGGTGAGTCCTGATCAGCTAAACTCAAGGAGTTATATCAATTCTTATATGAAGATTGGCGTTCCTAAAGAGATCAAAGACCAGGAATTTAGAGTTGCTCTCACTCCATCTGCCGTTAGTCAGTTGGCAGCTAGGGGGCATCAAATCACGATCGAGACAGGTGCAGGCTTAGGATCGGGTTTTACGGACAAAGACTATCAGAGCCACGGCGCCACGATCGTGAACCATCCCCAAGTTGTGTTTGAGCAAGAATTAGTCTTAAAGGTAAAAGAGCCTCTTCCTTCCGAGTTCCCCTTTTTACACGATCGGTTAATCTTATTTACTTATCTGCACCTGGCTGCCAGTAGGGATTTAACTCTAGCTTTGCTCAAGAGTGGTTGCAGTGCTTTTGCCTATGAAACAGTGCAACTACCCAACGGACAGTTACCCCTCCTCACCCCCATGAGCCTCATTGCGGGGCGCTTAGCCACCCAGTTTGGCAGTCACTTACTCACCAGACAACAGGGCGGATTCGGTTTATTACTAGGAGGGATTCCTGGGGTTAGACCAGGCAGGGTTGTTATTTTGGGAGGGGGCACCGTAGGGACAGAAGCAGCTAAGATTGCTGTCGGCTTGGGGGCAAGAGTACAAATTCTAGACATCAACCTCGATCGGTTGAACGAACTAGCCAATCTGTTTGGTTCTAGGGTGGAACTGTGGCATAGCAGTCCCCAGACGATCGCTGAAGTAGTGCCAGAGGCAGATTTATTGATCGGCGCAGTGTTAGTACCAGGCAAAAAAGCGCCTGTCTTAGTTTCGCGGCAATTGGTCGCCCAGATGCGCCCCCGTACTGTGATTGTCGATGTGGCAGTAGACCAAGGGGGATGTATTGCTACCGTCAGACCCACCAGTCATAGCCAGCCTACCTACGAAGACGAAGGCGTGCTTCATTACGGCGTACCCAATATGCCTGGGGCTGTCCCCTGGACAGCCACCCAAGGTTTAGTTAATGCTACCCTCCCCTACATTTTCCAGCTTGCCGAGGGGTTAGACTACATCGATCGGTATCCGGTCTTACAAAAAGGTCTGAATATTCATGGCGGTAAAATCCTCCATCCCGCGGTAAAGAGTGTTTTTCCTGATTTAGACAATATCTCCTAAAATGATGGACATAACTAATTAGGAGTGCTCTCTATGCAAAACGAACCTACCCTCCGCGACATTTTAGACCGCTTGAACGAATACATCGAAAAGTTAGAAGGACATATTCAAGAGCAAATCAAATTTAATCAGCAGTTTGAAGAGCGCTTTGCCAAGTCCGACGAACGCTTTGCCCAGCTAGAAGAACGCTTTGCTCAGTTTACTCAGATGTTTGAGACCTCCCAGAAAGCTTCCGATCGGGTTGCCAATCTTGCTTTTACTGTAGTCACTGCTTCGGCTGCCGTTGTTGTGTTAGCTCCTGCGGTTAAAGCCTTGGCTGATTACTTCACTCGATAAATCAATGACACCCCAGTTAAAAGTATTCGTTTTACCCCACCCCCTGATCCGTCACTGGTTAGCAGTTGCCCGCGATCGATCGACTCCCTTTCCCCTTTTCCGCACCGCACTCCAAGAATTAAGCCGGTGGCTTACCTACGAGGCAATTCGAGACTGGCTTCCTACCCAAGAAATTGCGATCGAAACTCCCCTATCTGCTACTACAGGCTTGGTGATTGATACTCAAACCCCCCTAGCGATCGTGCCCATCATGCGGGCGGGCTTAACTCTCCTGGAACCCTGTCAGAGTCTGATTCCTGGCGCAAAGGTCTACCATCTAGGTATGGTCAGGGATGAAAATACTCTCCTAGCCTCCTGCTACCTCGATCGGGTTCCTTCCGAAATTGACCCAAACACCCGCATCATTATCCTTGAACCTATGTTGGCTACAGGGGGAACCATCCTGCAAGCCTTGAAACTGCTTACCGATCGGGGTGCAAATCCTGAGTTGATTCGCATCATTAGTATTGTCTGTGCCCCCCCCGCCCTGCAAAAACTCAGCCCTCTCTATCCCAAATTACAAATTTTTGCCAGTGCTATCGACGAAACCGTCAACGATCGGGGTTTTATTGTCCCTGGGCTGGGAGATGCTGGCGATCGTGCCTTTGGCACATAGGTATTGAGAGATGAGAAGAAGAGTTGTTAGAAATTCAAAACCCGCGATCGTGACATTGTCACTCTTGATCATGAATTATGAATAGTACTAGGTAGAGTGGCGTTGTTCGCATGATTACCCGAAATCACACTGGAATTGCCCATTAACGATCGTTTCTGCTCCCCTTGCACCATTACCAAGAATATTAAAGTTAGTACCTCTGATATTAACTGTCCCATTGTCAGTACCTGAGGCAACAACGATCGTGAATGTAGCTATACTGTCTTTTCCTTCTAGGGATTATCCAAAAGTTGAGGGAGAAATAGTACTTACTCCTCCCTCTCACTCTAGCTTAGAACCTAGAAGAACACAACATCGGCTGCCGTAAAGTTACGAACTGCAAAGTTAGTCAAGGTAGCCAAAATGTTTTCCCCAGTTTGTAAACCAGGAATGCCATTTTCTACATACACGATCGTGTTAGAACCTTGCTGAACCGCACTGAGGTTTCCATTACCACTACCAAATACAGTGGCAACCGATCGGTTAATTCCTAAC
>PHFO01000131.1 GCA_002861535.1 Cyanobacteria bacterium M5B4 | reverse complement strand
AATGCGGAGGGTTTCAGCAACTTGGCTCAAAGAAGCGTAAAAAACACGCCTTGCTTGATGGGGCTTTAGAAACCCCGTCCTCGCGTAGCAGGGTGGGGTAGTTCATTACATTGCTCCCTGAGCTTGTCGAAGTGACCGCTGCGTGGGAAAGGCGATCGACGATTGCAGTCTTTGGGTAGCCAGACTCCCAGTTGTGCGGAAACCGATCGATTGGGGACTTGTTATGTCTCAGCCAAAAACTGGCGTAATGCCATCAGCTTGTCCCAGGCTGCCCCCGATCGGATGATTTCTAGGGCTTTGGGGTAAGTAGACTGCCAACTATCCCCCTGACCGGCGAGGTGGAGGGCAAGGGCAGCATTGAGGGCAACGCATTGGGTCTGGGGCAAGGTTCCCTTCCCCTGCAGCACCTGGGTTAAAATCACTGCATTTTCGGCGACATCTCCCCCTAACAGAGCCTCCAAGGGAGTAGGAGGAATATCCAATTCTTTGGGGTCTAGGGTCATCGTCTTAGTTTCCCCTTGGTTTAGTACCACTACGTCAGTAATATCTCCCAGTCCTACTTCATCTAAACCCTCCCGACTGTGGAGTACAAACGCCTGCTTTAGTCCCAAAATTTGCAGGGCAGTAGCGATCGGTTGTAGTAGCTGCTGGTCGTAGACCCCCAACACTTGGGCAGTGGGCTGACAGGGATTGACCAGGGGTCCCAACAAATTGAATACGGTACGAATACCCAGGTTGCGCCTCAGGGGAGCCACCGCCTTCATTGCCGGATGCCAGTAGGGGGCAAATAAAAATGTAACCCCGATCGTTTCCAGTGCATTGTATATCTGGGGGGCATTAAGGTTAATCCCCAGAGCTTCGAGGACATCCGCCGATCCCGAGCGACTGGATACCGATCGATTGCCGTGCTTTGCCACGGGAATACCGGCTGCGGCTGCCACAAATGCCACCGCTGTAGAAATGTTAAAAGTATTTTTGCCATCGCCGCCTGTGCCGCAGGTGTCAAGGAGCATTTCCGTAGCAGGCTTGGGGACTGGTGTCGCCATAGACTGTAACACTCCTGCCATTGCCGCCAGTTCCGTCCCTGTAACCCCCTTGAATTGCAATGCCACCAGGATTGCCCCAGAGAGTTCGGGGCTAATTTCCCCCTTGAGCCAACCGGTCATTAGGGTCTGGGCTTGGGCGGTTGTCAGGGACTGCCCAGCGATTAACTGTTTAAGTAGGTCTGTCCAGATCATAGGCATCAATTAGGAGTGCTGAAGATAACCATACCCGATCGGACTGCCTTTCAGGACTTACGCTGAGGAAAAATTCCCCTCTTACTTTTGGGGAGAGGGCTAGGGAGAGAAAACAACATAAGTCCTGGCATTTTTTATAGAAATCGCGGTAGGCGCTCTTTAGGCGTGGGATTGTCAAGTGCCTATCTCTAATTCAAATCCAAGACAAAAGATACTGTTACTTCTTTTGCTGGTTCAAGGGGTTTTACTCTCACGATCGGTAAGTTAGCGATTAACACAGTGGTACGATCGTCCGTTTCCAAGTTGATTTCTGTACCCTCTGGGGCAATTTCAAAATAACGAGAAACAACTGCCAAGATTTCAGCACGCATGAGGGTTAACACTTCCGCCGGAACAGCACAACGATCCTGGGCTAAGATCAACCGCAGTCTGTCTTTGACTATATTGCGGCTATCGTTACGATCGGGGAAAAAGGATTTCCAAATTTCTAACAGTTTCATAGTTTTGTAGTTAAAGTGCGCCAGATGCGAGACCAGATGTTATTCATTTTTGTTAAATCTAGCAGATCGATCGTTTTACCTTCTAAGCGTTGAGCGATATTTTGATAAGCTAGAGCCGCTAAGGACTGACCAAAGACTAGGGGTTCTCCTTTGTTGGAGGCTACGATCGTCTGTTGGTCTTCCGGCACAACGCCAATTAAATCGATTGCTAAGATTTCTTTTACATCTTCGATCGTCATCATTTCTTTAGTCTGTGCCATGGCAGGACGAAACCGATTTAGTAATAACTTGATGGTTTGCACCGGTTGCGCCTCTAATAAACCAATGACCCGATCGGCATCGCGCACCGGCGCAATTTCGGGAGTAGTAACCACGATCGCTTCCTGGGCACCGGCCACGGAATTTTGAAAACCTGTTTCAATGCCAGCGGGGCAGTCAATCAGCACATAATCCCAGGTTTGACTGAGGTTTTCTACTAATTCTTTCATTTGTCCCGCCTCGATCGCTGTTTTATTGCGAGATTGGGGAGCTGCCAACATCCCTAAATTAGGCTGACGTTTGTCTTTCACTACCGCTTGTTCTAACTTACATTCCTTTTGAATTACATCTAAACTGGTATAAACAACGCGATTTTCTAAACCAAGTAAAAGGTCGAGATTGCGCAGCCCATAGTCCCCGTCTACAAGCACAACTTTCCGCCCCAATTGCGCCAACGCCATGCCAATATTGACAGTAGAGGTGGTTTTACCTACTCCCCCCTTACCAGAAGTGATGACAATAATGCGCCCCATAGTTTTGCCGAGAAATGTTAATTAGAATACCATCTAAAGCCGAGCCAGGTTATCTTGAGCCAGCCAAGTTCGCACTAAATTTTGTGCTTCTTGGTAATGATGGAGTTTACCGTCTAACTGCAACGATCGCAATTGTTTGAGGAAAATACCGATCGTTTTGCCCCTGGGACAGCCCCACTGTTGCAGATCGTGCCCGCTTACTAGGGGAGTAAAATTGCGCCAGCGAGTCAGATATTGCCAGATTATACGCCGGTGTTGACTCAGCACCCCCGCCAACACAATGGTAGGTAACTCATAGCCATGCAAGTGATCAAAAATTTGGCTGGGAGATAGTTCTTTAATTTGATCGAGACTAGCTAACAACTTTGGTAATCTATTGAGATGTTTGACCGCTTCTCCTCTGATTAAACCAGCCGCTATTGCTTCCTGACTCTTTATGTTACTAGCAATTAGTTCTAGGGCTAATTCCCGTAAACTATAGTCTGGTAAAAAATAGGAATGCCACCGCGATAAGCGCCTAAATAATAGGGACAACCGATCGGGAATATGCAAATTATGATGGATACAACTAAGAGCCTGCAATTGTTCCAATTTTTGCAGTATCACCGCCGATCGGGTAGGGAAAAAGCTAGGATGAAAAATATACAACAACTCCGATCGGAAGCGGCTCCCCCCAATACCTTGATGGATGTTACTCGCGATCGTGTCCCTAATTTCAGCTAGGGTGTCAGGAGCAATTTCAAAACCTAGCTTTACGGCAAATCTCACCGCCCGAAAAATACGCCTGGGGTCTTCTACAAAACTCCCCGATCGGATTACTCTAATTAACTTACGGTCTAAATCTTGCAGACCATTAAACCGATCGATAATACAATCATCCACTCTAAAATCAGGCTTGATTGCCATTGCCAAAGCATTGACTGTAAAATCGCGGCGTTCTAAATCCTCTAACAAACTACAGGCAGTCACTTGGGGATTAGCCCCTGGTTCTGCATAAAGTTCAGACCGCGCCGTCGCCAGATCAAGAGTAAATTCAGGAAATAACAATTCTGCTGTTAAAAACTTAGGATAAGTTTGTAGGCGAGCTTGGGGATAAAGTCGATGTAACTCCTCCGCTACACTAATGGCATCCCCTTCAATTACTAAGTCAACATCGATCGGATGGGGTGCTTTTCCTAATAAATAATCCCGCACAATACCACCCACCGCAAACACCCGATCGGGGGCAATTAAACTGATATTAGTAATTACTGACTGTTGTTGGGGACTAAAAAAACGCCTAAAACTCACAAAATTGAACCTAAATCTTCCGGGCGTAAATGATCGTTAGATACTTTACCATCCTGGAACCAAATAATCCGCCTGGTCTGCCTTGCCACCTCCGGTTCATGGGTTACCATTACCACAGTCATGCCGTCCTGATTCAATTCCTGAAAAATATGCAAAATCTCCTGGGTAGTGCGCGTATCTAAGGCTCCCGTAGGCTCATCGGCTAGTAACAAGATCGGATGATTCACGATCGCTCTGGCAATGGCTACCCGCTGTTGTTGCCCCCCCGACAACTGGTTGGGACGATTGTAAAGGCGATTGCTTAAACCTACCTGAGCTAGGGCATGAACCGCCCTTTCCTGTCTTTCCTTAGCGGGAATACCACCATAGATCATCGGTAACATCACATTTTCTAGGGCAGTTAACTGGGGTAAAAGATGAAATTGCTGAAAGACAAAGCCAATCTTGCGATTCCTTACCACTGCTAATTCCTGCTCCGAAAGATGGGCAACATTATCTCCATCCAAAAAGTAGGCACCCGTGGTAGGGCGATCGAGGCAACCCAACATATTCATCGCCGTAGACTTGCCAGAACCAGAAGGTCCCATAATGGCGCAGTACTCCCCCTCGGCAATCTCCAGGCTCACCCCCGCTAGAGCCTTTACCTCAGTTTCTCCACTGCCATAGACTTTAGTGACATTTTCTAGCCTCAGCAATGCCCGTGCCCCAGGCACACTAATCAGATTGGACTCAGGCATTGTTAACATAAGTTTCTCCTAGTTAGAAAGTTGACCCTCCGGCTGTCCCAGGCTGCCTATGCCCCCAGGACGACCTTCGTTGATACCAAATTGATTCCAGTGGTCACGCCCACTGCGATATTCTCCCCGCCGCACTGCCCTGGCAACATCTGGATTACGGGAGAGATAATACTGCTCATCAAAGCGCGCCGCCCTGCCTTCGTTTTTACCAAACTGTTGGTAATGTACTAATCCACTGGGGAAAACCCGCCTGCGTACTGCTTCTGCTACATCGGGGTTGTTAGCTAAGTAAAATTGCTCATCAAATTCGGCGACGGGGGGCTGGGGTAAAACGGCAGTTCCTCCTTCCCAGACACCATTACTGCGGAGCAAATTTTCTGCCAGATTTTGGGCACGGTTGCGGTTAGGACCCGCCACAACAATAGTGACATTCCGATCGGGGGCATTACAGAGGATTTGGGCGCTATAGTTGTTTGCCTCGGCGTTGGTAGTGGTGCTATTGCTCCAAGTCGGTCGCCATCTCTGCGCTCTTAAGGCTACATTAGCTTGGCGGATACAGGCAGATTGGGATAAATTCAAAGGACGGGAGACGGCCCAAATTTGAGGGGCAGTCTGGGCTAGAGCCATACTAGGGGTTAACAATCCTCCTAAAACCATGACAAAACTCGATCGTTTCATACAACACCTCAACTTCTCATCTGTTTTAGTAGAAGATTTTAAGTGGATAAAGGTTCCTTAATTTAGAGCGGGAGAACCAACTCTCTCACTTTCAGAAAAAGCTACGAGGGATGAGGGGTCATTTTGCTTGGCAACACCAAATAAACTAGATTCAGTTGTTGAACGAAATTCCGCAACGCATTCCGGGATGGAAAGCCTTAACGGATGGTGTCAATGGCTATCTACAATTGTCTAATTTAGGGGAAAAGCGAGACAATGGGGCACTCCGACAACTTGCACCATCCTTCATCGCAACGTAAGACTGGGAGTGGTGCAATTGGCTTAGATAGCTCTAGTGCAACCCCTGCTTATTGGGGAGGGTTTCAGCAACTTGGCTCAAAGAAGCGTCAAAAACACGCCTTGCTTGATGGGGCTTTAGAACCCCATCCTCGCGTAGCAGAGTGGGGTAGTTCATTTTGTCTTTATCTGTAAGAGGCATCTGACACCCGATCGTAACATTTTAAGAAATACCGATCGAGTTAAAAAGATGAAAGATGCTAAGCAATAATTTTTTAGGATCGAAAGATATAAAGAATCTAGCAAGAGCCAACAAGATGCCGCCTAAGACTGTGACAAAAACACCTTTACTGGCAAATTCTTGATAACTGATACGCTTGTCAAATCCATCGAGCTTGGCTTCAATTGTCTTAATTTCGCCCTTGACTTCTTTTATATCGCCCTTGAGTTCGTTGCGGAGTGCTTGAATGTCTCCTTTGAGTTCAGTATGGACATTCCTGATCTCTCCTCTAAGCTCAGTAAAACCGACCTCCATCTTCTTATCTAGTTCCGCGAATTTGGAGAGGATTAGGTTTTTGAGTTCTTCGTTAGTAATATCTGCCATGGCATTTCTGATTCAGTAATAAGATTATACCATCAACCGATCGTTATTCGTTTCAATCAGGAAGACTCTGTTTAACGACGTAAGACAGAAGAGATAATGATTGTTACAGTTGCTGATCCGATCAGAGTAAAAGCAAGTTGCACAACCCATTGCACTGCTTGCTGATAGTTAGAAAACCGATCGTTAAACTTA
>PHFO01000130.1 GCA_002861535.1 Cyanobacteria bacterium M5B4 | reverse complement strand
TTAGTCCACTCGATCGGTAGATTTTGCAAAAGGATGGTTTATCTTTTCTTCTGTGATAAGAGGTTGTTCCTTCTCCCTTTTTGGCAGAGGGCTAGGGTGAGGGTAAAGTCAAGGCTGGACAGGGGTTTTCATATTTCCATAAGTATCGAACTGAGATTGCTAGTCTTTGCTTATCCCGAACTGACTTGATGCAACTGAAGCAATCAGCGCGGGAATTTTAGTAATAGAGCCGCTCCGATCAGGGCACAAGTCTCTGTCCATTCCACGATCGCGCCGTAGGTATCCCCCGTTTGCCCTCCTACTTTTTTGTTAATTAAAAAACCAACGACCAAAGCAATTAGACTACAGAAAGGAATGATAAAACGTAAATCCCATGCCCAAAAGACCAAACTCAAAAGCAAAAGACCAACTAGATAAACCTGCCATCTTTCAATTCCTTCTTTATGAAATTTACCTTTTCCTTCTGGTTTAAGATAAATATAATGAACGATCGCAAATAACTGTGCCCATCTTCCCCATGCCAAGGTATGCAGTAAAACGGAAAAACGATGACTAGGAATTTCCATCAGTGCTAAGGTCTTCAGTCCTAAAATCCCGATCGCTGTGATTACGGCAAAAGCACCCGATCGGCTATCACTCATTACTTCTAACCTTTTTGTCAGATCATTTACCCCTAGTCCATCACTGGTATCCATGGCGCCATCTAGGTGTAACCCTCCCGTTAAATAGACCCAAAGGGCAACAACTAAACCCGATCGTAAACCAGAATTAAAGGGTAAAATCAATTCTAACAGTCCATCAAATATGCCTAAGATAGCGGCAAGAAAAATTCCTACGATCGGTGCCCACAGAGCAATTGCCCGCAGACTAAAGTTATTAGAACTGGGAAAGGGCAAAATTGTGTAGAAGAGTAATGCTCCTAGTAAACTCTTCATTAACAATTTACCGGACTGCAATAAGCGCAATGATGCTACTGATCAATTTGGCGAGCCAAGGCAAAATCCCTAGCACTGATACCGCCTGCATCATGGGTCGTTAAATCGATAGTAACCCGATTGTAAACGTTGTACCATTCGGGATGGTGGTCGAGTTTCTCCGCCAGAAGAGCTACCTTAGTCATAAAAGCAAAGGCAGCAACAAAATCAGGAAATTGATAAACTTTATGGAGCTTTCCTTCTACAATCTGCCAGCCATTGAGGGTGGTCAGCTCTTGGTTGATTTGTGCTTCTGTTAACCGATCGATTGCCATGGCATATTTCCTGCTTGAGTTAAAGTAATTTTACTGGGGTTTCCATTAAAATTTTAACTATTCTGTATCCCCTGCTTCTATGCAACTATTGGCATCAAGAAAATCTATCTGGAGACAGTTACAATCTAATGAAATTAGTTCCTGTGAAGAGGCATTACACCTCCTGGTAGATTCCGAGGGCAAATTAAACATAGATGCCCTGGATAGTGAACTTAATCAGCGCTTCTTTCGCTCCTTTGAAGACCGCAACGTTTTACCCCCGATCGTACCCCTGTTACTGTGGCGCAGTTGTTACTATCTCGGTTGTCCCACCAAGCTACCAGAGCATACCATTAGACTGCTCGCCGATCGGACTTTAACAGAGATAAAAATTATCCCGATCGCGGCGGAAAGCTACCGGGCGTGGTTCCGCACCCAAAATGTACCGGATCAAAGTAAGATTAACTCCGCTCCGCTGATCAACCCCCTCACAGGAGAAGTAGAACAAGCGGACATCGGTGAAGTCACGAACCTGTATCTGTCCCAGGCTGCTGATCAGACTCGCCGCATCAATGCGCTAATTTCTGTGGCATTGCAGAACCGTGCCAGTGACATCCACCTAGAGCCTACCCCCAAGGGGCTGAGGGTGCGCTATCGCATTGATGGCATTTTACGGGATGTGAAGACTCTGCCCCTAGAAGTGAGCCGTAAGATCATTGTTGCCCTCAAGGTAATGTGTGACATGGACATTGCCGAAAGCCGCCGTCCCCAAGACGGGCGTATCAACAAGGAATATACCAGTAATGACAATATGGCATCGGGTCTGGATATGCGGGTCAGTACCCTGCCCTGTGTCGGGGGAGAAAAGGCGGTAATTCGCTTATTGCCCAGGGAAAATCCCTTCTCTAATAATTTGTTGCATGGTTTGGGGTTTAGTGAACATACCCTATCCATTTATGAACGGTGGTTACACCAACCCCAGGGGTTAATTATCATTACGGGTCCCACGGGTTCGGGTAAAACTAGCACCCTCTATACTAGTTTGCAGATGATTGCCACGGAGCAGGTCAATGTTGTGACTGTAGAAGACCCCGTCGAGTATGTATTGCCTAACATTACCCAAACCCAAGTTAATGAGTTGGCGGGGATGACTTTTGCGGCGGGATTGCGAGCGATTCTGCGCCAAGACCCCGATGTGGTGATGGTGGGAGAGGTGCGCGACCCCGAAACTGCGGAGACTGTGATTAGGGCGGCTTTGACGGGGCACTTGGTTTTAAGCACTATGCACACCAATGATGCTCCTAGTGCCATCCCCCGCTTGAAGGATTTGGGACCAGACCCTGGTCTAGTTAGTGATGCTTTGCTGGGAATTGTGGCGCAACGCCTGGTGCGTAAGGTGTGCCCCTATTGTGCTGAACCCTACACGCCTACTGAGAATGAACTGGAGAAACTGGGCATTATTCCCACCGCCGAAAATACGAAATGGCGGAAGGGGAAGGGCTGCGATCGCTGTTTTGGCAGTGGCTTTTTAGGCAGAGAGGCAGTGGTAGAAGTGGTGGATGTGGATGACCATATCCGCGAGCTAATTTATGAGGGTTCCCCTAGTCAGTTAAATCGCTATCTGCGTAAGATTGACTATCCTTCCTTTAGGACAGCGGCGATCGAGAAGGTGTGCAAAGGCATTACTACCTATGAGGAACTAATTAGGGTGTTGCCCTACAGCGCTCTCGCTAAAAAGAATTAGACTTTCTTCAAGTGTTAGTTTGGGCATTAAACCTATAATCTGGGTGTGAATCGAGGTTGTTTATGTTAGCCCAACGCACTAAAATTGTTGCCACGATCGGTCCTGCCAGCAATAGCCCCGAAGTAATCCGCGCTTTGATTAAGGCTGGTCTATCCGTTGCCCGCCTCAATTTTTCCCATGGTTCCTATAGTGATCATGCCCACACTGTGGCTACCTTTCGCCAAATTTCTCAGGAACTAGATGCCCCCATTGCCCTGCTGCAAGACCTCCAGGGTCCTAAGATCAGGGCGGGGAATTTACCTGCGCCCATTACTCTGGAAGTGGGACAGCAATTAGAACTGCTACCGATCGCAGAATGGCAGAATGCTCCCCATACCATACCGATCGATTATCCCTTACTTGCCCAGGAAGCCCGATCGGGGAACCGCGTCTTGCTAGATGACGGGCTGTTGGAGTTGGTAGTGTTAGAGACCAGGGGAACGGCTACGATCTGTGAAGTGGTGCGGGGGGGCATCCTCAAAAGTCGCAAGGGGGTAAATTTACCCGATATTGACCTGAGCTTACCTTCTATGACTGCCAAGGATTTTGAAGACCTAGAGTTTGGCTTGTCCCAGGGGGTAGATTGGGTATCTTTGAGTTTTGTGCGTAAGGCAAGGGACATTGAGGCATTAAAACAGACGATCCGCGATCGGGGCTACGATGTGCCGGTAATTGCCAAAATTGAGAAGCCCCAAGCATTAGAGCATTTGGATGAAATTATTGCGATCGCGGACGGGATCATGGTGGCGCGGGGAGACCTGGGGGTAGAACTGAGTCCCGAAAAAGTCCCCCTTGCCCAGAAGGAAATTATTAAAAAATGTAATCGCCATGGCATCCCGGTAATTACGGCGACTCAGATGCTAGAAAGCATGATCGAAAATGCCCGCCCTACTCGTGCGGAAGCCAGTGACGTAGCCAACGCGATCCTGGATGGCACTGATGCCATTATGCTGTCGGGGGAATCCGCCGTGGGTAAGCATCCCATCGAGGCGGTAGAAATGATGGTCAAGATTGCCAGGGAGATTGAGGCGGTGTTTCATCCCGTCAACGACCCGCCCGAAACGAATGATGCCCCCCATGCCATTAGTGAAGCGATCCACACGATCGAGGAAATTTTACCCCTCAAGGGTATTGTTTTGTTTAGCATGAATGGCGATAGTGCCCGTCTGGTGGCAGCGGAGCGTCTCCGTACCCCTATTTATGTTGTCACTGCCCACAAGTCAATTTTTTATCGCCTCAATTTGTTGTGGGGAGTTACGCCCCTGTGGGTAACAGAAGCGGGGCATGTTGAGACTTTTATCAAAACAGTAGAAACGATGTTGTGCGATCGGGGAGTTGCCTGTGACGGCGATCGGGTGTTAATTGTGGGAGGTAGCCCCTTATTAGAAAGTCCCAATACGAATTTTATTAAAATTCACACTCTGGGGGAGAAATTTATCACCTAATGAAACGTTTTATTTTAGTGACAGATTTAGACAACACTCTCATCGGTGATAACGATGCTACTCTCAATTTGAATGAGCATTTGTTGAAGGTACGCGATCGGTTTTATTTGTTTTATGCTACGGGCAGGAGTTTTGATTCGGTGGCGCATTTAATGGGATTTTTCCAGTTATTGACTCACCAATCTCTCCTTACTCCCGATTATTTAATTGCTAGTGTAGGAACGATTATTTATCACCGCAGTTATCCCGAATTGGGCTGGCAGTACCACATCGATCGCAATTGGCATCGGGGAGCTATTGCCAGGGTATTAGGGAATTTCCCAGCCCTGTCTTTACAGTCCGATCGAGAACAAAATCCCTGGAAATTAAGTTTTAATTTGGCAACAGATGATCATCACACCACGATCGGAGAAATCAGAAATAAATTATCAGTATTAAATCTGCCATGCCAGCTAATTTTTAGTAGTAAAAACAACTTAGACATAACCCCGATCGGTGCCAACAAAGGCTTAGCGATTAAGTGGCTCCAGTCCCAGTTAGATGTAAGTGAACTACCAGTTTTAGTATGTGGTGATTCCGGCAACGATATTAGTATGTATGAACATAACTTTTGGGGCGTAATTGTGAATAACTCCCAGCCGGAATTACTAGACTGGTATAAGAACCATCCCAGCGATCGGGTTTTGTTAGCTAAGAGTAACTACGCCGGCGCAATCTTGGAAGCCCTCTATCATTTCGACCTCTTGACACCCTGAAAATGCCAGAACATCCCTTTCCTATTAGGACTTACGCCAAGCAAAATTGCCCCTCATCCCTCAATCCTTTCTCCCCCTTCGACAAGCTCAGGGGACGGGAGAAGGTAAGTAGATCAATTTTTTCTAGTCCCTCTCCCTCTTTGGGAGAGGGCTAGGGTGAGGGTAAAGTAATGTAAGTCGTCAGGGAGCAATCTATTTTTCTTGTCCCCTCTCCCTTTTGGGAGAGGGCTAGGGTGAGGGTTTCAGATTTGATTATGATAGAGTTAAACCTACTTTGCAGTTACGGACATCCTCAGTGAACTATCTGATTGCGACTTGCACCGATCGGATTCAGGCAGAAACCCTCTACTCCCAACTAGAGTCCCAGGGCATTCCCCAGGCACAGCTAGCCATTTTAGGTAGGGGCTACAAGTCGGCGGATGAGTTTGGGCTAGTTGACCCGGTGCAAAAGGGCAGGAAACAAGCGATCTTGATGGCAACCTGGCTTTTGCCTTTTGGGTTTGGGGCAGGAGTAGCATTTAGTTTAATTACCCAGCTGCACACCTTTGCCTGGGCAGGCACGATCGGGGACATCCTCATTTCTGGACTACTGGGCGCGATCGGGGGGGCGATGGGCAGTGTGTTTGTCGGTGGCGGCGCAGGCGTAGCTTTTGGCAGTAGCGAGTCCTTACCCCTACGCAATCGCTTGGATGAGGGCAAGTACCTAGTAGTTGTGCGGGGCACAGAGGAACTATTAAGACGATCGCGGCGCATTTTAGAACCCCTCAATCCCGAAAAAATCCAATCTCTGCAAACGGAGTGAAACAGTGGTATTGGCAACATATCGGCAGTGATCTTTCTGCTCAGGCTGTATGGGAACGCTTGTTCCGACATGCTCCTATTTCTACGGTCTTGGAAGATACTAACAGCTTTTCCATCGTGGCAGCCCATCCCCAGAGATATTGGCAACCCAAACTGGGGCAGATTTTTCCCTGCTTGTCTCAATTGGAACTATCCGACCGGACGGAGGATTTACCCTGTCATTTGCCGTTTACGGGGGGATATTTGGGCTGGCTGGGCTACGATGCCGCCTGGGAAATTGAACGCTTGCCCTGGCTCAAACCCGATCGGTTA
>PHFO01000129.1 GCA_002861535.1 Cyanobacteria bacterium M5B4 | reverse complement strand
CAGAAATAATTTTTTGTAAGACCTCTAAAGCGATCGGTGAATCTTCGACTAAAAAAACACCGATCGTCATACCTTCTTACTAGCTAAGACCTTAATTTTAGTAATCAAAATATCCCTTAATTTCTCATAATCAGTCACCGTACCACTGCTAGGTTTAGGGAAGAAATCTAGTGCCCCTGCCTGCATCAAATTAAAGATATTATCTACATCTGTAGGATGCACCGCATTACTAATTACTAACACAGGACGGGGAAATCTTTGCATCACCGCCTTAGTAAACTCCAAACCATCCATATTAGGCATCTGTAAATCAGTACAGATGACATCAGGCTGAGTACGTTCCACTATGGCTAAACCCTCCACTCCATCTGTTGCTGCACCAACTACCTCTGCTTCCCCCGAAGAGTTAATCAGCCGTTGCAGAACCTCCAAAGCCACGATCGAGTCCTCGATCAAAACCACTCTAATTTTACTCATGGAACTAGCCTCCTAATTGTATCTAATAACAAACTTTGATCAAAATCTCCCTTAGTGATGTAGGCATTTGCTCCTGCCTTTAGTCCCCTTTCCCTATCTTGGGATTTAGCTAGAGTTGTAACCAGAATAATAGGAACTTTAGTATTAGCAGACCTAATTCTTTGGGTCATTTCCATACCGTTAAGATTGGGCATTTCTACATCAGAAACTATGACATCATACCTATTTTCCTGAAACTTTTGTAGTCCATCTAAACCATCTACTGCAACGGTGACAGTGTAACCATCTTTTTCTAGGATACGCCTTAGTTGGGTACGAATAGGTAAGGAATCCTCTACTAATAGAACTTGTAGGGGTGGCTTCTCTTGGGCAGTAAAACTTTCCTTAAAAGAGTAATGCTTTTTACCACCAAAAAGCTCTAATACATTGAGCATATAACAAATACTGCCATCACTGAGCAGAGTTGTTCCCAGTAATTGAGGCGCTTTGATTAAATTTCCCCCCTTCAATTGTACCTCTTGATAATCAGTGATAGCTTCTACAATCAAGCTATGCTTGCTCCCATTTGTTTGGACAATTACACAAGGATAAACCTTATCTCTAAAGTTACGATGTTGTTGTAAAATATCCGCCAAAAAACTTACTGGCAGATTTTCTCCCTGCCAAATAATTTGGGGTCGATCGCCTACTATTACCACCTCTTCCGGCTTTAGCAGCAGAGAAGTAACCACATAATCGATCGGTAAGCCATAAAAGTTCCCTCCACTCTTTATAACTAAGATGGGTGTAATCGTCCGATCGGCACGTAAAATTAGCCGAAAAACAGAACCAATTCCGATCTGAGACTCTACCCTAACTTGACCCTGTAATCGATCGATCATGTCTTTGACTACATCTAAACCCACACCCCTGCCTGAAATTTCACTGACCTCTGTTTTGGTAGAAAACCCAGGACGGAATATCAAGCTTTGTACTTCTTCTTTAGTCATCAAAGCTAGTTCAGCAGGGGTAACAATACCCCTTGCCACTGCCACCCGACCGATATTTTCTGTGTCTAAACCCCTACCATCATCTAAAACTTCAATTATGATTTCATTGCCCTGCACCTTACCCTCTAGGGATATGTTTCCAGTAGGAGCTTTACCCATGGCAATTCTTTCTTCTGGGGTCTCAATGCCATGATCAATTGCATTTCTTAAAAGATGAGTAATAGGAGCCTTGATCTCTTCTAAAACCTTCCGATCGACTAGGTTTTCTCCCCCCGTAATTGTAAAATTAACTTCCTTATTTTGGCTTTTTACTATATCCCTAACTGTACGGGGAAAAAGATTAAAAATAGTAGAAAAAGGTAATAGTTGCAACTCCCTGATACTTTGCCCTAGTTGGTCAGCTATTACCCTCAGTTTACTACTATCATTGTCCAAGTTTGTTTGTAGCTTTGGCAGAATTTCACCAATGCGATTAAGCACTAACTCCTGTTGTTTCCCTTTGTCTGTGATTAGTTCTTCCCACAACTGACTAAGGTTACGCACTAACTCCAATTGTTTACTTAAGCGCTGTTGGGCAACTGCTATTTCCCCTGTGTATTGCAACAAAGCATCTATCTTGGATAACTCTATGCGCACAGTATCTAACTGCTCTGTTTTCAATTCAGTCTCTGTTGCTGTAACGATCGGTTTAGTTTTCTTAACTTCAACTTCTTTCTCTTCCACCTGTTCCTGGGCGAGAGCTAAAAGAGCGGTCAGATCATCCTGTTGATCATCTTGTACAAAAGTAATTTCCGGTAAAACAGCAGGCTCCTGTTGATTTTCGTTTTCTGACAACACCGCCATCAATTCAGCAGAAACATGAAATACACTTACATTGGCAGGCTCACCAGTTACTGCTTCATGGGCAATTTTTTTGACGGTATCCAAACCCATAAATAAAGCTTCAAAAATAGTAGGAGAAAACTGATGTTTTCCCTGCTTAACACCACTGAGAATGTCTTCTAAGTAATGCGTAAGAGTTTCTGCATCTTTTACCCCTAACATCCGTGAATCCCCCTTCAAAGAATGGGCACATCTGAGTAACTCTTCTAGCTTCTTCTGATCTTCGGGGTTCTTTTCTAAGTCTAGTAAGCCCTGTTCTAACTTAGCTATGTGGTCTTCACTAGCGATTTTGTAAAGCGATCGCAGTTCTTCATCTTCAATTAACATAAAGTGACCTCAGCTTAGATTTGCTCCTTTAATAACTGCGCTGACTCTGATAGTTGCTTAATCGCTGATTCTATCTGACTTACGCTGGCACTAGCTTCCTTCGCCCCCAAGTTAATGGCATTCATCGCTGATACCCCCTGCTGTACTCCCACCGCCTGCTGTTTGGAACTCAAGGCAATTTGCTGGGTATTCATCGCGATCGTTTCCACTGCCTTGACAATACCTTCAAAAGCCTGCAAAGTCTCCTGGGCTAAACGCATACTCTCGTTAGCTGTCTTTGTGCCTTCATCTGTCACCATGACAGTGGCATTGATAGAAGATTGAATCTCTTTAATCAAGTTGCTGATTTTTTCTGCCGATACCTTACTTTGGTCGGCTAGTTTACGCACTTCTTGCGCCACCACTGCAAAGCCCTTGCCTTGTTCTCCTGCTCTAGCAGCCTCTACAGCGGCGTTTAATGCCAGAATGTTGGTTTGGTTGGCGATGTCTGCCACTAGGTCGGATACGGTAGAAATTTGGGCGGTTTGTTCGCTCAACTGCACAATTTTGTCCGCGATCGATGTCACTTTATCTTTTACTGTGCTGATACCTTGGGAAGTTTTCTGGACGGATTCACTACCTGCTTTGCACAACTCCAAACTCTTTTGCGCATTGGTAGAAGAGGCGATCCCCTGCTCGGCAGACTGACGGGAAGAAGCGCCCAGTTCTTCCATGGTGGTAGTAGTCTGGTTCACTGAAACCGCCTGCTGGGAAATGATTTTGGACTGCTCCGCCAAAGAAGCCGCAATTTGGGAAGTGATGCTTGCCAGTTCTGCTGTAGTTTTACTGATGCTCCTAGTAACTAGCTGGGCAATAAACAAACCGATCGTGGGGGAAACAATCACGATCAACACCAAACCCAAGATAGAAAAGGTAACACTGCGGTTTAGGGCATTAGTTGTCAATTCGCGCTTAAGTTTAGAGGTTTCTCGCACCAGTTCTTCTATCTGTCCTATCAGGGCATTGGTCTGATCAATTAATTGTTGATTTTCTGGGGATAAAACTAGCTTGGTAGCATCTGTTGTTTTGCCTGCATTGACTAAATCCAAAATCCGCCGTCTCAATTGTTCTTCCTTTTCTAGGAGCTTTTTTAAGTCGGCCACTTTGACTTTGACCTGGTCAAGGTTAATCAAATCGGGGTTGGCACCCAATATCTCATCCATCTTAGCCAATAATTCTTTCTCTCGTTGCAGTAGACTGTTTATCTGTTCTATACTTTCAGAGCGTTTAGTACTGGTCAACAAATACTCAGTAACATTGTGCTCTACTTCGCTATTTACATAACCGCTTTCTAACACAGCAAATAACAAGTTGTTAGCGGCTCGACTATCACCAAGGTATTTGCGAGTGTTGTTTATTTCTATAAAAACTAACACTGTAGAAACCAGAGCAATTACAATAGGGACACTGTAGCCTGCTAGAAATTTCCCCCGTAGTTTTAACCCTGCAAACATAAATTTTTCCCTCTTTTATTTAAGTTTATACAACAATTCTGGTAAGTCAACAATGGTAATTATTTCATCTTCAAATATAGCAGTACCTGTGACTCCCTGTCTAGTCTCTTTTTCTAAATTAATTAGAGACTGATCAATATCTACAATACCCCTAATTTCGTCAACGGCAATGCCAAGATTTAGGTTATTAACTTGAGTCACGATCGCTTCATTCCGAGGCTTGTCTATTGTCTTTAATCCCAACAGGTTAAGGATATCAATGAGGGGCAATATCTCACTGCGCAAATTGACTGCACCAAGGATAAAAGCAGGACTAAAAGGCATGGGGGCAGGTCGGTCAACTATTACAAACTCTCTTACTTGTTCTAGAGGAATGCCGATTACTTCATTGTTAATTTCCGCTAGGGCAATAGAAAACTTCTCTTGAGTTTCCTGCTGTTTTGTTGACTTAGGTTTATGCGCCGCTGATAGAATATTGCCTGCTCTTGAGGAGTAGCTTGGGGCGCAAATTGACTGTAAAAGTCGCCGAGATTGTCCCTAACTTCCAGAGTAGATACTGCTTGGACGGCAACAGGTGATCTAATCAGGCTAGAAGGATCAATTAGGGGTAAAATTTTCTCTCCCAGCCTAATCACTCCGCTCAAAAAGCTGGTCAAGGGAGGACTAAAGATGTTAGGTAATAGATCAATCCGATCGGTAGCAACCTCGAAAATTTCTGATACCCTTTCTACAATTAGTCCAACACTAAAACCTTCAGGATTTACTACTACTAAATTATCTGTTACCCTACACTTGGGTTCAGCTATATGCAGGCGCTTAGCTAAATGAATAACTGGTAATGTTTGACCACGCCGATCGATTATCCCTACCACATCGCCAGGAGCATCAGGCAAGGGCGCAATTTCTGGGAGTAGTAGAATTTCCTCTACCGCTTCCAAGGGCAAGCCAAAGTCCTGAGACTGTAGCCCTATCTGCAAATAACTAGACATATTCGCGGATAGCCTCTAGTAATTCTTCCGAGTTAATTGGCTTAGTGAGATAGCGATTTGTGCCTGCCAAATGCCCCTTTGCCCGATCGATTAACCCGTCTTTTGCTGTTAGCATAATCACAGGGGTATCCTTGAATCTACTGATTTTACGGATAGTACGACAGAACTCAAAACCATCAATTTCGGGCATGGTTACATCTAATAAAATTAGATCAACATCCCTACGATTGAGAATGCCTAACGCTTCCATGGCACTACCTGCGGAAACGACTTCATAACTCTCACACAAACTGCGGCGAATCATCGTTTGCACGATCGGGCTATCATCTACACTTAAAATTACAGGAAGTTCCCTATGGGAAGAAGCTTTACTGTCAATAAATTCAATTAGTCCTTCATTTACCCAACGAAAATAAAGAGGGGCAAGAAGTAAGGGATCCTGAGCCAGGGCTTCCGCAATATCGGCAAAGGAGTGTTTGCCATCCACCCACTGCTGTAAATGATTACGAGTTGGGGCATGAGTAACCGTCTCAATCACACCTTGCCTTACCCTGGGAATGGCATCTAAAGAATGGATTACAGTCTGATACTGCTTCCAATCTTTTTGTCTTTGCCCCACCTTCTGCAAAATTTCTCCAGAGGGGATGCCATGGTGATCTTCTCCATAGGCAATATCAAAATTGAATTGCGGGTTAAATTCAAAGTTACAGTTATGGGGTAGGAACCGCTCTAAAGTTACTACCATCCGATCGATGGCGACCTTTTCGATGTCTTCCCAATTCACAACTCTGGTAGTGACAATTGTCTGGAACAGATCGTAGGCAGATACTGTCTTAAGATCGACACGATGGGCGGCATAGTCCATGACTGAATCTATACATGAAACTTTCATCTGACGACAAAAAGCTAATACTAATTCACTTGTACTTAAAAGCTTTCGCTCTGCCAACGTAAGATTTCCGAGATGGAAAAACAAAAACCCCTCGAGATTTCGAGAGGTTTCAGCAACTTGAGTGGTAAATTTGAGCATACCGCTGAACTTCTTCTGTTGGAGAACAAACAGAGTCTTAACCAGACTGCTAAGTTCAGCATGGGTTTTATCTTGGGTGAGGGATGCATTCATGGGCTACTTCTGTAGTATCACCCAATATTAAAACACACGAATCACTAACTGTAAATATACAGACAAATATATAAATATTATTTAATTCTACCATTGGTAGCATACTTTACAGGAAGGGAATAATCGAAAATTTACTTTTTTTGTCGATTTTTGAC
>PHFO01000128.1 GCA_002861535.1 Cyanobacteria bacterium M5B4 | reverse complement strand
CTGTAGGGGCAACGGGGAGATCGATACGGTAGACCTGTTGCTCCCTTGGTGGCTCTGGGAGGGGGGACAAACTTCTTCTTGCGGACTGGGGGAGAAGCGGGAGGGGGGAGTAACAGTCACGATCGTGGGGAGGGAGGGACTGACGGGGGAGCGCCTCTGCGTCCATAGAAACCAACCCAGGGGGGGGAGAGCAAGAATCCCCAAAACAATGGCTACTCCCTGGAGATGGTGACGGGGAGGGTTTAACTTGATCTGGCAAGCCCTCAGCTCTTCTCCTAAAGCCTTAGCGGAACTAAATTCTTTTTGCCACAGTTCTGCCACCGATCGGGGCGGCTGAGGGCATAAATGTTGCAAAATTGCCATTAAATCTTTGCAGTCTTGCACTGGGTCAAACTGTCGTTCTAGGAGGCTGTAGCGGTACCAGTCAGTGAGGATGACTTTACTACTATCGGGATCGAGCCTGATGCTGTCTAAACTGAGATAGCCATGACTAAGTTTGACTTGTCCGATAATCTGCCCACTGCGCGACCGAATTGGCGTACCCCGATGGAGGCGATGCAAAATGGCGCAGACCTTAATCCCGATCGTGAGTACTTCCTCTGCCGCTAGATTATCCCCAACCAGCTGTTCAGGGACTGGCTCAGTTACCACGTAGGGCAACTCTTTGAGGATGTCTGCCCCGATCGGTACTACCAAAATACCTCCATCCACGATTGGGACAAGGCGGCGGTCTTCCACCTGGCTGATAGTCATCAAGCGGGATAGAAACTCATCCTGGTCTTCCGTCAGTTCTAAGTGCCAAATCTCTACCACCTTGGCAGAATTGTCCGATCGATCGAGGGCATCGTAGACAAAACAAACCCCCGATCGTTTCACCAGAGACTGGAGCAAATAACGATCGTTGGTGCCTACCGCAATACCGACTAGAGATTCCATGTTCTAAGGTTCAAGTAAGAGTTGTCCCCCTGGCACATCCCGAAGACGCACCCGCAGGCTACTAAAGTCATTGAAAATGTTTTCAATGCGACTGGCAGTGGGGGGGCTGGGCTGTTGGGCTAACTGGGTTGGTTCGGCAGGGATATATTCCGGCGGCACAAATAGACTGGCATACTTAGATACAGTTTTTGCCCGATTCAGCAAAATATCCGTGGAAATACCGCGATTAAAACAGTTTTTACTGTCTAAACAATCCTGATCCGGCTCGCCATATTCTGCTAAGTTCTTACCCCCGCCCCTGCCATGGATAGCAATCAATTCTCCGCGCTGATTAAACACGGGTCCCCCACTCATACCGCGGCGAGTGGGGGCACTGTACTGGGTGTTGTAATCCCCGTCCTCAAACGTATTCAAAATAGCATTCAAAGTACCAGAGGTCATCCTAAAAGTGCGCTCCGGGAACTTAGGACCAGGATCGGGCCATCCCGCCACAAATACTGGTTCCTTCATATTTTTATTGAGATTGATTTTGGCTACAGGATATTTATGTTTACTATCTTGGAACTGCACGATCGCTAAGTCAGACCCCTCGATACGATTTTGCAAATACTTACCAAAAGCGTCGATATTGTCGTTTGTCTTTTCATCATCGACAAAATGGACAATGCCGTCGGGAGTGCGCACGCCGTAATCAGTCCCCCGCGCATTGACGACGTGGAAATTGGTTGCCACATAGTAGGTATCGCCCCGCTTGCCCACTAATACCCCAGACCCAGGACGGAAAGCCTCCTTGAGCGCTTGATTATCCCCTCGCTTCAAGTCCTGAGCTACCACTACAGTAGTTTTACGAGCCACTTCTAAAACCTGCTCCCCACTGAGGTTTTTTGCCATCGTTTGCTGACCGATCGCGATCGTGGTCAACAATGCCAAGAGGAAATAACCAATCCAGCGCATGTTTTTGACTCCTGCCGAGGGAATTTATTCTATTCTAACCCAGGACTTAGGAAACAGATATTTCCTTGCTTCAATTAGTAACTAGTACCAACGATCGGTCTTCCAAGAAACTCACGATCGTAATCAATGCTTGAGCAGTTTGTTCTGGGGTGTTAGGTACTAAAGTCAAGGGATTAAGGGGTTTAAGTTTTGCCCACAATTCTACTAATTCCGTAAAAGTTAAACTGCGCTCCCACAGCAGATAAAGACAGAGACAATGATCGATCGGGAGGCTAATTTCTCCAGCGCTAGTGGCAGTAAAAATTTTATTGAGGGGCAGGAGTGTGGAAGTCTCGATCGATTTGACTAAAGTTTCTCTAAAATCCAACTTAGGCGCAAAGCGCAAATCCTTAATTACAGGGTGGACATGAATTGTTCTTTGCGACCAATCCGCCATAGTTAAAAAGGCAGGGGGGATATATTCCGTAGGCGTAGTGTTGTGACCACACCAAAAATCGATCAGACGATTGACAGGATTGATCAATTCGTACATATAGAGTAGTTCAGCATCGGCGGCGGCTTCAAATATCAAACTAAATTCTTCGGGGATATTTTTGGGGTCAACAAATAGATTAGATAATTTCCAGAACTGCCAATTGACCATACTGATATAATCTAACCCCGCCGCCTCTAAAAGTGCAAAAGTCTGCGGTATGGTAAATCCCTTATCCCCCTGCAAAATAAAGTTAGCAGTAATAAACTCATCATCTTTACGACTGGCATTCCATGTATTTTTTAAGCGGGTGTAATCCTGTAAACAATCAACAAAACTCTTAACTAATTCAATACTGGTCTGCAAGGAACAGTCTTCCATTACCCCCAAAAACTGAAAGAAAGTCTGCGTCCGCAAATACTCCATTCTTTGATAATAGCAGTGGAGATTAGCGCGAATAATACCTCCGGGCTTGAGGACTGCTTTCATAGCTTGCAATCCCATTAGGGGATTTGGTAAAAGATAGAGGGTTTCATGACAGTTGATGTAATCAAAAGTTTGATTTAATTTTGGTAATTCTTCTGCGGACATGGCGATAAACTCATGCCCAGTGTAACCATGGTGGGCAAAACGACTCTGGGCTACTTCTACGGATTTAGGAGATAGATCAATGCCAGTTAAAATAATACCCGGATTAGCTTCGACTAATCTTTGTGCCACTACACCGGAGCCGCACCCCACATCTAAAACGCGCATTCCTGCTGGATCAACTAGTTTTTGATACTTGCGATAAAAAGGAGTAATCAAAGACCAACGATATAAATCATTCAGGTCTTTATTACCTGATTCGGCAAAGGGGATGTCAGGATAGGGGGCTTCATCAAAATGTTTTTTGACTTGATCGGGAGCGATGTTCATAGTGGTTTACTTAACATACGCCCATAATTTTCTCCTAAAATGACAACGATCGCTTCAAGAATAAGGTAAACCTGAGTTCTACAGGTCTGGAACATGACTTACGCTTAGGGTGAGGGTTTCAGAAAAAGCAACGTAAGTCCTGTTTATCCTTATGAACTGCATTACTTAATTGACACTCCCCGCACTAAAGTGACGGAGATTCTTGAATAGGGCAAAATCGGACTTTCAACGGCGTTGTCAATGCGCCTCTACTGAGGTCAAGCCTCAATGTTGCCGCTACTTTTACTCAGCTTGTTATATGGATTCAAGCTCTTTCTATTATACGCCTGCGGCTAAAGTCACCCTGACGCTTTTCCACCCCGCACTAAAGTACGGGGCTACCAATCTGTTTTCGGTGTATTGATCAAGGGGGATTTTAATTTCGCCTAAGTCCTATTTTTGTTTAACAAATTTAATAGTATGGTCATCACTTATGTCAGACTTACGATCGTTAACTCCTGGTCGATTTTGGAAAAGAACGAAAGCTGCCACAGCTAACAAAAAATAACCAAATCCCTTTTGCAGGTTTTTTGCCTCAACAAACTGACTGAGATACCCCCCTAAGACTGTCCCCAGCCCTGCCAAGAAAGTAAAGGTGACAGTTAAAGACCAATCGAGGTCGACCTTTCCCAAATAACCTATAAATCCAGCAAGGGCATTAGCGGCAATAATTAACAAAGAAGACCCAATCGCTTGTTTGATCGGTACATTACCCAACAAAACCAGGGCGGGTACGATGGCGAATCCTCCCCCCACGCCTACCAATCCTGTTAACATGCCTACAGCGATGCCCTCGGTGGGGAGCCACAGCCAGCAATACTTGCAAATAGGCTTTAGGGCTGGTTCTGCTTCACTTTCACTGGTGCCCTTGTGACTGCGATAGATCATCAGGACGGCGGCACTGAGCATGGCAAGGGCAAACAATACTAATTGAAAGGTGCTCGATATAAAGGGCAGGGTGGCAAGTCGCGCACCTCCATAGGCACCGATCGTGGTGGCACTGCCAAATATCAGGGTAGTTTTGAGGTCGATATTGCCGCGGCGGGCATGGGGAATAGCCCCCAGGCAACTGACAGTACCGACAATGACTAAAGTCATAGCGATCGCAGTCTTGGCTTCCACTCCCATAACATAGACCAAAATCGGCAATGCCAGAACCGAGCCGCCCCCTCCCAATAACCCCAGGCTGACCCCGATCGCTACGGCAAGGATATACCCCAAGAGTTGCATTAGTTCCATGTTTGTTTGGTTCTTTGGTTGTAGGGCAATTTAGCTAACAGCATTCCCAGAGCACAGGTGTCTGTGACCCCAGCAAAAATTAAGCCAGCACCAACAAATCCGCTCAGTCCTAAAAATTTGGGCGATACTGTTGCCCCTAAAATTGTCCCCGTCAGGACTAAGGAACCTGCCACAATTTGTACCTGCCGGAATAAACTAATGGGAGCATCTGCATCCCGATCGGTGGGCAATCCTTGTTGTTTCCAAGCAGTAATTCCTCCCTGTAAATGTTGGACTGTTTTAACCCCTGTGGCAAAAATTTTCTCCGCTGCCTGCGCCGATCGGGTACCGGTGCGGCAATAGAGTACAACCTCTTGATCTGCTGGGATTTGACTGCAATCAAATTTGGATAGTGGCATCAATTTTGCGCCGGGAATGCGTTCGGAACTATATTCTCCTGGTTCGCGCACGTCAATTAAAAGTACTCGATCGAGTTTATTTTGTAGTTCGATGGCGCTTACTTCCACTAACTCAGATTCTCTAGTAAAGGTCATTGATATTCTCCTTGTTGCTGGTGATTGGATGAAATTAAACAGTAACTTTGCCGCATTGCAGATTGGCGGGCACGGCTTCCGCAATCTTCTTCGGGTCTGGTAAGTTGAGACTCGCCATGTAGTTAATAAACTCTGCCTTCGTCCTACCCTTAAACCTGGGATTAAACGCTTTTTCCTCCCCGATCGTGCTCACAGTCTGCCCGCGATAGTCATGCCCCGGATAGACCAGAGTCTCATCGGGGAGTTGAAACAACCGATCGGTGACAGCATCAAACAAAGCCCCAGCATTACCACTCTGAAAGTCAGTACGCCCACAACCGCGAATAAAGAGGGCATCCCCCGTCAACAGATGGGTGTGATTGACTAAGTAAGCCATGTGGCTGTCGGTGTGCCCGGGTGTAGCAATTGCTTGGATGGGAATTTCGCCTAGTTGCAAAATCTCCCCATCCTCTAAAAACCGATCGGCACAGGCAACTTCCGCCCCCTTGGGAACTACCCCTAAACAACCGGTCAGTTCCCGCAACCGACTGGCTCCAGTGATGTGATCGGCGTGGATGTGGGTCTCTAGGGCATAGCGCAGGGTCAGCCCGAGTTCCTTGATTAGTTGTAAATCCCGATCGGTCTGCTCTAGTACCGAGTCCACTAGAGCCGCTGTCTTACTGCTGAGGTCAGCAATTAAATAAGTGTAAGTGTAGGTGTCGTAGTCAAACAATGAACGAAATAGCATGTTTTTCCCTCAAGCTATAATTACTTTACCATATGGTAATATAATTATAGAACAAATCCGTTAGAATATTTCTACAAATTTTGCCAAGTTATGAAATTAAGTGTGGTTGCTCTAGGGCAGATTGCCGAATATTTCAAAGTGCTATCGGAGGTCAGTCGTCTCCAGGTACTTTGCAGTCTCAAGTCGGGGGCAAAAAATGTCACCGAGATCATGAACGAAACTCAGCTAGGACAGGCGAATGTATCGAAACATCTAAAAATCCTGACCCAGGCGGGGCTAGTAGTGCGTCAGCCCAGGGGAGTAAACGTTTATTATCATGTAGCAGACCCCAAGTTATTTGATCTATGCGAATTAGTTTGTGAGATGCTCAAACAACAACTGCAAGAACGATCGGTGGTATTAAATAGTCATCATTTTTGATGCTTCTCCGCGGCATTTAGGGCGGCTTTTGTTTGGTTAGATTTTATCTGTCTCCGATCGTGCTGCATCGGAAGAGACCACCACACATAAGACTTATCCGTCTTGTAAACCTGTCTCGTAACCGATCGAGGAGCTTTTCAGAGCTGATCGGGTGGTAACATTGCAATAACAATTCAACTATTTGCACCACACACCTCTTGAAAACCGACACTCT
>PHFO01000127.1 GCA_002861535.1 Cyanobacteria bacterium M5B4 | reverse complement strand
GCGCATTTGATTAAGGGCACTGACCGGTAATATTAAATCTCCTGCTAAATTTACGTCTAATTTGTCTAAATAAAAGGGAGTATTACCTAAACGACTAAGTTGAGACCATAACCGATCGTAGTTTAGGGCTTGATTGTGTGCCTGTTGTAATAATTGCTCTGATTTTACTGTAACTGTATGTCCAGTTTGATCCTGGGCGATAATTTTTAGGGGTTGATTTAGTTGACCGGTTACTGTCAGACCGATCGGTTGTTTTTGTAGAGGAATTTCCCCTTTATAGCTTTGCTGTAAACTCTGTTCTAACTTGGGATCGCTAGTTTTCCAGACCCGATCGCCTGGCTTAATGTGCTTGAGATGCAAGTCATGGTGACCAAAGGTAATCCCTGTTTCTCCCCCTGCCGTTGTGATGCCGTAGACCCTGCCCCCCATTTCCCGATCGCTCTGGTAATTAAAACGCCATCCCCTGCCTGTAGAGAAGATTGGAGCTTGAGCCATACTTTCCCTTGCTGTACCCGTTCCACTGTACCCAGATAAACGCCCCGCTTTTTGGCATAGTGGGCATGGACTAATTTTTGATTGTTGATTCCCTCCAACCAGCCGGAATAAAAGCCCCTAGAGAAGGACATCTGTAATTTGTACCAATCCCGATCGGTGGGTGTATAACTGCCCTCGGCTAAAATCCGGTCGATCGCTTGGCGGTAGGTCTGGGTCACGGCTGCCACATATTCGGGGGTTTTCAGCCTGCCTTCAATTTTTAGGGAGCAGACACCACTAGCGATCAGTTCCGGCAAAACGGATAGACCCGCCAAATCCTGGGGACTAAGGAGATACTTTCGATCGGTTAAATTCACTACCTCCCCATCCACGATCAAATCGTAGGGCATCCGACAGGCTTGGGCGCATTCCCCCCGATTGGCTGACCTGCCCCCCAGCGCCTCACTGGTCAAACATTGCCCCGAATAGGCGACACAGAGCGCCCCATGGACAAACACTTCCAGGGGTAAGGAGGTAGCCTGCCTAATTTTGCCAATTTCAGGGATGGAGCACTCCCGCGCTAGTACCACCAAGTCACAGCCCAGTTTTTGGGCAAACTCTACCCCCCTGCCACTGGTAATGGTCATCTGGGTAGAAGCATGGATGGGAAAATCTGCCGAAAGAAGACGAATTAAGCGACACAAACCAATATCCTGCACGATCGCGGCATCTACTCCCGCCCTGATCACCGATCGGAGATAATCCTCTACCGCTGGTAGTTCCGCCGTAAAAATAAGAGTATTGAGGGTAACATAGCCCTTCACGCCCCGCTGGTGCAAAAAATCCATCAAAGCCGGTAGGTCATTTAGGGTGAAATTATCCGCCCGCATCCTGGCATTAAACTGGTCTAAGCCAAAATAAATGGCATCGGCACCATTAGCCACCGCCGATCGGGCACATTCCCAATTTCCTGCTGGGGCAAGAAGTTCTACCATTTAAGTCAACTACTGCAAATCCAGCTCATCTTAACAAATCTACCCCTTGCCTATTGTTGCTGAGGAAAAACTCCCCCATCCCTCAATCCCTTCTCCCTGTTGGGGCGAGGGTTCCCGAAAAAGCAACGTAAGTTCTGAAGAATAAACGCAAAAAACCGCGGTTGATTGAAACAGTGGAGCATAGGGCGAGAAGGGATTTTAGTTTGCTTAATGCGTAAACAGACGGGGGTAAACTAGCCATACCCTGGGGTTTGGTTGGATCAGGGCACTGATTAGGGGGGATAGTCGGGAAATTTCTGTAAACTTGTCCTCCACTAACACCTGGATGCCTTGCTGGTAGAGGGTATACCCCTTGGTCATGGTCTGCCGCACGCCGCAATAAAACTCTGGGTCATAGCCCGCCTTTGTCACTGCTTCTTTCATTTCTTGGTAAATTTGTTCCCGATCGGTTTTGTCGAACATGCCAATATCTCTGGTCTTAAAAATATCCCGATCGAGGTAACGACGACAGAGGTCTGCCAAAATCCGATCGCTGTGGTGTTGCCATTGTTTGATGAAATAAAGAAAGTTGGTGTCGTCGGCTTCTAAGTAGGTGCTAATAGATAGTTTGTCGTTATTTTCTAATAGCCAAGCGGTCACGATCGGGTCTGCTGTAACTTCCTGGGTCAGGAGCAGTTGCCGGACGCGCTTAAAAATTTGCCCCAGGGTAAAACGAGCCGCCAAATTTTTGGGATGGTTATAGACCTGGTTATACATGAAATAGCGCACCGTTAAATAGTGCTCGATCGCTACTAAACCTTTACGGGTAATCACCAGTTCTTGACTGGATGGGTCGTAAGTAATTGCCAGCAAAATCCGATCGAGGTCTAGGTGTCCATATTGCGCTCCCGTAAAGTAGCCATCCCGCTGTAGATAGTCCAACCGATCGCAGTCAATCTGGCTAGAAACTAACTGATGGACAAAGGGTACAGGATATTTATGGTGAATCGTCTGCACAATTTTTTGCGGCAGTTCCCGATCGTATTGTTGCAGCAGCGCCGTTACCCTAGAATTTTCCACCAATCGACAAGTCCAATATTCGTGGTGATTGCCAAAAATCTCTTCCCCCGCATGGCTAAAGGGTCCATGCCCCAGGTCGTGGAGGAGGGCACTAGCCAGCACGACTGCCCGATGACTGAGCAGGTCAGGATAGCGGTTAGCGATCGGGTCAAATGCCCTTCTTGTTAATGCCATCACCCCCAAAGAGTGGGTAAAGCGGGAACCTTCCGCACTATGGAAAGTTAAAAAAGCCGTATCTAACTGACGGATGCGCCGCAAGCGCTGAAATTCTGGCGTATCTATTAGTTTGATCAACATCTCCTCGATCGGGTCAGCCCCATTGAGGGTAATTGCCCCATGGATAGGATCGTGGTAGGTGCGAGACTTCATCAAAAACGCCGTAGGTGTGATCTAGATCATGGTGGCAGAGAAGCTTTATCACCAGAATAATGTCAAATTTAACATATAGTTATGAAGCATTTTTGTACCCATTTTGGTACTCATAAAAAACATGACCTTACAGGTAGTCCAACTGACAGATATTCATCTCTGTGATGACCCTAACCAAGTCTTACTGGGGGTTAATCCCGAACAGACCTTCGATCGGGTGTTGCTAAACTTACAGCAACAACCCTTACCAGACCTACTTTTGCTGACGGGGGACCTGACCCATGAAGGTACCAAGTCCGCCTACCGCCGGCTTAGACAGAAAATTAGCGCCCTGGGAGTTCCCGCCTACTATCTGGCAGGCAACCACGACCAGACTGAAGAGATGATTGAGGTGTTGGGCAGGGAAAATTTAGGTCTCAACCGATCGGTGATCCTCGGCGGCTGGCACTTTGTCTTACTCAACTCAGCGGTGCCTGGTCGGGTGGAAGGGCATTTAGGTAGCCGCACCTTGCATTGGCTGGACAAAACCTTGAAGGAATATCCCGACTATCCCACTCTGGTGGCGTTACACCACCCTGTACTGCCCATTGGTTGCCCCTGGCTCGATCGGTTGGGTCTGGAAGACCGCGAAGATTTTTGGCTTATTTGTGGCAACTTTCCTCAAGTGAAGGGAGTAATTACGGGGCACGCCCACCAAGAACATGAGGTATTTCGCTTTACCCGCAAAGGCATGATTAGATGTATGGTCACTCCTTCTACCTGCGCCCAGTTTAAGGGGAACAGCGCCGAGTTTGCCATTGATAACCTCCCCCCTGGCTTCCGCAGATTGAGCTTAGAGAAAAAGGGCAAGCTCACAACTAGAGTACAGCGCCTAGACTAGCGTTTTCTGAGACCATTTCCCTAAATGTCGGGCTTCGGCTGGCTCTCTCCCCAACAGGGATTTTTCTGGCAAACTCAGATAAACTTCTGTATTGTAGGAACTGTCACTGTTGTCCTGGCAATGAAATATCGATGGACTCTCTCTGACCTAGTTTTTCCCCAAGACCAGGGGCTATTGACTGAACGCTTAACCGATCGGTTTCAGCCCCTCAGTGAAGTTGCCCAGCGCTACAGACTAGAGGCAAAGTACCTCCTTGCGGGGGAAGTCCAGCCCTACAGCTCGATCGTTTTAACCCATTCCCATTGGTCAGACCAGGACAGCCTACAACAAGTCGTCTTTAAGTTAGAACAAGAGTACGGTTGTCCTGTCATTCTAATTGGTGCTGAGGGCAGGGGCATTGTGAAACCCGATCGGTCTTTTTTGTTAGAACAAGTGTCATCTTGGTTAAAAGAATGGCATAAAGACGGCAAGTTTGTTGTACAGCCGCAAAAGATCGACCAGGTAATCGATCGCTGGCGCAAGTTCTGTCGTCCTTATCGATCGAGTTATACGAATAATGACCTAAAGATAGAAGCAATCATTCCCTACGATCGAGTCATGGCAAACGACTTAAATAGTCTGTATCAGACCGTTGCTCCCTTTATGACCGAAAGACCCCTATTTTGTCTTTCATCTGTTCCTATGCCTAGAGAGAAAATAGTAAATGTTAAAGGGATTAACTTTGTTTGGGCAGAACAAAAAGACCAAGCAGAAACTCTCAAACGCTGGCAGAAAATCGATCTTGTTTTTTATTTAGAAAAAACCCAAAAGTCACAATGGCAGGGCACGATCGTCGATGTAGAACCGACCAGGGATGGTAGAATTCCTGTGTAACACCGGTAAATTCTATGGTTGCTGATAGTGTGGACAATATTTTTCCGGAAGCATTACAGGAATGGGATTTAGCCCGTCTTTACGCCGACCTAGAACGAATTAGTACCAAAGAATTAAAACCGATCGAGAAAGCCTGTCTGAGGGGTTTACTCTGTCGCTACCGCCCGGGACAAATCGCCTACAAACTATCCTGGACTTCCGGCGCGCTGCGGGTAGAACTCAACAAAGGCTTGTATCGCTATGTAGAAGCCCTGGCAAACCAGCCCCCCAACACCCTGCGCTGGGAGAAAATCAGCGAATGGCTCAGCCAATATAGATACCCCGATCGGCGATCGGTACCCCAAACCACCCCGATCGATTGGGGCGAAGCCCCAGAAGTACCGCAGTTTTTTGGCAGGCGGGACGAACTCCAGACCCTAGAACAATGGATTATTCACGATCGGTGCCGCGTAGTGGGCATTTGGGGCATGGGGGGCATCGGCAAAACCGCCCTAGCCGTGAAATTAGTGGAAAAAATCAGCCACCATTTCCAGTTAGTCTTTTGGCGTTCTCTGCGCCATGTTTTACCCCTAGCCCAAGTAATTGAAGAATGGAATCAAACCGTCAAAAACGATCGGGGGCAACTAATTGATGCCTTCAGAAACCAGCGTTACTTATTAGTGATCGATGACTTTGAAGCAATTTTACAAGACGGAGAATTATCAGGTTCCTATCGTCCCAGTTGTGAAAGTTATGGCAATTTAATTCATCGTTTAGGGGCAGAAAGGCATCAAAGTTGCGTCCTCATCCTGAGTCGAGAACATCCCAAAGAACTCCTGCTATTACAGGGAGAAGACCTGCCCGTACGCTCCCTAAAACTCAAGGGAATGCAGACCCAAGATGCCAAAGAATTACTCCTTTCCAAAGGCTTTAATCCCCAAACATCGGGCATAGAAGAACTGATCCAGCAATATCGCGGCAATCCCTCCGCCCTTAAAATTGTAGCATTGACAATTCATGAGTTATTTAATGGCAATATCGCCGAATTTCTGCGCCAAACTTCCCTCAATTTAGGCGATGTACTGCGCAGTTTACTCTATGAACAATTCTCCCGTATTTCTGACCTAGAAAAAGATGTCCTCTACTGGTTAGCCCTCAAACGCAGACCGATCGAGTTAACAGAATTACGTCAAGACATGGAAATTACAACGACCGGCTCCGAACTGTTAGATGCTCTGGAATCCCTGCGCTGGCGATCGTTAATTGAAAAGACCACCGATACCCAAGTCAAGTTTATGCTCGAACCAGTGGTAATGAAATATGTCAATCAAAAACTGATCGATGAAGTTAACAAAGAAGTAACCCTCATGATCCAGACCAAAAGTTTGGCTCATACCTACTTTTTACAACACTTTCCTTTAGTAGAAGATGAAGCCCCTGATAACATTAGGGCAGTACAAATCAGACTGATGCTCAAACCAATTAAAGATAGAGTTAATCAGCTTTTAAGCAAAACAAAAACACCGATGGAGGAACTACAAAAAATCATTAAAGACCAAATTACCACAGAAAGACTGGAAAATAACATGGTTCTGTTAGGACTGCGGCTAGACACTCAATCGGAGTTAAGCACGACGTAACCAGCCATTGATCGTGAAGCGACTATCAGCAAATAACTTACTAGGGCAGCTAATCGGCAACACCTCGTGCATAATTCCACTCAAGAAAAATACAATACTATTGTTCAACGGCTGAATATCTTGATAGGAATCGGCAGCAACTAAATAACCATTCTCCGTCTTCATGTTGTAGAGCCTGAGTTCCCCTCCTCTAAACCCCTTCGCTCCCGATAAAAATAGTACACATAGGTCAACACTCGGTTAGCACAG
>PHFO01000126.1 GCA_002861535.1 Cyanobacteria bacterium M5B4 | reverse complement strand
AGTCGCCCTTGACCTAGATGTACCCCTAATTTATTGTGAACTAGAAGACCCCAAGAAATACCGATCGGCGGTAGAAATCGTCCGTAATTCCCGTAAACCAGTGCAAATTTGGTGCGCTCCTCCTCGTATTACCAAACCCAAGGAAGAATGGATATTAAAACAAGTGCTAGCAAGTGGCGCTGACGGCTTTTTAATTCGCAACTACGATCACCTCTCCTTCTTTGCCCAATACCCCACGATCGCCGACTTCTCCTTTAACATTGCCAACCCCCTCACCGCCCAATATCTGATGGCAAACTACCCCCTGCAACGCCTCACCTGCTCCTACGACCTCAATAGCGACCAACTAGCCGACCTAGTCAAAGCCTGCCCCAGGAAATGGTTAGAAGTGACAGTGCACCAACATATCCCCATGTTTCATATGGAGCACTGCGTCTTTTGCGCCTTTTTATCCAGCGGCACAGACTATACCAACTGTGGTCGTCCCTGCGAAGCCCATAGCGTTAAACTACGCGATCGGGTGGGAGTAGAGCACATTTTGCAGGCAGATGCCGGCTGTCGCAACACCCTCTTTAACGGCAAAGCCCAAACTGGAGCAGAACATATCCCCAAACTGCAAAAGCTGGGAGTGAGATATTTTCGCCTAGAATTTCTGCAAGAAAGCCCCGATCTTGTAGCCACTACCATTGCCCTCTATCGCCAACTATTAGCAGGAAAAGTCAGTGGCAAAGAGCTATGGCAGAAGCTCAAACTGCAAAATCAACTAGGCGTTACCAGAGGCACAAACGATCGAGTATAATAGCCTAAACGATTAAAAAAAACATGGACGTTTTGCTGAACACCCTTATTTCCTTTGTTAGCATCTACTCCGCTCTGTTGATTATTCGGGTACTACTGACCTGGTTCCCCCAAATCAATTGGTACGCCCAGCCCTTCCAAGCTCTGCGGGAAATAAGCGACCCCTACCTAGACCTCTTCCGCTCCTTCATCCCTCCCATGGGCGGCTGGGACTTATCGCCTATGGTGGCAATTTTTACTCTGCAACTGATCTCTGGTACACTTGGTTCTCTCGCTCCTACTTTTTAATTGATGACAGGATTACTCGACCTCACTGGCAAAAATGCCCTAGTTACTGGTATTGCCAACAATCGCTCCATCGCCTGGGGAATCGCCCAGCAACTCCATCAAGCCGGTGCTAACCTAGCCATTACCTATCTCCCCGACGATCGGGATCGTACCAAGGGCAAGGTGGAAGAACTGACCGCTCCCCTCAATCCCGCTATGCTGTTGCCCTGCAATGTACAAGATGACGACCAGATTGCCGCCCTGTATGCCCAGGTGCAGGAGAAGTGGGAAAAGTTAGATATTTTGATCCACTGCCTGGCTTTTGCCAATAAAGAAGATATTACCGGCAGTTTTGTCGATATTTCCCGATCGGGATTTCAGTTAGCTTTAGATGTGAGTTCCTACTCCCTGATCGCCCTATGTCGCGGTGCCCGACCCCTAATGACCGCAGGTGGAAGTGTGGTAACACTCACCTACATTGGCGGGGTCAAAGTAATTCCCAACTACAACGTCATGGGCATTGCCAAAGCCGCCCTAGAAATGAACGTGCGTTACCTAGCCGCCGATCTCGGACCCCAAAATATCAGAGTGAACGGCATTTCCGCTGGACCAATCCGCACTTTAGCTTCTTCTGCCGTGGGTGACATTCTCAAGATGATGCACTACGCCGAAAAAGTTGCCCCTCTGCGCCGTCTAGTTAGCCAACAGGAAGTGGGCAATGTTGCTGCCTTCCTAGCCAGTGATTTAGCTAGTTGTGTGACCGGACAAATTATCTATGCCGACTGCGGCTATGAAGTAATGGGTTCCGGTTTGGTAGAAGCCCAGAAAGATTAGACTATTTCCCTCCCTTCAGTACGGGCGGCAGGGGCACCACCGGTTCAATCCTATAGCCCCTCTCCTTTATGATCTGTCTCAGTTGCTTAACCCGATCGGCGGGATGGGGATGGGTAGACACAAACGCTAAAGCCCCAGCCGATCGGTCTTGAGCTAAGCGCTCGAAAAAATCCGTCGCGCCCCCCCCGTGTCCATAGGTTTTAACCAACAAATCCAACCCCACCCGATCGGCTGCCAGTTCCTGATTTTGGGAAAAGCGAGATTGACTGACAGCCGCTGCCAGGGAGCCAACCGACTGTAACCCGGAGCTATCCCCAAACAGCAACGACAAAATAATCTGGAAGCTCAAACTGCGAGCAATGCCCCTGAGGTGATCGCGATTGACAAAATGCCCCATTTCATGCCCTAGAATCATCATCAGCTCATTCTCAGAAGTTACTTTATCTAACAAACCGCGGAAAATAATGATCCGATCGCCAGGAATAGCAAAGGCATTGACTGTCTCAGAGGGCAAGTAGATTACCTTGAGATCGCGGCGCTCCTTCGCACTTTGCTTTACTTCTAAACGATCCTGGAGTTCGTTGAGCTTGTTCTGAATGGAACCTGCCTCAGCTTTAGCTTCAAACTCTTTAATTAAAACCGAACCCAACTGCGCTTCCAATTTAGGGGGGATAAGCCACACCAATAGATAAGTAAATAAACTGATGATTCCCCAGATGACTAGACTTACTAAAGCAACAAACCCCCCGATCAGAATTAGCAATTGTCTGCCAGAAGGGGGGGGATTACGACGACTAGGACGATCGAGTAACATTTTCTTGACCTCTTTCTCCCCTCTACTAGTTTAGGTTACTAAGACTCTCTTCCTGCAGGGCTTACCTTGCTTCTTCTGAACCCTCACCCTAGCCCTCTCCCAAAAGGGAGAGGGTACTTCCCCTGTGGGAGAAGGGATGAAGGGAATTTTTCCTCACTATAAGTCCTGGTTTAAGTTACTACAGCACTCACCCTAAGACTCTCTTCCTGCAGGGCTTACCTTGCTTTTTCTGAACCCTCACCCTAGCCCTCTCCCAAAAGGGAGAGGGAACAAGAAAAAAATGGGGCAGGGTTACCAGAGCCCCCTACCCACTGACACCAAAGAGTGTTCCAAGTTACTTTTGTACTACCAATTGCACTTTAGCAACGTTCAAACCAGGCTGCTTAACTTCAGCCAGAGTCTTGTTGATGGCATACTTCTGGTTGATAGCGTTGATCAGCTCAGTTTGGTTATGCTTTTTCGCTACACCCCAGAGGTCAGCGATCAAGTCGAAGGTACCATCACTGTTGCGAGACCAACCCAAATCGTAGTCGCCTTCCAGGGTTGCCACAATGTCAGCCCGTAAGCGTTGTCCGTTGTAGCCACGAACCTCAGCTTCGGTCTTCACCGTGATACCCAAATCCCGCAAAGATTGTTGCAGAATCTCGGCGTTAGAAATTTTTGTGCGTAAGGTGCTGAAATGAGACATAATAGATTTACTCCATGTAAAGTTGTGTAACGGTGGGTACAAAGTACCCGATTAACTGCTAGTCATCGTCAAGAGTGGCATCAAGAACTGGTGACTAGCCTTACCCAGTATTTCTACTAGGAAAGCCTTAAAACTCCAATCGCTGGTATTCGGCGACTGGGGCAGCAGCCGGACGGGCACGCATCCTTGCCCAATCTCTTAGTGCTGACATCTGCTCTGTCATTGTCCGCGAAAGGGGTGTAGTGGACTTCACGGCAACAACAATATCTAACTGCCCAAATTCTCGATCCTGGGCAAAAGCTTCATACATCGCAGCGATCACTGCTTGCTCAATTTCTGCTCCTGAATAGCCCTCCGTATTAGAAGCAAGTTCATCTAAATCAAAGCGGGAAATGTCTTGGCGGCGCTTTTTAAGATGAATTCTAAAAATTTCTTTGCGTTCATTAAAGCTGGGCAAATCGACAAAGAAGAGTTCATCAAATCTGCCCTTGCGTAAAAATTCTGCCGGCAACCGATCGATGCGGTTTGCTGTCGCCATCACAAATACAGGGGATTTCTTATCCTGCATCCAGGTTAAAAAGGTGCCGAAAATTCGCGAAGAAGTGCCCCCGTCGGAGTCCGCGGAACTGCCTCCCCCCGCAAAGGCTTTGTCAATTTCATCAATAAATAGAATTACTGGAGCTAGGGATTCTGCCACTTTGAGTGCCCCCCGCAAGTTTGCCTCCGATCGTCCCACCATAGAGCCGTCGTAGACTCTGCCCACATCCAGACGCACCAGGGGTAAAGACCACAACTGGGAAGTAGTGCGGGCAATCAAGGACTTGCCGCAACCAGGTACCCCCAGCAACAGAATTCCCTTGGGCTGGGGCAGACCGTAGGCGCGGGCTTTCTGGGAAAAGGCGTTCGATCGTTTTTGGAGCCAGTCCTTGAGTTCTTCTAAGCCCCCCACGGCATTCATGCCTTCTTCGGGAGCAAGATATTCTAAGATGCCATTGCGGCGGATTATTTGTTGTTTTTCCGATAGGACAATGTCTACTTCTGAGTCTGTCAACTTGCCGTTAGAGACGTAGGCTTTGCGATAAACCTTTTCCGCTTCATCGTGGGTCAGCCCTAGCACCGCTCTCACCAGCTTTTCCTTTGCTTCTGGTGCCAGCTTGCGCCCGCGACCCGCCAATAACTGCCGATCGAGAACTGCTTCTAACTCTTGCACGGAAGGCAAGGGCAAGTCCAAAACAACTATGTCTTTCTCTAATTCAGGAGGAATGACCATCTGTAAAGGAGAAAGTAAGATGATCGCTTTGTCGGTATTCTTAAATTCTCTGATTGCATCCCGCAACAGTCTGGTGACTTCAGGACTTGCTACGTAGGGATGAAAGTCTTTCAAAACATAAATGCCAGGGTTCTTCTGCGCAATGATCCAGTTGAGGGCAGGGTCGATCGCTTTGGTATTGGAATGGACGGGGTTATCTTTTTGTTGTAAATCGACTAAACCCCTGGTAATAGTCCACACATAAATGGGTCTGTTTAGTTCTTTTTGGGCTAAATCAGCGATTACTTTCTCTGCTCTCTCTTCTTCGGGAGTGATCAGATGAATTAGAGGATATTGCGCTTTCAGTAAGATGAGTAGTTCGTCTTTCATAACTTGACCTCTGATGTAATCGCTGAAACTAGCTTCAGCAGTGAATTAACTGACTGTCTTTGTCTTCTAGGACTGGTAACACAGATGCCGCACCACCAATACCGACCAGCTCTCCGTTACGCAGTACCACAGGCTGGCTGCAGGTAGGACAGTGATAAACTCGATGCGTATGACCCGCTCCCATGGCTTCCACGACTTCAGGGTGTTCCAGAAAGAAGGCGATAGCCTGCTCTGCCATGTCTGACATCGTTGTTGAAGCTAACACCGAGCGTACCTTGAGTTGCTGATGGAGGTCTTTGGATAAGTGTAACGTTACTTTGTGTTTGTCTTGTTGCATATATGATTTCTCGAAGTACCCGAGTTAACAATACTGTAATTTGACCTCTTCTGACTGTCAAGCTGAAATACTGTCAATATGGCATTTTTGTAATATTTCTTTACATTGGAACAAGTAGGAGCATAAACTAGACTTGGGTTAGGGGGGTGTACAGGATACAGGAGTGCATGAAATGCTAAGAATCATGGCGATCGGTTGTTGTCTATTAGGGGCGTTACCAGTTGTCAGTCAGCCGGTGAATCTGAGTCGTAATTTTCGTCCTGATCCGCTTCAGGTTACTGGCAGGACTGGCGGAGAAGTTAGTTTAGCTAGTTTGGCAGGTAGTGTTTCTGGTTGTCGGGGTTTTGCTCAAGGACAGCCCAACCATATAATTAACATTGTGGAGTCCGTACCGATGTTAGATATGATTGCTTTTACTAGGGAAGTTAATCAGGATTTAACTATGTTAGTGAAGGGGAGTAACGGTGATCTTTGGTGCGGGGATGATCAATATCGCAATCGCAGTCCCAGGGTGTCAGGGCGTTTCACTAAGGGAACCTATCAAATTTGGATCGGTACGGCAGAACCGAAACAATCGGTAGATTACGTTTTATCTATTAGCGAAACCTTGCACAAATGAAGGCTGTATTGTCAATTTCTTTGTCTTTATTGGCATCTCTGTTTGTTTACCCAGGGCTGAGCCAAGAAACGCTCAAACCGATCGCTCCTAAATTTAAGCCCGATCCGATCGTGATGGAGGGCATGGTAGAGGGCACAATTCCCTTGGGCAAGGTAGCCCCAAGTGAGAAGAAATGCCCTGGATTTGGTAATCCTAAGCCTACCTATATTCTTCCCTTAAAGTCTGACTTTGCCTATCTCAATCTCAAAGTGAAAGGGGAGGGATTGGTTCTGTTAGTAGATGGTCCCGATGGTATTTTTTGCCGTCCAGATAATGGGGAAATTTCCGGCATGTGGAAGGCGGGAAACTATCAAATTTGGATCGGTACTAAGCAAAAAAATAAGTCTAAGTATCGTCTCAGTTTGAGTGAAAGTAATCAGTAATAGGACTTACGCCAAGCAAAATTCCTCCCTTGTGAGAGAAGGGAAGTAGAGCAATTTTTTCTAGTTCCCTCTCCCTCTTTGGGTGAGGGTTTCAGAACAAGCAACGTAAGTCCTGATTTCTAGAAGTATCGAACTCGGGTTGTTA
>PHFO01000125.1 GCA_002861535.1 Cyanobacteria bacterium M5B4 | reverse complement strand
CAAAAACACGCCTTGCTTGATGGGGCTTTAGAAACCCCATCCTCGCGTAGCAGGGTGGGGTAGTTCATTTTTTCTCATCCACTTCTAGGGAAATGACAGCCATTCTAATTAAATTAAAAAGGTTGAGGTGTCTCTTTTCCCGCAAATCGATCGTTTCTACAACTTTACCCTTGGTCTTAGTAGCGGTAGGACACCCTTTAGTAACTGTCAGTAATTCCCCTTTTTCGTTTTTTATCTTTAATACAGAAGCATTATCCATTCTAACCAAATGACAACTATAGAGACGACGGTTAAATTGGAACGTAACTGTCATAGGAAAATCCGTATGCTATTGTTAATTTAACAAGTGGTTAGGTGACAACTGCGGACAATTATTATTTTTTAATAAAACAAGACTGACGTTGCTTGTTCTGAAGCCCTCACCCTAGCCCTCTTCCCAAAAGGGAGAGGGAACAAGAAAAAATGGATACACTTGCTGTGGGAGAAGGAATTGAGGGACAATTTTGCTTGGCGTAAGTCCTAATAAAATTTGGGCAGAGGGCAAGTAATCCTGTTTACCGATCGGATAAACAAAGACATCCTATGACGTTGCAGCTGGAGAATTTCTACTCCGCAGACCCAAAACCTCTATTAAAAACGCCCATTTATCTGCCGCCTCCTCGATCGTTTTCGTGGTCGGTTTCCCTGCTCCGTGTCCCGCCTTCGTTTCAATGCGAATCAGGACGGGGGCATCTCCTGCCTGGGCGTTCTGGAGGGCACTAATAAACTTGAAACTGTGGGCAGGTACCACCCGATCGTCGTGGTCTGCCGTAGTCACCAAAGTAGCGGGGTAGCTCACTCCTGGTTGGAGACGATGGAGAGGGGAATAGGCAAATAGATAGGGAAAATCTGCGGGATTATCGGGAGAACCATACTCTTCTATCCATGCCCAACCGATCGTGAAGCGATGGAAGCGCAACATGTCCATCACGCCCACGGCGGGCAGGGCTGCCCCAAACAACTCCGGGCGTTGCGTCATACAAGCCCCCACCAACAGCCCCCCATTACTACCGCCAGCAATTGCCAGTTGTTTCGCTGTCGTCCTACCTTGCCCGATCAACCACTCGGCGCAACTAATAAAATCATCAAACACATTTTGTTTTAGGTGTTTCTGTCCCGATCGGTGCCACTCCTCGCCGTACTCACCTCCCCCCCGCAGACAGGCGATCGCCAACACACCGCCCTGCTCCAACCAAATCAAATTACTAATAGAAAAACTAGGAGTAAGACTGACATTAAAGCCGCCGTAACCATAGAGATAGGTAGGCAGACATTGCCCGATCAACTCTTTTTTACAAGTGAGAAACAGAGGAATTAAAGTACCATCCTTACTAGGGACAAAAACCTGCTCTGTGGTGTAATCTGTCAAAGGGAAGTCAATTTCTGGTTGACGAAAGAGAGTGCTAGAGTTGCTCTGAAAATCAAAATGAAAGATCGTCGGTGGTACCGTAAAACTAGTAAAACTATAAAAAGTCTCTGTATCGTAGCGTTTACCGCTAAAGCCGCTGGCGGAGCCTATCCCAGGTAGAGGTATGGTTCCGATCGGTGCTCCTGTTAAACTAAAACGCCGGATCACAGTACAAGCGTCTTGCAAATAAAAAGCAACCCATTCATTATTGATCAAACTCACACCCTGGAGCGTCTCCTGTTGTTCAGGAATGACATCGATTCTATTTTCAGGATTAGTTAAATTGATTTTAATGACCTTACCCCTTGGTGCATCCCGATCGGTGCGGAACCAAAACCCCTGGTCATCATTGCCCAAAAAACTATACTCCGCCTCGAATTCTTCAATCAGAGGTAAAACCGTAGCATTCTCCTGTTGCAAAGAAAGATAAAAGACCAAGTTTTGTGGGCTTGTCCCCTGCCAAACGGAAATGATTAAAAACTGACCATCTTCCGTCACCTCTCCATTAAAACCCCATTCCTTCCGATCGGGGCGATGGTAAATCAGTTGGTCTTGCTCTTGGTCTGTCCCTAAAACATGGTAATAGAGCTTTTGAAAATAATTAACATCCTGCAAATCATCCTGAGGGGCATCATAACGACTGTAAAAGAACCCCCGATTATCTTTCGTCCAAGCAGCCCCAGAAAACTTACTCCACTGCACCCGATCGGGTTGATCGATCAAAGTATCAATCTCCCTTACCCGCCATTCCTTCCAGTCAGAACCAGAGCGAGAAATAGCATAGGTCAACCATTTGCCATCATCACTTACCGCAATTCCTGTCAGCGCCACAGTACCATCCTCAGACCAAGTATTAGGATCAAGCAAAACCCTTGGTTCACCCTCAAGGCTAGTCTGCCAGTAAAGCACACTTTGATTTTGCAAACCGTCATTCTTAAACCAGAAATAGCGCCCCCCCTCCCGCCAGGGAACACTATACTTGGCATAATTCCATAACTGCGTTAAGCGCGAGCGGATGCTCCGCCGCTCAGGAATAGCCTCTAAAAACTCTGCCGTCACCTGATTTTGCGCTGCAATCCAAGCCTGGGTAGCCTCACTATGACTATCCTCTAGCCAACGGTAGGGGTCACTGACCTTAGTACCGTGGTAATCATCAACTATGGTAGGGTCTTGGGCAGTGACAGGGTACGATATGGACATGACAACACCAACTTATCTATTATATTCCTATTGATTCGATTTTAAGCCCATTTCCCTTAGCTCCCCCTGCAGATTTTGTCGTTTTTATAGATCATTCTCTGGTGGAATTTATTTGCATCCTAGAAACTTTCACAATACCTTTGCAGTCTAAATTCTCAGGCACTAATCAATCGTATAAATGCCTACTACTAGAGGAGAATCTATGAAACAAAACTTTGACATTTAGGCTAAATCTGCAATAATAACTATCCCATAACAACTTTGATAAATGCTTAAACTTCTATCATAGACGAAAGCGGCATCAACGTTAAACAACTTTTAATATCGCGACATCGATCGTTTTTTTGGGAACAGGAGAGGGAGATGACAAACGAAAAGGGAAAAGTAATCACAAAGCGGCATCCAGGCTTGTCGGGGGACATGGTGCGTACCTACCTCCACGAGATTGGCAAAATTCCCCTACTAAGCAATGAGGAGGAAATTCGTCTGGGTAAGCAGGTAAAGCAGATGATGGATTTGTTCGCCCTCCAGGAATCCCTTGCCGATCGGCTCGGCAGAATGCCCACAGATGAAGAATGGGCAGAGGCGGCAAACATGACCCCCAAAGCTTTAGAAGCGGCACTCAAACTAGGTTCTAGAGCGAAGACCAAAATGATCGAGGCTAACCTCCGCCTAGTCGTGTCCGTAGCCAAGAAATACCAGAAGCGTAACCTGGAACTGCTTGATCTTGTCCAGGAAGGGACTTTAGGGCTAGAGCGGGCTGTAGATAAATTTGACCCCACTAAGGGCTTTAAGTTTTCTACCTATGCCTACTGGTGGATTCGTCAGGCGATCACCAGGGCGATCGCGCAACAGGCAAGGACAATCCGTCTTCCCGTGCACATCACCGAAAAACTGAACAAGATCAAAAAAGCCCAACGACAACTATCCCAATCCCTGGGGAGGGTGGCTACTGCCCTGGAGGTGGCAAACTTCCTGGAAATTAAGCCAGAGCAAGTGAGGGAGTGTCTTTCCCTCTCCCGTCAGCCAGTGTCTTTGGACTTGAGAATTGGGGACAATCAGGATACAGAACTAGCAGAACTCCTAGAAGATGACGGCGCTTCTCCCGAAGATTTTGCTGTAAGCGAATCCTTGCGGGATAGCATCCAGGAGTTACTCTCAGAGTTAACTCCCCGTCAGCGCCAGGTCATGATTTTACGCTATGGCTTAGAGGATGGGCAGGAATTATCCCTTGCCAGCATCAGCAAGCGCCTAGACCTCAGTCGGGAGCAGGTACGCCAACTTGAGCGCCAGGCGATGGACAGCCTCAGGAAGCGCAAGGCACGGATGCGGGAGTATTTAGCTAGCTAAAATTCAATGCCTAACTGGGCAGGTATACCTTGAGCAATAGGATGCTTGACCAGTTTTATTTCAGATACCAAATCAGCCCGATCGATCAATTCTTGGGGGGCGTATCTACCGGTACTGGCAACATGGCAATGAAAGGGTCGATTGGCAATTGTGGGCAGGATCGTTTCTAGGTCGATTTGTTGATGTTTTAGGGCAATATGTAATTCATCTAAAACGACTAGATTGATGGAGGGATTGTTGATATATTCTGCCGCCACTGACCAGGCTTGGTGGGCTGCTTGCCGATCGCGTTGGGGGTCTTGGGTTTCCCAGGTAAAGCCGGCTCCCAGGGTATAAATCTGCACCGGAAATCCCATGGTTTGCAGTTTAGTTAAAAACAACCGATCGCCGTCGGGATAGGCTTGACTGTTCTTGACAAACTGCACCACTGCAACAGGTAAATTGTGGGCTAAGTGCCGATAAACCAAATTCATGGCGCTACTGGTCTTCCCCTTGCCCAGCCCCGTAAATACTAGGTATAGACCCCGCTCGTTGCCCCGTCTGCGATCGTGGGATAAGTCCTTTGCCTGTTTGATTTTTTGCAGGCGTTCCAATTCTGCATTGCTCATAGGTAGTTTGGTCAGTGGAATGGAGCTAAGGGGACTTGAACCCCTGACCCCCTCAATGCCATTGAGGTGCGCTACCAGCTGCGCTATAGCCCCTTGCTCTGTTATCTTAGCTTAAATTATGGACTCTGCCTAGAGGAATTTGCAATCGGTGTTGACAATACCTAATGGGGGTGTAATAATAATTTACTACGAAATGCGGGTGTAGCTCAGTGGTAGAGCGTCTCCTTGCCAAGGAGAATGTCGAGAGTTCGAATCTCTTCTCCCGCTTACTGTGTAACCAGTACAACATAAGCCGCTTAGGTACATTTAGAATGTGATGATCCTGAAACGGCAACAACTTGATGGCATCGTAATTGAATCCTGAATAAACTACCTTGACCGAGTTCACTTTTAACCGTGAGCTGACCTTGGTGATGCTGTACAATTCCTTTAGCGATCGCTAATCCCAAACCCGTCCCACCAGTTTTACGAGGAATGCCAATTCCACTATCCTTGACCGTAATTAAAGCCGTCCGCTCATGGCGATAGAGTTGTGGTTCATCCCCTAATACATAAATGATTTGATTAGTGACCTTGCGGAAGAATTTTGGGAATTGGCGATCGCGTCTAGCCGTAAATTGTTGTTGTTGATAGGATTGATAAATCGGTTGCATAGCTAAACCCGATAGCGACCAACTAGAGCATTCCACCAACAGAAAGACCGAATCATGCAATCCTATATTTTCCTACTTTTTCTGGATACACTTCTCAAATTCTGCCATTGGCATATCAAAATCTTTCCTTGCCGGATGCTAAAGCGATCATGCCTTTTAGGTTTTCCTTCTAGATTCTCTGTGTATTGCTTTGCATAATTATTCTTAAGGAATTCAATCCGTAAAGAATGAGGTGGTTGCTTTAAGCTATCTTCAATACTTTGAGATGTTAGAGGAAAATCCCCCTCATCCCTCAATCCCTCCTGTGGGGAAAGGGAAGTAGATCAGTTTTTTCTAGTCCCCTCTCTATTTTTGGGAGAGGGCGAGGATTTCAGAAAAAGCAGTGTAAGTCTCCCTAAGCTTGTCGAGGCATAAGTTTAGATATTTGCACTTTATCTAGGTCCTGTTACTTTTAAGATATGATTCCCGATCGTTTCGATCGGTAAAACATATTGTGCTACACCCAAGTCTATCGCCGCTTTAGGCATACCAAAAACAGCACAACTAGCTTCATCTTGCACGATCGTTATTCCTCCAGCTGCATAAATCCCTTGTAATCCTCTAGCTCCATCTTCTCCCATTCCTGTTAGCAATACTCCTAAACTGCTACTACCATAGTGCAGAGCCACCGATCGAAACATGACATTAACAGAAGGACAATGGTATTCGCTTTTATCTGCCGATGACAGAACGACCCTAAACCGACGATCGATTTCCAAATTAAACCGATCGGGGGCATAGTAAACCATTCCTGGTTGCAGTTCTTCTCCCTGGTGCGCCACTTTGACCGACAGCTGACATTCTTGGTTCATCCAACTAACCAAACCCTCCAAAAAACCAGCACTGATATGCTGAGTACAAAGAATAGGCAAGGGAAAATCTTTAGGTAAGACCTGTAAAATCTTCAAAACTGCTTGGGGTCCCCCTGTAGAAGCACCAATAGTGATAATTTTGATGTCAGAACCATTACTTTTGACATTTTCAGTTAGGGGTAGATGATTGCTGGGCACAGTTTTATTAACAGAGCGCAAGGGACGGGTAAAGACTTTCACCCCCGCTAAAATACGAATTTTGTCCAGAATTTCCCGTTGATTGTAATCATCTAATAAACCTGTAGTTGGCTTAGGAAGAATATCAATGGCACCGGCTTGTAATAGTTGAAACACATTTTGTTCATTACCTGCCCCTACCGCCACACTGATAACTAAAATGGGCTTAGGAAATCGAGCCATTAACTGTTGAATTAGCTCCAAACCGTCCATCCCTTTCATATAAAGGTCGGTACAAACTACATCAGGATTGACCTTTGGTATTTCTATCAAAGCAGCAGCACCATTAGTAGCTGTACCGACAACTTTAATATCAGGAGCGG
>PHFO01000124.1 GCA_002861535.1 Cyanobacteria bacterium M5B4 | reverse complement strand
CACCACGATCGCCGGTGGGGTAAAGGGCTGGGCTTCTAACTGGTCTAAAATTTTGCCGAGAGTGCTATAAAAATTGACCTGATCGGGGAGAGTGCCCTGGCGAATCAGGGCGATGGGAGTATTAGGACTGAGGACATGGAGCAAGCGGGGCACGATCTGGGGCAAGTTGTGCAGACCCATATAGATCACGATCGTTTCTCCTGCCCTGGCAATGGCATCCCAATCTACTAGGGGGCGATACTTCCCTGCCGCTTCATGACCCGTGACAAAAGTAACCGCCGAACAAAAATCCCGATGGGTGAGGGGAATCCCCGCGTAGGCAGGAGCCGCAATCCCCGCTGTGATCCCAGGCACCACTTCCACCGCAATTCCCGCTTTGATTAGGTCTATCATCTCCTCACCCCCACGCCCAAACATAAAGGGGTCCCCCCCCTTGAGGCGCACCACGATCGGGTGCATTTGCGCCAACTCGATCAGCAATTTATTAGTTTCTGCCTGTAATAGGGTGTGATGACCACGGCGCTTGCCCACATCAATCCGATCGGCAAGGGGATTCGCCATCGCCAAAATGGGAGCACTGACTAGGGCATCGTAGACCACTACATTACAGATTTCCAATAGGCGCTTCCCTTTGAGAGTGAATAATTCGGGGTCACCGGGACCCGCCCCCACCAAATAAACTTTACCCACCTGCGGCTTCAACTAGAGGAGTATTATTCTAGCTAATTGGGACAGGAGGAGGTACAGCAATTTCCTTCATGCTAGACTACAGAACGTTGCTACCGATCGACTGTGGACTTTTCTTCCCTCGACTTTTTCCGTAACCTCCGCAACACTGACAATCAACAGTTTGCCGTAATTGGCTTGGGCAGATTTGGCAAGTCGGTATGTAAGACTCTGCACAGTTTGGGTTACGAAGTTTTAGCCGCCGATAAAGACCAAGTGCGGGTCGATCAAATTGTGGCAGAACATCTCGCGTCCCATTGCATTTTATTAGACAGCACTAACCCCCTCGCCCTCAAAGAGTCTGGCATTCCTGAATTTGAAACAGTAATTGTTGCCATCGGCAATTACCTGGAAGAAAGCATTGTTACCACCCTCAACGTCAAGGAGGCTGGCGTAAAACGGGTAGTCGCTAAAGCCTCTTCCGAAATTCATGGTACTCTCTTAAAAAAAGTGGGGGCAGATTTAGTGGTTTATCCCGAATCGGAAATGGGTTGCGCCCTCGCCCGATCGTTGACCCAGCGCGGCATTTTAGAACGCTTTGAACTAGACCCCGACCACAGTATCGTGGAACTAATAGTGCCGGATGTATTTAACGGCAAAACCCTCATGGAATTGAACTTACGCCGCCGCTACGGAGTGAGTGTGCTGGCAGTAAGTCAAGAGGGCAAATTTGAAATCAACCCCGATCCCAATCAAAAATTAAAAGCAGGCGCAGCGATCGTGGTAATTGGCGCTAACAAAGATATTATGAAACTACCTACCCCCGACCATGCCCGTTAATTTTACCCTTCTCACCCTAATTAGTCTGGCGGTGGGGGAACCCGATCGGTTGTGCGGCGCCAAACCCCTAGAACAAGTGCGCATACATCAGGTCAACCAGGGGGAGACCCTCAATCAGATCGCCCAGAACTATAAAGTCGCCCCAGAGACGATTATGGGTTTTAACCCCCCTGTCCGCAATGGTCAGGTCACACCCGGTCAGACCCTACAAATTCCTGCCATGGACGGTATCTTTCACCGCTTGGGCAACGACGAAAACTACCGCACGATCGCTAAAACCTACAATACCCGCCCTGATGTCTTATTTGAACGCAACGGCTGCCAGCGCAGTCCCCAAGTAGTATTTGTGCCAGGGGTAATCTGGAAGCCCAAGCCCGAACTCCCCAAACTCCCCAACTTTGCCCCCGAAAATCCTCTAGTTATTATGGCGGCGGGGGGCTATCCCCTCCCCTACGTCGTTCCTGTTACCTCTGGTTTTGGTTGGCGCACCAACCCTGTGACAGGGGAATGGTCTTTCCATAGCGGCACCGATTTAGGAGCGCCCTACGGCACCCCCGCCCTAGCGACCAGCGATGGCATAGTTGAATATGCGGGCTGGGCTGGTGGTTACGGCAATTTAGTGGAAATTCGCCACAGCAGAGCCAGGAGTCGTTACGCCCACCTATCCCAGATTAGCGTCAGCCCTGGGCAGAAGGTAGTGCAGGGGCAGCAGATTGGCTTGGTCGGCTCCACGGGGCGCTCCACGGGACCCCATCTCCATTTTGAAATCCTCTCCAACAGCGCCGATGGCTGGGTTGCTGTAGACCCCCTGCCCTACCTCAATCGTTTGGCATCAAGCCCCTAAAATCATGTCATCGATCGCAAAACTAACCCCCGATCGGTCTTGGTGGACATAATCCTGTTCGTAGGAGGTTTGCAGTCCTGTCACTAGGTCATATTCCGGTTCCCAATCCAGATGGTTAAGGGCTTTATCGATGGAGCAGAAGAAATGTTGCAACCTAAAGGGGAAGGCTTTTTGTTTGCCAAAGTCAAATTTTTGGGGGTCATAAAACACAAATTCTAGTTTGTCAGCATCCTTACCCATTGCCTTAGCGCAAGCCTCAGCAATGCCTTTGTAGGTGACATAGCGCATATCGGAAATGTTGTAAATTTCCCCGATCGTTTGGGGATTGCCCAAAACTGCCACCATTGCCGCCGCCAGGTCAGCGACATGCCCCATCTGGGTAATAAATTTGCCATCCCCAGGGATAGGAATAGGACGATTCTGGGCAATGCGGTCAAAAACCAAGCCTCCACGTCGTTGTAGTTGCCTGGTCCATAGATATAGACGGGGCGGAGGGCGGTATAGGGAAAACCCTGTTCTTGATAGGCATTGTGGAGATAGCTCTCCGTGTGCAGTTTCCCTTTGTGGCGGCTCTTGGGATCGGTGGCATCCCCTTCAAAATGGGGTAAAGTTTCCGATGCTTGATAAACCCCCGCCGAACTGACATAGACAAAATGCCGGATGCGCCCTTGGAACAACTCCACAAGGGGTTTAGTGTCCTCTAATTCTCTGCCGTTATTGTCAAAAATAACGTCAAAGGATTCCTGGGACAGGGCAGCAGTGAGCGCTTGGGGCTGGGTGCGGTCACAAACGATCGTGGGTATTCCTGGTACGGGGGGGGGATTGTTCCCCCGATTCAACAACACTACTTCATGCCCCTGGGACAGTAATAATTTGGTCAATGCCACCCCAATAAAACGAGTGCCGCCTAAAATTAGGATTTTCATAAATACAGGACTATTAATTTACTATAGATTAGACAATAATCAGGACTTATGCCGAGTAAAACTTTCCCCAATCCCTTCTCCTCCTCCGACATACCTCAATCTTATCAATAAGAATGATGAAAACGATTATATTCTTTTGCCATAGCAGAGCGGGGTAATACTAAGAGGTCTTTGTTATTAGAGCGAATTATTAGGTTTTTTTCTGTAGTTACCAGACCAATCTTGTAAAAATGACCTCCTATTGTTTCTGTCAGATAACGACAAAACTCTAATTCCCTATCAGGAGCGATCGATACAACAATACGACTAGGGCTTTCGCCAAATAATAAAGACAGGATACTTTGACCCGAACTAATGACTGAAAGATCGATCGTGCAAGACAAAGCAGAACTTAAACAACATTCGGCTAAAGTAACCGCTAACCCCCCTTCACTACAATCATGGGCAGATTGAATCATCCCTTGGGCAATCCCCCAACGACAGACAGACTGTACTTGTTTTTCTAAGGTTAAATCTACTGCTTTTGGTCTACCAGTTACATATCCCCTCTGGGCTAAATACTCTGAGCCTGCTAAACTCCCTTCCGATTCGCCTAAAAGATAAATGACTGCTCCTTCCTCTCGCCATCCTTGTTTGACAGTTTGGTGAATGTCTTGGACTAAACCAATCATGGCAATTACCGGCGTAGGATAAATCGATCGGGAATTGCCCAAATCATCGATCGTTTCGTTGTACAACGACACATTGCCACCTGTTACAGGGGTGTCAAGCTCCCGACAGGCATCGGCAATACCGCGACAGGCCTCGTGCAACTGCCAGTAACCGACGGGGGTTTCGGGACTGCCAAAGTTGAGGTTATCTGATACTGCCAGGGGTTCCGCCCCCACACAGGTTAAGTTACGGGCTGCTTCTGCCACCGCTAACCGCGCTCCTTCGTAGGGGTCAAGGTAGACATAACGACTGTTGCAATCTACCGTTGCTGCCAAACCTAAGTTAGTATCTTCTGTCAAAGATAAGACCGATCGCAGACGAATGACAGAGGCATCTGCTTCTCCTGGTAAAATGACTGTATTGTTTAACACCTGATGATCGTATTGACGAAAGACCCATTGTTTAGAAGCAATGGAAGGAGAAGCTAAAAGAGATAATAAGATCTCTTCGTAGGAACGATCGTCTGGGGGGAGTTGGTCTTCTGTCCATGACCAGCATTCAGTGATATAGGTAGGAGTGTCAGATAATTGACGATGGTACAGGGGTGTATCCTCTGCCAAGGCAACAGCAGGCACTTCGGCGGCAACTTCCCCCTTAAACAAAATCCGCACGATCGGTTCGGCAATTACTTCCCCTGCTACTACCGCCTCCAAACCCCAACGCTGAAAAATCTCTTCTACCTCTTTCACTCTGTCTTTAGCGATCACAAATAACATCCGTTCTTGGGATTCCGATAACAGATATTCGTAGGCAGTCATGGCAGCTGCCCGAGAAGGAATGCGATCGAGGTCTAGCAGGATACCTACCCCTCCCTTAGCTGCCATCTCCGCCGTAGAACAGGTCAGACCCGCCGCCCCCATGTCCTGGGCTGCTACTACTGCCCCTGTAGCGAAAGCCTCCAAACAAGCCTCGATCAGGAGCTTTTCCATAAAAGGGTCTCCCACTTGCACCGCCGGTCGATTTTGCTGGGAGCTACCACTCAGCTCCGCACTGGCAAAACTCGCCCCCTTGATCCCGTCCCTACCCGTTGTTGCCCCCACATACATGACTGGATTGCCGATGCCCTGGGCGGCGGATTTGACTGGGGTGGGGGTCTCTAAAATCCCGATCGCCATGGCATTCACTAGAGGATTGCGGTTATAGACCCGATCGAAGTAAACCTCCCCCCCGATCGTGGGTACCCCCACACAGTTGCCGTAGTGGGCAATGCCGCTGACGACCCCCTCAATGCGGCTTTTCACCCAGGGGTCTTGGGGGTCACCAAAACGGAGGGAATTCAAAATTGCGATCGGTCTAGCGCCCATGGTAAAAATATCCCGCAAAATCCCCCCTACACCCGTCGCCGCTCCCTGGAAGGGTTCTACTGCCGAAGGACGATTGTGGCTCTCGATCTTGAAACAGACGGCGATAGTGTCACTAATTTTGACGACCCCGGCATTTTCTCCAGGACCGACTAAAATCCGATCGCCTTTGGTAGGAAATTGTTTTAACAGAGGTCGGGAATTTTTGTAACAACAATGCTCTGACCACATCACGCCAAACATCCCTAGTTCTGCTCTATTGGGTTCTCGTCCTAACCGGTCGCAAATCATGGCATATTCTTGGGGAGTTAGTCCTTCTTGCTTTAATTCGGCGGCATTGTAGAGCATAAAAAATACTGGATGTAACGATCGTTATTTTAGAATAGACTCTTTCCTGTCAACTAAATCGCAGGAGTCCCGCACTCTAATCTTTGATTGAGCGTCGCTACTTTGGGGGCGCTTGTAAACCTCCCCATAGCCTCCGAGTTGATGTCTTGCTCATTGCAAAACGTTATCTTTAGCGGTCGGTGTCGGGTAGTTTACATTTCTCCCCTGATTTGTTTTACTCCACAGTTAGCTGGACATCGATCGTTTGCGGCGCCACTTCCGTCACCTCCGCCACAATACCAGGGCCAAAAAATTTAGTTAGTTTATCCTGACGTTCCTGCCAGGCTTTGAGGTCAAAATGAGGAGAATCAAACCGCAATACTAGGGCATACTTGCCGCCCCGATCGGTTTCATAGATTCCCGTTAGCAGGGGGCGGCTAGCATCATCAGGGGAAAGTTTAAGCCGTTCTAAAGTTTCTAGTAAATGCGCCTCTGTGCCGTAGCGATAGCCCGTCACGTCTTCCCGTAACTGCTTGAGGGTGGGGGTCTGCTGACTGTTGCGGAGATTAACAATACCTTCTGGGGTAGGTTCGATGTAGGGGACTGGTTTTAACTCAGCGGCGCGCAGGGCGGCTCCCCCCAACAAAATAGGGATGCCATAGAAAAAACCTACTAGGTTAACAGTAGGATTGTTCAAAAAATAGGCGACAAAACCAACGATCGTGAGGATGCCCCCCACAGTCAAACCGAGTTTACCCAGGGAAATTTTCCGAAACATAAGACTAATACTAGGTTAGCCGTAAGAGTATAAATGATGACCAAAGCAGAATTCCAGAACGCCTTACAAGAGTTTACGAAAACTCTCACACAGCATGTAAGCACAGATGACGGACAGTGGTCAGTAAAGGGATTTATCGACACCTTCAAGCATGTTTATACAATTTCCGCCGATACCAAGATTGTCTCGAAAATTCTGGAGATTCACCTTTTTCCAAGAATTCTTGATTTTGCTGATCGGCACGAGTTCGCCATTGTCCTCGCCGAGCATCAGAATTACTATCCAGATATATCCTTCGTTTCAAA
>PHFO01000123.1 GCA_002861535.1 Cyanobacteria bacterium M5B4 | reverse complement strand
AAATCTTCATCTTTTGTGCATACTCGTCTTAAATATTTATTAAATATTTATAATATTGATTTTCGTAATATCGCCAAAGAATATGACAAGCACTGGCATACAGATAGAATATTAACTCAAGGAGGAGGTAAACAGTAGACTGATACGTTACTACACTACTAAAAAATTACTGACAGAGCCAGAAAAGGATGGGCGCAATGCGGTCTACACCTATAAACATTTATTACAGTTAATACTGTTGCGAAGAATGCTGGTAGAATCCTACAGTGCCCTAGCGATCGGTGATTTCATCAGGGAGCAGAGCATTGAGGCAATGGAGGCGATTCTCACGGGGGAAACACCCCTGGAGATCAAACCGGTTGACCCTGCGGTTCACTACATGGAGAAGTTATCAAAGGGATGGCAACGCTCAAGCAGTCTCATCCAGACTTGGATAGTCCTACATCATCGCTTGTGTGGGAGATGGAGCCGGATTTGGAGATTGCTATCCGATCGAATTTTAAGCCCCCCGTCACTCCCAGCGAACAACAGAGATTAACCGATCGGTTACTCCAGGGAATAAAAAAGTTGTTAAAAAAGTGAGTTTGGGGTTTACTTATTATGGAATTGTTTTTTTTACTTCTATTCAGCTTTTTCTAGGGTTGGCGCTGTGCTGTAGTTGCTGAGAATAAAGGTAGAGATACCAATACTTGGTTTTGGGTTGGATTTTTTACAGGTATTTTTGGGTTGATCGTTTTAGTTTGCTTGCCTGATAAAAGAAACATTAGAGAAAGGACAAACCACGGTCTTGTTAGCCAATATCGACTTGATGTTGAAATTTTAAGGCTATGTAATTCAGGGAAGAAAGTAACCATTTCAGACATAATTGTTGAAGTTGGGGGCGACCCAGAAGAAGTTAGAGAAAAAGTTGAAAAATTAGTAATTAAAGGTCTACTGAGTGAAACTATAGAAAACGGCAAGCATTTTTATGAGGCTCTATAAACTTATCTGCAGACGCTTATCCGAGGGATAACCACATACCATTCATCTGTAATCTCTCCAGTAATTTCATTACTTTCTATGTGGCGATAGATATTTCTAACAGTAACTTCTCCTGGTTTAAATTTAAAACTATTGGTGTTGATATTTTTGCCAGTTAAATCTGTTACAGCTTTACGCGAGAGGAGACCAATAATTTGATTATTGTAACAAACTTTCCAATTGTCTTTTAATGTTGCTCTAAGGTCAATTAAATCTCCCTCTTTAAGTTTCATGATTATGTCTTGACTAGATTTTGTAGCTTCAAAACCCAAGTAAACGTCTTTAGGGGTCATATCATAGTAGAAGATAAGTTGCGGAGGGATAATCCCAATATTATTTTCTACTGGGTAGTTATTAGGATCTGTTTCAGTAACAAATTTAGAAGGACGAGTATAAGTTAAAAGTAGTTTTTCCTTTGCCCGCGTCATAGCAACATAAAATAACCTTCTTTCTTGTTCAATTTCATGAGATTGATGACTAAAGCCATCAGCAAGTAGAATGACATGCTTAAATTCTAATCCCTTCACACTATGACATGTAGTAACTACAACTGCATCAGGATCAATAGAGTGTTCAGGATTATCGTTAAATTCATAGATTGAAGTGATAATTTCACTAGTGACAATTGGTTGAGCTAAGTTTTCATTACCATAGCCACGTTCTGTATCGATTATCTCGGCAATCTTAATCAGTCTCTTTACTGTTGGTTCAGCTAAATCTCGTTTAATCTTAATAAAGAATTCTTCAAATCTACTTTTGACTGATTTATCGCTTGGCAAAATTGTATCAGGACTACTTTCTAATTCTTGAAGAAGGAGTTGAGTTACTAGATTGCGCACTAAACTAATTTCTTTCCCCTGCAAGGCATTAGTTGGAATACCTGCTTTTTTCTCTAGCAATGCCCTTTCTTTGTCTAACAAGTCCCACCGTCTAGCAATAATTGCAATCTGACTAGGTTCGATTCCATTATCGACCCCTTCCTTAACTCGATCTTTAATAAATTCAGCTTGATAGTTTTCATCTTTTTACAGTTAAGTGCTTGTACTTCTAAACCGCCTTGCCCAACTCTGGCATTGTCAATTCTTACTTGCTCATCTCCTCTGCGCTTTAACCGATCGGTATTATTTTGAATTAGTCGATTAGCTGCCGCAATAATAGGCTCTGTAGAGCGGTAATTTTCGGTTAGTAGAAATTGTTTTGCCTGATACTCTGCTTGAAACGATCGAATATATTCTGTAGAAGTGCCTCGAAATTCATATATGTTCTGGTCATCATCACCAATAACACATATATTTGTTGCCACTGACTTGGACTTATCCTCTAAAACTTGTAATCCCGCTATTAATTTTACAAGGTTATATTCGTATTCAGCCACATCTTGATACTCATCTACAAAAATGTACTCACAATTGCCAACCAACTGAGAAACTCTTAACTGTAAGTCCTCACTGTCTTGATCTTCATCAATCTGAGTTAAATACTGACAAGCATCTTTAATAAGTGCCTCAAACTTTTCTTCTACAACTTGAGACCTATTATTTCCTGCAGCTTTAGTTTTTTCAACTGTTCTACCCAAAATTGCAAGAGATAATCCATGAAAAGTATAGACTCTCAGACGAGATGCTAATTCTCCAATTAGTTTTTGTAGTCTTATTCTCAACTCCCTAACAGCATTACGATTATAGGCAAGAGCAATAATTTTACTTGGGTCTACTCGCTTCACTTTGATCAAATAAGCAATCCGATGAACGATCGTGCGCGTTTTCCCTGAACCAGGTCCTGCAATCACACAAATCGCAGGAGCTTCACACAAGACAATCTCTTTCTGGATAGGATTGAGCGGAGACATAATCCGATCGAAGTCTTCTTGAGTGACTGGCAGTAATTTACTAGGAGTATTTATTTCGGGGTGGACACTATTAAATTCATCTTTGGGCAGGTTAAAGTAATCATCTATATATTGTTGAGGTTCAAATTCTTTTTTGTAACATTTTTCTGCATAGTCTAGCATGATATGAGTACGACGTATCTGAGATCCATAATGCGGCTGTACTTTTTTAGGATACTCATCTTGTATTTTTGTAACTCTTACGTTTTTAATTACTTTAAGTTTCATATATTGAGTAGAAAGATTTAAACCTTCTCCAATCAAAATAATTTTATTGCGGTACATCCACATTAAAGCCTTTTCCAAATCTTCTTCTACACAGATTTGGGGATACATACTTTGATTGATTTTTTCAAGCAGTTCGTTAATACTTTGATTAACTCTTATCTTTTTACCGGTAACCTCTCCTAGGGGTTGATATACTGCATCAAGAATTGCTTTTACGAAGGCATAATGATTATCAAAGTAATCTCCTACTTCAAATTTAGTAAACTTTATTATATTATTACGTATCATCTTGTAATCAGTCCAGCCAAGTAAATGCCAGTTCTCTATAACCTCAAGAATTTGACTAGCACTAATCTTTTTTTTACGATCGGGGTCAATATAAGTAGCTAATGCCTTGCAGTTTACTTGCTTTTGCAATGTAACACTCAGCGTTTGGGATAAAGCATCTGCAATTTCTTTCTCTTTCTTCTTCAAATTATTCAATTTGTAAATTGCTCCGCCTCGCTCACCCTTGGCTTTATCAATAATTATCACGATCGGTATTTCTGAAGAGCAAATCCCCGCCTCCTGTAATTCTTTAATTTTCTTTTTCAATTCTTTAACTTCTAGCCCTGATTGATCTGCTAACTTTTCTAGGGAGTACAATCCTTCATTTGTCTCACAATAAGCTTTAGCAACATGCATCGCCAAAATTAAGCACTTGAATTGATGTTTCTGATAAAGGGATAAATTATTCTTATGAGCATAAACTTCAAATACCTTCAAAGACTCTGCCGGAGTAGAATATACGAGATCAAACTTTACAAATGAAGACTGATTTTCTTCCCGCTCGATCATTCCAAATGTTTCAAGATAGTGTAAAGCTACTTTAATCTTGGTATCTAATTGTTCATTATCCTGAGCAAACTCTTTATCAAGATCACTAAATCTAAAAATTTCATTAGTCGTTACCCAAAAGTAGGTTTCAGAAGCTTGCTTAAAGACCTGGTCGCGTAAATTTCTTAGATAAAGAAATATAATACATAGTTCTTTCTCAGACAGCCAGTTTAAACTTTGCAGGAAAAAGACCGTATCTGAATCACGCTGATCAAACAATAATTTACATTCAGCAGGTTTTCCATCTCTTCCTGCTCGACCTGACTCCTGGACATAAGTCTCTAAATTACTACTCATAGTATGATGAATAACAGCTCTCACATCAGGACGATCGATTCCCATACCAAAAGCACAGGTTGCCACAATAACATTGAGTTCTTTAGACTTAAACTTTTGGAGAATCTCTCTCTTATCTTCTCTAGAAATCCTTCCATGATAAAATGCACAGTCTATATTATTTTGTTCGAGTAACTTGGCTAATTTTTCTGTATCTCTGCGTGTAGTTGTGTAAATAAGTATAGCTCCTCCTAGTTTAAGTGTATCTTTTACTTGTTCTATTAAAATTCTGTCCTTATCCTGTCCGGAAGTAGGAATAATTTGATATTTTAAGTTTTCTCGTTTACTACTAGACGCAATTTCTCTACCAATGGAAATTTGATACGCAGTAAGTAGCTCTTTAATGTCATCCCTTACCTCTTTAGTAGCGGTGGCAGTCATGAAAGCCATTAGGGGCAATTGTCTTTGTTGAGTTTGATAAAGTTGATTAATAAACTTGGGAGCATATCGATAATCGGGACGAAAATCATGCCCCCATTGACTAATACAATGAGCCTCATCAAAAACAATTAACGATGGTAGTCTTTGTTGGAACAGCGCTCTAATGCTAGGTGATCTTAACTGTTCAGGACTGATATAAAGTAAATCCTTCTCTCCATCTCTGACTTGTTGCAATCTTATAGACCGATCGGAGGTAGTAAGATTACCATTTATAAAAGTAGCAAAATCTAACCCTTTCTCCAATAGACCCTTAACTTGATCTTCCATTAGCGCTTGTAAAGGAGAGATAACTACGCTTAAGCCACGCTGTTTCCGAGATAATAGAAGTGCTGGGAGTTGATAGCATAATGATTTGCCTCCCCCTGTCGCCATTATAATAATTGGGTTTTCGTGACTAAGAATACTTTGAATAGCTTCTTCTTGATTGTTCCTAAATTCTTTAATACCAAATTCCTGTAAGTATGGCTGATAAGTAAATTCTAATGGTGACAAGTTATTCATAAGAGACTGAAAGCCTGGAAGCTGACTGAGCCATCCACTGGGAGGTAGCGTACTGTGCGTAAATTTTGACTCGTATTTCCAAGCTAATATTCCAGCCAAACAAAGCCGTTCATCAAAATCTCTATCCGATGATTTTTCAATATAGTCTTCCAAGAAGTTAGTATCAATTTCTGAAAGCAAATTACTTGGTAGTAGATTAATATCGGGCTTGCTCAAATCCTGAACACCAAATAGCACTTTGTAAGCTTTACTGGCATCGTCATTTCCACAGCTTAATAAATAGATTAAAATCTGAAGAATATATTTGGATTTCCTACTTAATGTCTCAATTATTTCTTGGAGTAGTTTGGCAGTAGCTAATGCATCTTCTAAAGGATTGTTTTTGGAAAAATCAGTTGGTTTATATTCTTTGTTAAGCTTATGAGAATACTCAAGGGGAAAAGCAATTACAGAGAGTTCTAATGTGTCTATAATTAGGAAATTTTCCAGGTCTGGATAAAGTTTTTGTAAATGGGGATAGTCAAATCTTCTAAAGTTATGACCGCAAATTAGTAGTTGTTTTTCACTATCTAATTTTGAAATTATGGATGCGACATCTGTAGTATCAAGTTTAACACTGGAATCTTTTAGTCCTACTCTATAGATATTGCCGTGTGAATCAACTTCTAAGTCAATGTAAATAATGTCATCTAGTGAATGGTTGTTTATGCTATTAGGTTGGGTTAGTGTTGAGTTAGACTCGCTTTGAGAGGTTTGAGATCTTGTAGTTGCATAAAAAGTGTCAACAAACCATTCTGAAAGACTGTATACAATATTGAGTATTCTTTCTGCTTCTGTAATATCTTTCAGCCCTGCATGAACTGCTTGATTGCCTGTCATTCTAATTTCATGAAACATATCAATTATTGATCGTCTTATATTACCTTCATTTCTCAATCGTTTGAGCAGAATATCCTGGTTTCCTGCTGTTCTTGTGTTAAGTTAAGTTTTATACAAGTCAGCTTTGCAAGTGCTTCCCCAAATTGCCGCGATCGGTTCATGCTAACATTTGGGTCATTATATTTATATAAGTATTCCTCTGCAGATGATGATAATTCAAATAGATGTTCGTCAATAGTTTTTAAGAGGTCAAATCTAGACATTTGTGTAGACTTTCTTTCAGGGTGCGTCTATTTTACAAAGGGTATTGATACTTTAGCTATAACTACATAATTTTTTTATTATAGTATTTTTACTATCTTAATATTAGATTTTATTAAATTGAATACTTTGCCTCCTGTTCGCTGATGTATTCCTAAATCTGCCCGCCAACGCCTTTGTACTTTTCAATAAAAGCGGCAATTTTTTGGAAAACACGTTGCTTCTTGGTTCTATATTCGGGATTAAGTGGACTCATTTTCGGTAATGTGGCACTTAAATCAGTCCCGTTTTCACTGGCAAACTCGCGTTTAAGGGAAACAGTAATATAGCGCTTGGCAGCTTCC